>JBLHSI010000180.1:0-6157 GCA_047626655.1 Halioglobus sp.
TCATCAAAGGCACAGAAAAGTCTAGCCGTTGCATTTCTGCTGCGACATGACTCATTTCTTCTAGCGAGGGAGTGATAAGTCCACTCAAGCCAATAATATCAACGTTCTCTTCGCGTGCGACACGCAAGATTTCGTCACACGAGACCATCACGCCCAGGTCAACAACTTCGTAGTTATTGCATTGTAAAACCACGCCGACGATATTTTTACCTATATCGTGGACATCACCCTTGACCGTGGCCATCAATATCTTGCCATTAGCTGTATTGCCTGTTTCCTTAGCTTCTTCAATAAAAGGCTGTAAGTGCGCTACCGCTTGTTTCATTACACGAGCACTTTTTACGACTTGCGGAAGGAACATCTTACCGTCGCCAAATAAGTCACCGACGACGTTCATGCCGTCCATCAGTGGGCCCTCAATAACTTCTATAGGCCGGTCAAACAATAGGCGTGCCTCTTCAGCATCTCCGACGATCCAGGTATTGATGCCTTTAACCAAAGCGTGTTCAATGCGCTTCGCGACAGGCTGTTCTCTCCAGCTGAGATCTTCAACACGCTTGGCGCCGCCACCCCCTTTATACTCTTCGGCCAGATCTAGAAGGCGCTCCGTACTGTCTTCGCGTCGGTTGAGAATGACATCTTCAACCGCATCTCGCAGTTTGGTGGGGAGGTCGTCATAAATCGCGAGTTGTCCGGCATTAACGATACCCATATCCATGCCGGCTTTAATGGCGTGGTAAAGGAAGACCGAGTGAATGGCTTCGCGCAAAGTGTTGTTACCCCTAAAGGAAAACGACACATTACTGACACCGCCGCTGACTAGCGCGCCAGGCAGGTTTTGTTTGATATAGCGGGTTGCTTCGATAAAGTCCACCGCATAGTTGTTGTGCTCTTCAATACCGGTAGCAACAGCAAAAATGTTGGGGTCAAAGATAATATCTTCTGGCGTAAAGTCTAGTTTATCAACTAACACGCGATAGGACCGTTCACATATTTCTTGTTTCCTGGCTTGGGTATCTGCCTGCCCGTCTTCATCAAACGCCATAACAACTACCGCCGCACCATAGCGCTGACAGAGGCGTGCCTTATCAAGGAATTCCTCTTCGCCTTCCTTGAGGCTAATTGAATTAACCACAGCCTTGCCCTGGATACACTTCAATCCCGCTTCAATCACGTCCCACTTGGATGAGTCGACCATAATTGGGATCTTAGTAATCTCTGGTTCCGAGGCTATTAAATTGAGGAAAGTCACCATGGCCTTTTTGGCATCGAGCATGCCTTCGTCCATGTTGATATCGATAATCTGGGCGCCGTCCTCAACCTGAGTGAGTGCCACAGTGAGTGCCGCTTCGTAATCGCCGGCGAGAATCAGTCGTTTGAACACGGCCGACCCTGTCACGTTGCAGCGCTCGCCGATATTGACAAATAAACTGTCTTCCAGAATATTAAAGGCCTCGAGGCCGCTGAGTCGACATCCCTCCTTGGGGCTTGGCTTGGGACGAATATCTACGCCCTCAACAGCGCTGGCAATCGCTTTGATATGCGCTGGTGTGGTGCCACAACAACCTCCTGCAAGGTTGAGGAAGCCGCGCTGGGCGAATTCTCCCAAGTCTTCGTACATATCTTCGGGCGATTCATCGTATTCGCCAAATGCGTTGGGTAATCCCGCATTGAAATGGCCGCTGAAATAGCAATTGCTGGCATTTGCGAGATCTTCTACAAATGGCCTGATTTCCTTAAACCGGCGGCCACAGTTTGTGCCTACGATTAACGGTTTGGCGTGTGCGATAGAGTTCCAAAAAGCCTCTGGATTTTGCCCGGATAGCACGCGTCCGCTAATATCGGGGAATGTCACCGAAATCATGATGGGTAGTTTGGTCTCTCTGCGTCGAAATACATCGAGCACAGCGGCAATAGCCGCTTTTGCATTTAATGTGTCAAAAATAGTTTCGATCATCAGAAGATCAACATTGCCGTCCATTAATGCTTCGCAGGCTTCGACATAACCTTCGCAGAGAGTGTCAAAAGTGATGTTGCGGGCACCGGGGTCGTTGACGTCGGGAGACAGTGACGCGGTACGAGGAGTTGGTCCAAGCACGCCGGCGACAAAACGGGGCTTGTCGGGCGTTTCTGCGGTCATTTTGTCGGCACACTGTCGGGCAATCTTGGCCGCAGCTAGGTTGATGGCCGATGCTTGATCAGATAAATCATAATCGCCCTGTGCCACGGCGGTAGCGTTAAAAGTGTTGGTTTCGATAATGTCGGCGCCGGCTTCTAAAAATTCGCGATGAATGCTCGCCACCACATCGGGTCGCGTGAGGGATAACAGGTCATTGTTTCCCTTTAAATCGATAGGGTGAGCAAGGAAGATGTCTCCGCGATAGTCGGCCTCGACTAAATCCCTGGCCTGAACCATGGTGCCAGTAGCGCCATCGATAACGAGGATCCGTTGCTGCAGAGCAATCTCGAGAGGGCATAGGCTAGTGGGAGTGACGCTCATTGTTGAATTTTCCTGTGTAATATCGCTAAAGCGCGGTATTTTATCAGATAATTGAGCGTGTTTGCCGCGTAATTCATTCACATATCGCGTTGGCTGCCACTTATTGCTAGAATACTTGAGTGTTTTAGTCAGAATTGGAATTATCAGAGGTTCAACATGAACGTTACCATCACTGAATCGGCCCAAGCATACTTGGGCGAGCTGCTAGAAAAGCAAGAGGACGCGCTCGGAGTACGTGTATTTATTAACCAACCCGGCACCTCCAAAGCAGAGACGTGTATTGCCTACTGCCGGAAAGGTGATCTACAGGAAAGCGATACAACCTTCGACTATGAAGCTTTTACGGCCTACTTTGAAGAGCGCAGTATTCCGTTTCTCGAAGATGCATTGGTCGATTATTCGAAAGATCGCATGGGCGGGCAGCTCACCATTAAAGCACCCAATGCGAAGCTTCCTCGTGTGAGTGAAGACAGCCCATTAGAGGATCGCATTAACTACCTCTTATATAATGAAGTGAATCCCGCCTTGGCTTCTCATGGCGGCGAAGTGAGCTTGGTCGAGCTGACAGAAGACATGGTGGCCATTTTACAGTTTGGCGGCGGCTGCCAGGGCTGTGGCATGGTTGATCAGACACTCAAGGGAGGCGTTGAAAAGACTCTGCTGGAGCAACTACCGCAGCTTACGGGCGTGCGCGATATTACCGACCACACCGACACATCAAAGGCTTACTACTAAAAGAGCGCTATGACGATCGGCGCAGGGGTAGTGTGGTCTTTAGCGTATCGCGCAATTGCCGCAGGCAAGTCTCTGTTGTCGCCCAATCGATGCAACCATCGGTCACCGATACGCCGTATTGCAATTGGCTTAGGTCTGCAGGGATGGATTGATTGCCAGCATTTAGATGGCTCTCGATCATTAAACTGGTGATCGACTTATTGCCATTGAGAATTTGAGTGGCTACATCTTCCACTACCAGTGGCTGTAATTCGGGTTGTTTGCTGGAATTCGCGTGGCTGCAATCGACCATAATATTCGGCTCAAGATCGGCTTTATCCAGCGCGTCCTCACACAGTTTGATATGTACCGAATCGTAATTTGGCCCACCGCTGCCACCTCTCAACACGATATGGCCGTAGGGATTACCGTTGGTGGTGAATACCGAGACTTGCCCCTGACCATTAATACCGAGGAATCGATGCGGGTTTGCCACAGAATTGAGGGCGTTAACGGCCACGGTTAGGCCGCCGTCAGTGCCGTTTTTGAATCCTACCGCAGATGAAAGACCGCTGGCCATTTCCCGGTGTGTTTGCGATTCAGTGGTTCTAGCACCAATCGCAGACCAACTGATTAAGTCTTGCAGGTATTGCGGCGAGATAGGGTCCAGTGCCTCGGTAGAGGTCGGCACACCTAATTCCAGGATGTCTAGTAATAGCTTTCGGCCAATTTGGAGCCCCTCGCTGATTTTGAACGTGTCGTCGAGATGGGGGTCATTGATCAAGCCTTTCCAGCCCACTGTTGTCCTGGGCTTTTCAAAATACACTCGCATGACGATGTACAGGGTGTCGGAAAGCTCTTCTGCGAGCTTCCGCAGCCGGTTTGCATATTCCATGGCCGCCTCGGTATCGTGTATAGAGCAAGGACCGACCACAACAAATAGACGGTGATCAGTACCTTTGAGTATATTTTGAATGACATGACGGCTTTCGGTGACAGTGTCGCGCACTTTGTCGCTAAGAGGCAGTGAGAGCTTCAGTTCCTCAGGTGTTATTAAGACCGTTTGGGAGTTAACGTTGACGTTGTGTATTTGATTGTTGCTCATTCGTTGTTACCTGATAGAGTGCGAGGTCTTGGATGCCGCTCGGCGCGACATTCTATAGCACCAAGCGGGCTTTGTGTAGTTGCCTCTTGTGTCGCCTAACCTCTTGAAGATATGGGAGCTACCGTTGCCGCATACCGCAACGCAACACGTTATCGACCACGGCGTATTGGAAAACTTACTGGCAGACGGTTATGCCTTGTTAACGCCAAATCTTCGGCTAGCCAGAGGCTTGACCGAGCAGTGGACTCACATTCAGCAATCAAAGGGGCTAACCGTCTGGCAGTCGGCCCTTATTTCGCCACTTGAGTCATGGCTGCTTAAGCAGTGGCATAATGCGGTCGATGAAGGTTTTCTAGCGCCCTTATTACCAGCTAGTCCCGCACAATTACAGGAACTGTGGCAGGAAGTCATCGAGCAACATCAAACCGCAACGCAAGGCTACACCCTGATTCGACCAACCGGCGCTGCCGCACTCGCCAGTCGGGCGCGCGACAATCTACTGCGCTGGTCTGTAGATATTAATCAGCCGGCATGCAGGCAACAGTTTCTATTCGACGAGGATTGCTCGGCGTTTTTTGCCTGGCAAGCGCTGTTGACCCAAAAGCTGGCGGCGCTTGAAATGACAACCAATTCTGATTGCTTGCAGGCACTTTTAGGCTGCGCACATAAGTTACCGAAACAAAAAATTGCACTGTTTGGATTTGATGATATTCCCCCATTGCTCAGTGCCCTTGTTGATGCACTCGCTGAAAGTACAGTGACCCTCGCTGTACTTGGCGAAGCTGGCGAATGTAAGGTTCGTGAATATGCCGACAAACGCGCTGAATTAGCTGCGGTAGCGCAGTGGGCTAAAACGATTTCTGACAGGCCCGATAATGCGACGGTTGGAATTATCTTGCCCGAAATGCAGTCCGACAGGTCGTCTTTAGAGTATCTGCTGCGCCGCGAATTTGATTGCCTGGGATCAAACTACACCAGTTTGCCCGTGAATTTCTCGGCCGGTATTTCTATGGATAGGGTGCCTCTGGTGCGTGATGCGGTTCGAATCTTGGGCATGAGTCGATCACGGGTAGATCTCACCGATATTGTTGCGCTCCTGCGGTCGCGTTTTGTGACGCTCAGCGACACAAACACTAGCGCGTCGATAAAATTCATCCGACGGTTATTTGATCGCGGCGAACAAGTAATAGACGCCGGCGAAGTGCGTTATCTTGCGAGCCGCTCTAGCGCGGTTCCAAATGATAAAGATTTGTCCGAGCAGGGCCAAGAGGGATTGCACATAGGGCGTATTATGCTGGAGCTTTTCAGTCAGCGAAATTTGCGAGGTAAGGCGCTGCCGTCGCAGTGGGTCGATCGATTCAGCGACACACTAAACGCTTGGGGTTGGCCGGGAGAAGGGCCCCTGGATTCTATTGAATACCAGCAACTCAAGGGCTGGTATGAGTTTCTTGATCAATTTGCCGCTTTCGATCAAGTGTGTGCTCCTATGACCTTTGAGGAGGCCTTGCAATTGCTGTGTCGGGCCATCGCGGGAGCAACCTCACAGCCGCAAACTCCCGAAAGCAACTTACAGGTACTGGGCATATTAGAAGCTGCCGGGCAGAATTTTGACCATCTATGGATTGTTGGGATGCAGGCAGGTCGGTGGCCAGCTGCCGCTAAGCCCAACCCGTTTATCCCGGTGCATATGCAGCGCGAACTGAACATGCCACAGGCCTCCGCAGAACGAGAATGGTCATTTGCGTCGAACTTAATGGCGCAATACTTACGCAGTGCTGTTGAAATAATTGCCAGCTACAGCGTGCAAAATGAAGGTGTACCGGAGAAGGGCAGTTCGC
>JBLHSI010000181.1:0-6060 GCA_047626655.1 Halioglobus sp.
GTGGCACTTATGATCGAGTACGCAGTGCGGTTCACGCCGCTGCGGCGGCACGTCGGGAGGTTTTAGTATGAGCGGTGATAAGAAACCTGGTTCCAAGTTTGGTAAAGCGACTCGTAGAACGTTTCTTATTTCGTCGGGTTTGTTGGGTGGCGGTTTAGCATTAGGGTTGGCACTCGCGCCCAACAGGCTAAAGATGACCAGCCCAGCGGCGGTCAGTGGCTCCGAAATATTGTTGAATACCTGGGTTAAGATTACGCCGGATAATCAACTCACTGTGATAGTTCCGCACTCTGAAATGGGCCAGGGTATTGGCACCGGCTTGGCGCAAATGTTAGCCGAGGAAATGGATGCAGATTGGGATACCGTGTCTATCGAGCAGGCACCGGCCGACAACGCCCACGTTAACAGTGACCTCGGGCGTGGCTATATTGTGGGTGAAGGCGCCTCCATTCCCGCTTTTGTTTATCCACTGTTAGATTTTACTTTTATGCAGATTTCCAAGGTTGCCGTCGGACAAATAACCGGCGGTAGTACCGCGATTCGTTATACGGGTTTTCACGGTATGCGTCGGGCCGGTGCTGCTGCCAAAGACATGTTGCTGCATTCTGCATCTGAAAGTTGGGACGTTGCCATGGACTCCCTGCGCGTCTCAAAGAGTGTGGTGTATCATGATGCGTCGAGTCGCACAGCAACCTTTGGCGAGCTTTCTTCGCTGGCAGCAAAGTACACCCCGCCATTAAAACCGGCACTCAAAAGCTTCGATCAATACACGATTGTGGGCCAAGCCAAACCCAGGCTAGATATCCCCGAAAAAACCGATGGTACTGCTGTGTTTGGTATGGATGTGATGGTGCCCAATATGCTGTATGCGGCTATTAAACAAGCGCCGGTGAGGGATGCTAAAGTCGTCTCAGTTGATGAGAGCACGCTAGCCGGCCAGCCCGGTATTACCAAAATGATTAATCTTGGCGATGCGGTGGTGGTGGTCGCTGACAGTTATTGGGGGGCGAGCAGAGCGCTAGAGAAACTGGATATTGAATGGGGAGGAGGGCAGCAGGAGTTAAGCAGCTCAGCGCTTTTTCAAACCCATGAAAACGAACTCGACACCCAGTCTGGCACAGTAGTGGATAGCACGGGTGATGTCGGCCTCCTGCTAAATTCCGAGGATGCCATAGTAGCCCAGTATGCTGTGCCCTATCTCGCACATGCGGCTATGGAGCCGATGAATTGCACGGTTTGGGTTCAGGCGGACAAATGCGACATTTGGGTGGGACACCAAAATCCCCTCGATGCCAAAAAAGCAGCCGCTTCAGAACTGGGTATGCCGCTGTCTGACGTCACGTTACACAATTGCTATTTGGGCGGTGGGTTCGGGCGTCGTTCAAGGTCGGATGTGGTGAGTCAGGCGGTAAAGGTGGCGCGGGAAGTTGATGTTCCGGTAAAGCTGGTGTGGTCCCGAGAGCAGGACATGAGTAATGACTTCTACCGTCCAGCAATTGTCAGCAGAATGAAGGGTACTTTAGACGGCAATAAGATTGAGGCTATGTCGCATTCTTATATCCATGCTGAAGCCGGTATGCCGGACAGTGAGCGGGCATTCGATTTTCAATATGATGTAGAAAACAAAGAGATAAGCCGAGTTAATAGCCCCAGTCCTATTCCTACCGGGGCGTGGCGCAGTGTTGATTTTACTCAAATGGGTTTCTTCAACGAAAGCTTTGTCGATGAGATGGCCCATAGCGCGAACGTCGATCCACTCGACTTCAGGCTGATGCATAAAACCGATGAACGTGAGAGGGCTGTATTGGAGCGTCTTCGGCTTGAATCGAACTGGGGTGAGCCTTCAGCAGCTGGAAATGTGCAGGGGATAGCCATTGTGAACAGCTTTGGCAGTATTGTGGGTCAGGTTGTGGAGCTCAGTGTGGATGCCGAGCAGCGTATTAATATAGATCGCGTGACCTCGGTAGTCGATTGTGGCCTGCTTATTAACCCCAGTTCAGCCGAGGCCCAAATCCAGGGCTCGGTGATCTTTGCGCTGACCGCGGCGGTATTCGGAGAAATAACTCTCCGTGATGGCAAAGTGGAACAGCAGAATTTTCCAAGTTATGACATGCTAAGAATGGCAAACACCCCGAAGCAATCGGTCCATTTTATAAAGAGTAACCACCCACCGGGTGGCCTTGGAGAGCCTGGGGTTCCAGCAGCTGCGCCGGCGCTAACCAACGCAATTTTTGCCGCAACTGGAACACGTATTAGAACGCTACCGATTACACGAGGCGGTTTTTCTATCGCCTAGTGTTTAGGGTCGTTTACTAAACTAAAGACCCAGCGACTCGCGGTGACTTGCCACTGCCGGTCGCAGGCCATTTCGAATAGTGGTGTAGGTCGCCCGAGTTTTCTGTCCCAAACCGCTGGCCAGTGCAAACGCGGCGTCCTGTAATTCGTCTTGTGGGTGGATGCTATCGACGATGTCAAAAGCTTTACACTGCTCACCCGTATAGGCAATTCCGGTCAGCGCCATGTGCTTTAGTGCGTGCTTATTGGGCAGTATATCGATGATATCTGTCATTAACGGTGAAAATGGAATATTGATGTTGACCTCGGGAAAGCAAAAGCGGCCTCGATCGGATCGCATCACACGAAAGTCAGCAGCGCAGGCCAGTATCGCACCGCCGGCATAAACATTTCCATTGAGGGCAATCACTGTGGGTGCGCTCAGTAGAGCTAACCTGAACAACACGGTTTCAAGCGACTTAACAAAGGCCCTCTGCTGTTCGGGAGTTTCTGCCATCATCCAGTCTAGGTTAATACCGGTAGAGAACGTTTTCTCATGCTCGCAGCAAATTAATAGTGCGGTGTCACCCTCGTAGCTTTCCACTGCATCAAACGCGGTCAAATATTCCATCATGACATCGAGCGTGAATTTGTTTTCGTTGTCGTTGTTAGTCAGGGTGAGCACGTGGACATTTTCTTTTACTTCAAGCTTCATTGTAGACATGGTTCTAGTAATCCTTGTGTAATATTAGTGGAGTGTTGTGCGCTGAATGCAAAGTGTGTGCGATGGTTCCAACCAGGTGCTCTGTCTCAAGCCGTCCGAACTGTTTTGTCAGCAATGGTGACTCTATGGAGTAATCTCTCGTGTCCCTCATAGCCACCGTTTGCCTTGTGCAGCACCGAGCGATTGTCCCACATGACCAGCATATTAGTCTGCCATTTGTGGTGGTATTGAAACTCGGGGCGAGTCTGCCATTCGTAGAGTTCCATCAGTAAGTCCAGAGCTTCTGCATCGGCCATTCCATCAATCCCAATAATGTAGCCAACGCAACCGAATATACCGGCTCGCCCTGTTTCAGGGTGATCTTTCAACAGCGCGTGCAGTCGAGTGTCATTGGCTTCCGCAGAGGGTTTAATGACCATGCTGCGGTCGCTATCTTTCTCCTGCTTGCCATACATCCCATCGGGAGCATAGGCGCTTTTGGCCGAGTGGATCGCCAGCTTGGAATCCAATGTAGCGCGCAGTTGTGCGGGCATTTCATCGAGCGCTTTGTGTTGGTTGTTAAACCAGGTGTCCCCGCCCATGGGCGGAATGGTAATGCCGTATAAACAAGTTGCAGCGGGAGGTGTCTCTTGAAAGCTCCAGTCGGTATGCCAGTTTTCGGCAAACAATGGTGCTGTTTCGTCCGCCGAACGGCAGACAGCAATAATATGTTCGCGCCCTTCAATTGAAGCGATGAAAGGGTCTTCGCCAAATGCTCCAAAATACAGGGCAAACTGCTCTAAATCGTTATTAGATAGTTTTTGATTGGGAAACGACACCACGTGGTGTTCCAGCCAAGCGTTGCGAATGGCAGACACCTCTGCTTCACCAAGAGGCTGAGCCAGGTCCACACCGGTAATAGCTGCCCCACAAGCTTGACCACTAGGTGTTATAGTGAGCGACATCGCAATACTCCTAAAATTTGACTGTGGCAGTTTGGTCTGTTTATGCGCGATTGGCAAATCCGTCAGACGGGCAACATGACTAAAAAATACGAAATAGACAAAAGCCGGAGTGCGAGTTTTTTCGCTAGTTCAGTCGCCGGCTAGCGCCCGATGAACCTCTTCGGCAATAATCTTGACCCCGGCTTTCACCGAATCGCCGTCCTGTGCGTAGGACACGCGAATACACTCGTGCTTGTGCGGCCAGTTGGTATCCATTCCGATAAAAAAATTGTGTCCCGGCACAACAAGCACACCACGCTGTTTTAATCGCTCGTAGAGTGCTTGGCTGGTGATAGGTAGCCCCTCAAACCACAGCCATAGAAAGATGGCCCCCTCGGGTTTGTGAATGCGATAGTTAACATCGCCCATCGCCTCGCGAAACCATTGCACGGTCTGCTGCGCCCGCTCTCGATAAAACGGGGTTACATAATCTCTAGAGAGCGAGACAATCTCTCCGGACTTAAACAGTTCCTTGGCCAGTGCGGGGCCTAAAGTTCCACAGGCGAGACTCACAATAGTGTTGATATTGGTATAGGCCTCTATGATGTCCTCTCGCGCGACAACGATACCGGTGCGCACGCCCGGCAGTCCCAACTTTGACAGGCTCAGCGTGAGTATGGTGTTGTCATTCCAGTGCGGGGCTACCTCGGTAAATACGATATTGGGAAAAGGCGAGCCGTAAGCGCCATCGATAATGAAGGGCACATCAAGGGCTCTCGCTATGTCATCCAAGTGGGCGATTTCATCATCGGTGAGTACGTTGCCTGTAGGGTTGGTGGGTCGCGACACACAAATCGCCCCGGTTTGACTCGTTAGCTTGAGCTTGGAAAAATCCACGTGGTACTTGAAAAGATTGTCATCGAGTAATTCGATAGTGGGTTTAGTGGCGGTAAAAAAGTCTTCCGATAAGCCGATATCTGCATAGCCCAAATATTCTGGTGCCAATGGTAGATGTATGCATCGGTTCTCGCCGTCGGGCATGATGCCAGCAAACATATTGTACAGGGCAAAAAATGCCGGTTGACTGCCGTTGGAGATGGCAATGTTCTTTGCCTCCAGTTGCCAGCCACATTGCTTGTTGAGGAATTTGGCGACTTGCTGGCGAAAGTTGGTGTCACCTTGGGGTGCCTGATAAATTCCGAACAGGCTGTGGCGCTGTGCGGGGTCACTTAGAATGGTTTCCAGTCGTTTCTGAAACACCGATTCGATTTGTGGCAGGCGACCAGGATTTCCGCCGCCCATAAAGATCATGTCGGGGTTTTCACTTAGAGCCGTGCTCAAATCGTCCATCAGTTCAACGATGCCCGACTTGCCCGAAAATTTGGTGCCAAACGCGGAAAGTTTCATTGAGATACCCTGTCAATCAACCACTAATATAGATTGCCTCGCGCTAGGTAACAACATGGCGATTAGAAAATTAAAGCTGTGGTGCCCAAAGATCAAAATTCTGTTAGCGTGGTCTCTCTAAAAGTTGCCCGAAAGAGAGATAGCACAGATGAATTATGTAGACCCCGAACGCGTGCAGTTTGAGCAATTTAAGGCGCTCCCTCGAGACACCCCAATTCATATGTTAAACCTCATAAAGTTGAACCAATCTGCCACCTACCCCAATGGCCAAGCTACTACTGGTGCCCAAGCCTATGCGGCATACGGTCGAGAGAGTGGGCCTATTTTTCAACGAGTGGGCGGCACCGTAGTGTGGCGCGGAAATCCTCGGTTAGTACTCACTGGACCGGCGGAAGAATCATGGGATATTGCATTTGTTGCCTGCTACCCTAGCGCCGGCGCCTTCCTGGAAATGGTAACTGACCCCGACTATCAACTGGCTGTTAAGCACAGGCAGGCCGCAGTAGAAACCAGTCGATTGATTCGCAATGAGCCGATGCCTGCGGGCGACTTGTTCGCATAAGGAGTGCTGAGTATGTCTGCAATGAGTATTGAACAGCAAAAAGAATATTGGCGACGCAACATTTCGTTGGTGCTGAAACTGCTGGTAGTTTGGTTTGCTGTTAGCTTTGGCTGCGGCATTATTTTTGTAGAGCAGCTCAACAACATTCAGATTGGTGGCTATAAATTGGG
>JBLHSI010000182.1:0-6011 GCA_047626655.1 Halioglobus sp.
TTCGCTCGGCAGAAGCGAGTGGGCAACTTCCCAACGTGCTGGCACGCTTGGTTGAATACCTCGAAAACGCCAATGCGACAAGAGAGAGTGTTATTTCCGCGCTCATTTATCCTTGTGTTTTGTTGGTAGTAGCGCTGCTGGCCATTGTGGGAATGCTGGCCTTTGTTGTGCCGCAGTTTGAAACCTTGTTTGCTGACATGGGTGACGCGTTGCCCCTGATGACTCGCATGGTAATAGGTGCGGCCGATTTTGTAGCGCGCTATTTTTGGCTTCTGGCTATCGTTTTTGTGGGTGGTGGTTTTTACCTTCGCCATTGGGCCGCTTCGGAGGTAGGCACAAATCAACTCCACCAGCGCTTGCTAAAGCTGCCGATTGCAGGAGAGATTATTTTTGAATTTGAAATATCCAAATTCGCGCGCACAGCGGGAACCTTGCTGGGCAATGGCGTTCCAATGTTACAGGCGATGACGATTGCGATTGATACGGTCGAAAATCGGGTAATAAAGGAATCTCTGGGTGTGATTTTGCCCGCCGTTAAAGCAGGTAAGCGAATCTCATCTGAGCTTGAGAAAACGGGCAAATTTACCCCTATGGTGATTCAGCTCATTCGCGTAGGTGAAGAATCGGGTGCGTTGGATGAAATGTTGTTAGAGCTGGCCAAGGTCTTTGATGGCCATGTTCAGTCGGGTGTTAAGCGTGCACTGGCCCTACTCGAACCTGTGCTCATTCTTTTTATGGGCGTGATGATCGCGTTCATTATAATTTCAATCTTAATGGGCATACTGTCAGTCAATGATTTGGCGATATGATATAACCTTCTGCTCGACAGTTTTGAGGAATCAACAATGGTTAATAGTACGATAAGAGGCCGTAACAAGAGCGCGGCTCAGCACGGTTTTACACTGATGGAGTTGCTGGTGGTGCTGGCCATTTTAGGCCTTCTAATGGGCTTGGTTGGGCCCACCGTACTCAATCAGTTGAGCGGTGCAAAAACGAAAACCACGGGCATTCAAATTAAGGATATGGAGCAGGCCTTAGAAATGTACAAACTGGATGTGGGTCGTTTTCCCACCACAGAGCAGGGTTTGAGCGCTCTGGTCGCAAAACCAGTGAGTGCGTCTGGCTGGAATGGCCCCTACTTAAAATCGAAAAAAGTACCGTTAGACCCCTGGAAAAATCAATATCACTACAAGTATCCCGGCGAACGCGCCGAACTGGATATTTATAGTTACGGTCAGAACAATGCGCCTGGAGGCGACGGTGAAGACTCCGACGTGGGTAACTGGGAGTAGCGTTGTCTAGTAGCACCCCATCCAGGGGGTTTACGCTGCTAGAGTTGTTAGCGGCTCTGGCTATCGCCGGTCTAGTATTGGCGGTTTCGGTGCCAGCTTCAGTCAGAATGTATGAGTCCATGCAATACCGCGAGGCGGTGCGTGACCTCATTACCCTATTTGCCTCGGCTCGCTACCAGGCGATTAACTCAGGCTTTGCCCAAAATGTTGAAGTACACCCCGAGCTAGGTGAATTGCGTCTCAATAGCACGGTAAAGAAGGTGCCCGACGGCGTGCGTCTCTTTGTTGAGTCGGCTTCAGAGCTCAATTTTAACAACGTGGGTATTATTCGATTTTACCCTGAAGGTGGGGCCAGTGGGGGCAGTGTTGATATCCAGAAGTCGTCTGGTGCTGGCGTTAAGGTGTCGGTCGACTGGTTGCTGGGTACAGTGACTCAGGAACCTTATGATGGGCGCTAGTAGAAACGTGCGCAGAAGATCTGCAAGTGGATTCTCGCTGCTTGAGATGGTGGTCGCCATGGCCATTCTCGCTTTTTCGTTGTCAGCTTTGTACCAAGCGGTAAGCGGTGCCACAAAAAATGTACGCAGCGGCGAAAAGTATGCTTACGGCATCGAATTGGCAAAGTCACTGGTGGCGGCTAATTATGAAGTACCTATTGGAGGTATTGCCCTAAGCGGCAGTACGGCGGGAGAATTTAATTGGCAGGTACGCTCAGCCGAGGTCTCTCTGGGCAACTCCTCTCTACCCAACGGCGCCCTGCACGAACTCGAAGTTCTGGTCAATTGGCAGGACGGGCTTAAACAGCGGGAAGTGCTTCTGCGTTCGGTCGTAGGGGGATATTGATGTTAGTGTCCGCCAATTTCACAGTTCGAACCGACAATAATGCGGGCTTCACCCTTGTCGAAGTGGTTGTTGCGCTCGGTGTTTTGTCATTGATTTTACTGGCGACGGTGTCTGCTTTGCGGACATTTGCGAACACTCAAGTGTCGCTGGGGCGGTTGGCGGGTCAGGTAGATGAGGTTCGCACCGTCAGCGGGTTGCTGCGCGATCTGCTGGCATCGGCCGTGCCGGGTAAAAAACGTGCGGGTGGCCTGTCATTGGGGGGTGGTACTTCTGAGCTGGCGTATTTTGAAGGTAATTCCAGTTCATTGGCGTGGAAGTCCTCAGCATTGTTTGGCGAGTCGTTTGGCGGCACGTTGCTGCTGCGATTGGTGAAAGAGGACGACTTGCTCATGCTTTATTGGCAGGAGCCTAACACCAGTAGTCGTGTTGTTCAGTGGGCTAATAGCACTTCCCGAGTCATCGTTAACGGGGTTGAAGAATTTTTGGTGGAGTTCAAACCCGAAATCGATCTCGAGTGGCAAATTGGTGAGTGGGAGGCTTTGGGTGCGCCGGCGTTAGTCAGGTTGTCTATCAAGGCCGATGGTCGCTATTGGCCCGATTTGATTATGCAGGTTCAGCGTTAATGGGCAGGACAACACAATCTGGAGTTGCTCTCGCCATTGTTGTTTGGTTTTTAGCGGCGATGGCTTTATTGGTGTCGGGTATTGTTTTTCAAGCCAGGATTGATACCAGGCTGGCCCAAACACACCTCGCTAGAGCCAAGGCAGAAGCGGCGGGCGACGGAGCGGTGAATTTAATGCTGGCCGCTGTGCGTGCCGATCGCGACAGCAGCTTTCGTGGTCGCGGTGTGCCTTCTATGGATTTTGAAATAGGTGACTTGGCAATCACCGTAGAACTGGTGCCGGTATCGGGTTTGATTGACCTCAACGGCGCGTCAAGAGCTTTGCTGGCGGAGTTGTTTTTCACTTTGGGTGGAGTCTCTATCGGCGAGGCAGAATTGTTGGCAGACAATGTGATAAAATGGCGCGATAAAGCTCCCAAGGGTGGAGGGCGTGCAGCCCGATTTGCCTCCATTGAAGACCTGATGAAAATAGAAGGTGTGGGTAGATCATTATTTGATAGTGTGCGCGAGGCGGTTGTGGCAGGAAAGTCGAGGCGAACGGGGGTCGATTGGGCGTCCGCTCCACTGTCGGTATTGCGAGTGATATCCGGCGGCGATGATGCCCTGGCAATATCAATAGCCGACAGTCGAAGTGATGACTCGACAGCAAGCACAGCAGTCCCCAGTGGCCTGAATGCTAAGTTTCAATCGGTGAGTTCCAGTACCCGTTACCGCATGGATGCCAGGGTGTTGGTAGGAGATAAAAATTGGTTGCGCAGGCGCTGGGTAGCACTCGGCGCCAAGAAGGGCAGTTTGCTGCCCTGGCAATTTGTTAGGACAGAAGCGGCTCGCGCTGTGCGATAAATCCCATAATGGGGCAAGCGCGACATTACAACAATAAAGGTGGGAAATGCTTCAAGCGGGGCAAAACTGGATTTTATTTGGTCATGACGTTCGCCAGCTAGGCAAGTACTGGCGTTCGGCGTGGCGTGAATTCTTGTGGGGCTATGATTCGCCTGTCATTGAGCGTTTAGACGAGAACCTCAAAGTCTATAGCGAAGGCGGTGAGCACCTCTATCATGCGGGCCAGAGACTCACCGGTCCGGCGGCTGATCATGCCGCTCAGTGCGAAGCTGTGATCCTGCCCGACACGTTGGTCTTGTCCAAGCTATTGGTAATGCCTCTGGCGGTAGAGCGCGAGCTTAACGGGGTAATGGCGCTCGAAGTTAAAGCCAATAGCCCCTTTCCAGAAAGTGATACGGCCAGTGGATGGAAGCTCATAGGTCGCGATGAAAAAAGCCTAAGAATTCAACTTGTGATGGTCTCCATGAGCTCAGCTATGACGTACCTTGGTCAGCAGTACGATTGTTATGATGCCCGAGCTATGGAAGTTTGGGCTAAGATCGACGACGACGTGATTGTGTTGACCGGCTTTGGTGAACACAAGCGCCAGCAACTTTATAGACAACGACTTTTGCGTGTGGCGGGCACGATTGCCTACAGTGCTGTGTTGCTGGTAGTGATCTTTGGCGTAGCGGCAGGCTTCAAATATCTTGAACTGAAGCAGCTGCGCTCAGTATCGGACGAGGTGCGTGCAGAAGCGTCACAGGCGATAAAAATGCGCAACACGATTGTCAGCGCCAACGAAACCATTGCGGCAGTCACTTCCTTGTTAGAACAGCGGCCCAGTCCGCACCTCGAGGTGGCCAGATTGTCTGAGCTGCTGGGCGATGATGCCTCCCTGTTACAATTTTCGGTGAATGGTAAGAGCTTGAATATACGCGGTGTCGCCAACGATGCTTCGGTAGTCGTGCAGCAGCTCACCGATCAGCCGGCTTATACAAAAGTGACATCTCCACAGGCTATTACCAAATATTTCAACACGGGGCAGGAGCAGTTCTCGCTCAATATTGAGCTGGCAGGTAGTCAGTCGACCCTGGTCAATAACGCGGAGGTGGCTGCAGAATGAGTCGCTTAAAGCGTTATTCTGCATCGATGATGGTGGTGGCGATAAGCCTGCTGGTGCCGCTATTATTAGTGTTATATCTAGCCTTGGATTTTTGGTTAATGCGGGCAGATTACCAGAGCGAGATTGATAATTTACAGCCTCGCGTATCTCGAATGTTGGGTTTGTTGGAGTCCGAGCAGCAACTGCAGGTGGCGGCCGATCGGCTGGGGTCGCAAGTTGCGGGTCTGGTTTATCCCGCGAGCGAAGATGCGGCAACAATCTCAGCGGCGCTGCAAAAGAACATTAGAGAGATTATGACGGATGCAGGGCTGTCGGTTACTAATAGCCGTATTTTGCCCCTGATCCAAGATGACCAATTTGGTCGCGTTGGGCTTGTGTTGACCGTCATCGGTGGTCTGGATGCTTTGGATACTGCGCTATCGGAGCTGTCCAATCACACGCCGCTTTTACTCATAGATTCGCTGAATATTAAGCCTAGACGAGCGACTCGCTCGCGCGACAAAAACAAAGATCAGTCGATGACAGCGACGCTGCAACTACTCACCCTGAGGTCGATCTGATGGCGGCACTAGGCAACGCAATGAATCGTTATCGCGGCTTGGCTAACCCGCAGTTGAGTGACCGGCGGGTCGAGCTGGTTGCCGTGATACTAACCGGTATAATGGCCTCCGTGCTACTGTTGGGCCTGCTTCGCCTGGCATTGCCCAACCAAGCTGATGCTATCGCGCCCACTGCAGATAGTCTTGTGGTCAGCGAGTTGCCTAATGCCGGAGTCGTATCGTCACAACTGAGCGATCGAGTGCGGGCAAGACCTATTTTTTGGCCGTCGCGTCGACCTGTTTACGCCGGCGAAGTGCAACCGATCGCGGCTGTCGAAACGGGTGCGGCAGCGCCCAGCGCACTAGACAAAGTGGAGTTGCGAGGAATATTTGGCGGCGGTGATTCTGCGGGAATTATCGCGCTGGTCAAAGGCGAGAAAAAACGTGTCATGCTAGGTGACAAGGTGGTAGGTTGGAAACTCGACTCCATCGACGGTGCTAGTGTCACATTCGTAGACAAAGGTAAGTCTAAGAGGCTCTCTTTGGCGCGTGCGGCCCCGGCGGGCAAGAAGTGAGTTACCCGAGCGTTCATCGCATTCCAGCCACACTCGTGCGTATGCAGTTAAATACACAAGATATGAATCCATTGGCATCATGAAACTAAAAAATAATTTTGTAAAAGAAAGTCGAAATTCAATGCGGCGCTGGCTCGTACTGGCCCCAGTTGCATTGTCGACCTTAATGAGTTGTTCAACACTGGCGCCAAC
>JBLHSI010000183.1:0-5987 GCA_047626655.1 Halioglobus sp.
AGCGCCGCCTATGCTACGTGGGTATTACTCGGGCGATGGTAAAGCTGGTTATCACTTACGCCGAAACTAGGCGCATGCACGGAAGCGAAAACTTTAACTCCCCTTCGCGCTTTATTCGCGAAATTCCCGCCGAGCTGCTCCGTGAGGTGCGTCTGCACAGCGCGATTTCCAGGCCAGTGAGCTCATTGGCACAAGTGGAAGTGCCAGATACAGGCCTGAGGCTCGGGCAGCGCGTATATCACCAAATTTTTGGCGAAGGTGTAGTGCTTAACTTCGAGGGTAGGGGCGGTAATGCGCGAGTTGAAGTGAACTTTGATGACGAAGGCAGTAAGTGGCTGGTTGTTCAATACGCTAAGTTGCAACTCATTTAACGGGCATGGGATAAACGGTATGAGCTTACAGACAGGTCGGGGGCGATATTCGCCTCTCATTATTCTGGCCCTGGTCGCGGCCTTGGTCGGTGTAGTCTTTTTGTGGTCGGTAGATCGCGCAGCGATTGAAGTCGACATGAGTCATCAAAGCGCCGGGGTGGCAGACAGTGGCCGTCAATATCACTGGAAGATCGTAACAACCTGGCCAAAAAACCTGCCTGGATTAGGCACGGCGGCAGAAAATTTTTCCCAGATGGTGGATGAGCTCAGTAACGGTCGCCTCACCGCCCGAGTCTACGGCGCCGGAGAGATAGTGCCGGCGTTTGAAGTTTTTGATGCGGTGTCACAGGGTGTCGCTGATGCGGGTCATGGCGCTGCTTATTACTGGAAAGGAAAAGTCCCGTCTTCCGTCTTTTTCACTGCTGTGCCCTTTGGTATGACGGCTCAAGAGATGAATGGTTGGCTACACCAGGGCGGTGGGCTGGAATTATGGCGAGAGGCCTATGCGCCGTTTAACCTGTTGCCTATGACGGGTGGCAGTACCGGTGTGCAAATGGCGGGTTGGTTTAATAAAGAGATCAACTCAATCGATGACCTAAAAGGCCTGAAAATGCGTATTCCCGGATTGGCAGGGGAAGTGTTTGCTGAGGCCGGTGGAACTGCGGTGCGTATCCCGGGAGGTGAGCTGTATACATCCTTGCAAACCGGAGTGATCGATGCCGGTGAATGGGTGGGCCCCTATAATGACTTGGCGCTGGGCTTGCACGAGGTAGCTGAATATTATTACTACCCCGGTTGGCATGAACCCGGGGCAATGCTTGAGTTTATCGTCAATAAAGACGCTTACGATGCCCTGCCCGCGGATTTACAGGCGGTAGTGACTGTGGCCTCCAGAGCGGCTAATCAGATGATGTTGGATGAGTACACGGCCAGGAATAATGCAGCTCTGCGTCAGTTGGTAGATGAGCATGGGGTCAAGCTCAGACGTCTACCCGATGATGTTATTATCGCCCTGGCTCGCAGCAGTGACCGGGTTATGCAAGATCTGGTTGCCAGAGACCCCATGTCGGCAAAAATATATGCTTCCTTTAAGGCGTTTTATGATGACGTGCGGGCCTATCACCATATTTCCGAACAGGCCTACATTAACGCGCGTGATTTGGCATTTGATGAAGAGTAAAGACGTTCTGCTAACGTTTATTGCGGTTTTAGACTTAATTTTTTTTCAGGCTTTAGCAAGCCTGAGTTCATTGCCTTGATATACAGGTCGAGCTGATTAATGGTTTGGATACGACTGGAGAATGGGCCCTCAACGGTGCATTCGCGAGTAAAGAAAAACCAGCGGTTACCGTCTTGGAACATCCTGTCGGATCGGAAGCGGGCATGAGTTATCTTATCTTCACTGCGCTTGTCGGGTGTATTTGTCATCGATTTAGTTTGAGTTATTTTTGACAGAAGTATTATAGTCGAGCTTTGGCTTAGGGCCGAGCGTTTTGTGTGAACTGGCCCACGGAATACAAACACTAAGGCCCGCTGGCTAAGACGTTATTGACCGTGTTCTGCCGGCCTCATCTATCGCAACGAAAACAAATTCGCCTTCGGTGACCTTAATTGGCTCGCCGTCATGCTGTGAGTTTATCCACACCTCCACCATGATCCGCACAGAGCTTCGTCCAACATCCAGAATGTCGGCATAGCAACTCACTACTGCCCCCATATGTACCGGGGTTAGAAATACCATACCGCTGATGGCGACGGTCGCGGTTCTACCTGAGGCCACTTTTCCTGCGGTAATCGATCCAGCGATGTCCATTTGGGACAATAACCAACCGCCAAATATGTCGCCGTTAGCATTGGTGTCCTTGGGCATCGCCAAGGTTTGCAGTGCCAGTTCTCCCTGCGGAGTGGGGTAGGAATCTATGTCTTGCATTGCTATTTACCTTAATACCTGTGAGCGTTTGCTTCTCTACTTATTGACCACTGAGGGTAACCATGTGGCCATAGCGGGCCATATCCACAGGGCAGTCAAAACCAGAAGCTGAATCATTATAAAGGGTATTACGCCGCGGTAGATAGCACTGGTGGGCAGCGACGATGGAGCAACGCCCCGCAAATAAAATAGCGCAAATCCAAACGGTGGCGTGAGAAATGAGGTTTGCAGGTTGAGCGCAATCATGATGCCCAGCCAGACAGGGTCCAGCCCCATTGCCAGTAAAATGGGTCCGACAATGGGCACTACAACAAAGGTAATTTCAATGAAATCAAGAATAAACCCGAGGAAAAAAATGGCTACCATGACCACCAAAGTGGCGCCCATAACGCCGCCGGGCAAGCCGGCAAAAAAGCTGTGAATGAGCTCTTCTCCGCCAAATCCTCGAAACACCAAAGAAAAAACAGCGGCGCCAATTAAAATCATAAACACCATGGATGTCACTTTTAAAGTGTCGGTAAGGGCCACCGACAGCAGCGACCAGTTCATCTGGCGCTTTAGAAGTGCGAGTATCAAAGCTCCGGTGGCACCTACACCCGCCGCTTCGGTGGGTGTAGCTGCTCCCATCAAAATTGAACCCAGCACCACAGCGATAAGTGTCAGTGGAGGCAGCAAACTACCGCAAATTTCTGCTGCAGTGATCTTCTCGGTTTTTGCAGCGGGCGCTGCTTCGGGTCTAAAATAGGCGTAAATTAGTAGGTAGGCTATGTAAAGCGCAACGAGCAATAAACCCGGCAGCAACGCCCCGATAAACAGATCACCAACAGACACTGTGTCCGGTGTGAATATATTCATCTTTAACTGGGCTTGCTGATAGGCGTTTGACAGCACATCCCCAAGCAGCACCAGAGCGATAGACGGCGGAATAATTTGTCCTAAGGTGCCGGTAGCGCAAATGGTACCTGCGGCGAGCGATGGGCTGTAGCCGCTGCGCAACATGCTCGGCAGTGACAGCAATCCCATGGTCACCACGGTGGCCCCTACAATACCGGTGCTTGCAGCCAGTAACATTCCCACGACCACCACCGAGATGCCCAGCCCGCCGCGCAGGCCGCCAAATATTTTGGCCATGCTGCCAAGCAGTTCTTCGGCTACTTTAGATTTCTCCAAAATAACACCCATGAAAATGAACAGTGGCACGGCGATTAAGGTGGCATTGTTGATGGTGCCAAATAGACGACCGGGCAGTGCCCCTAGAAAGTCGACATCAAAGATACCGATTAAAATGCCACCCGCGGCAAACGCCAAGGCCGTCCCCGCCAAGGTAAAAGCAACGGGGTAGCCGAACATCAATAATAGGCAGACCGCGGCAAACATATAAACTGAGGTATAGGCAGCCACTATGATTCATGCTCCACTAATATTAGCGCGCTTCGCAGTACTTCCGCCAAACCCTGGCAAAATAGATTGAGCGCCATTAGAGGCAGTAGAGTTTTAAGGAGAAATACTGCGGGAATGCCGCCGGGCTCTGGCGAGGTCTCGCGGATAGCCCAGGACTCGGCGACATAATTCCAGCTCATGCCAAAGATAAACACGCACAACGGCAACAAAAAAACGATGCCACCGAGACTATTGACCCAGGCTTGGCCACGAGGACCGAAGTGTTGGTAAAAGATATCTACTCTCACATGGCCGCCGTGTTTGAGTGTGTAGGCCGCGCCCAGCATAAACAGCGAGCCATGCAGGTAAATAATAAATTCTTGCGTGGCGATAGAGCCAATATCAAAGCCATAGCGCAGAACAACGACCACTGCGGTTAGCAGGGCCATTGCCAGTGCGAACCAGGCGATTAGCTTACCGGTGCGCTCTGTAAAGGCGTCTATTAAATGCACAAAAGAGCGCAGCAAGTACATGGTGGAAAGTCTTGTCGATTATTTTATAGGGAGAGTATCATAGCGGACTGATTTATACGTTACAGTACGCGTGCACCCACTTATAAATAGAGTCAGGGGCTAGGCCCGCCATTGGAAGTGAAGCAATGATTATAATTATTTCGCCGGCAAAAACGCTCGATTTCGAGACACCACCTCCCTCACGCAGGGCCACGGAGTCGCCATTTTTGGATCAATCAGCCGCCCTCGTGGAAGACGCGCGCAAGTTGGCTCCCGACGATATTCGCGCGCTAATGAACGTCAGTGACAATATTGCCCAACTTAATCATGCGCGGTTCATGAACTGGTCAAGACCCTTTAACCTGGACAATGCAAAACAGGCGCTGTTTGCTTTTAAAGGCGATGTCTATACGGGGCTAGAGGGCGATACACTCACCACCCCACAACTTCGTTATGCGCAAAACAACTTACGCATTCTTTCGGGCTTGTATGGTCTGTTGCGACCGCTGGATTTGATCCAGCCCTACCGCCTTGAAATGGGGCTTAAGTTTGCCAATAGAGGCGGTACAAATTTGTATCAGTTTTGGGGCGATGACATCAATAATGCAGTAAACGCTCAGTTGAAAAAATTGAAACAGACCACATTGGTCAACTTAGCGTCCAACGAATACTACAAAGCGGTGCAGGCGAAGAAGCTAAACGCCGAGGTAATAACCCCTATTTTTAAGGACCTAAAGTCGGGGAAGTATAAAATCATAAGCTTCTACGCCAAAAAGGCCAGAGGGCAAATGGCGCGTTATATGATCGAAAATGAAATTGAAGAAGTTGCCGGCCTGCGCAAGTTTAAGGGGGGTGGATACCGATACAATAAAGCGGAATCTACAGCAACTGACCTAGTGTTTACCCGCGACACCGCCCCGGCTGCGGCTTGAGCGTGCACCTAGGCTTTAGGATGAGCAAACATGTCACAAGATAGCACTGTTAGCGTCATAGTTATTGGGGCCGGCATGTCGGGTATCTGTATGGGCGTTAAGCTGCTAGATCGCGGCATTGATGACTTCGTGATCATAGAGAAGTCGCCCGACGTAGGCGGCACTTGGTATGACAACACCTACCCCGGGGCCTGTTGCGATGTGGCATCGGTTTTATACAGTTACTCCTTCGAGCCCAACCCTAATTGGTCACGCAAATATTCTGCACACAATGAGATACAGGCGTATTTCTCTCACTGTGTCGATAAATACGGGCTGCGCGACAAACTGCGGTTGAACACCGCGCTAGAGCGCGCTGATTATGATGATACAAAGGGCCTGTGGACAGTGGCACTCGCCGACGGGGAGCGCCTCACGGCCAAATGCCTGGTCAGCGGATTAGGGCAACTCAACCGCCCGAATATCCCCGAATTTGCCGGCGCACAATCCTTTGAGGGCACTCAATTTCACTCAGCCTGCTGGCGTCATGATATCGACTTAAGCGACAAACGCGTCGCTATTATTGGCAATGCGGCCAGCGCGTTGCAGTTTATCCCCAAGGTGGCCGAGCAGGCTGAACAGGTTTATGTCTACCAGCGCAGTGCCAATTATGTGGTAAAGCGCGGTGATCGAGAATATACCGAGCAGGAAAAGGCCCGATTCAAACGATTTCCCCTGCTACAAAAGCTGCACCGACTCGATGTCTATTTGCGCGGTGAGGCCATGTTCTATCCGGTTATGCGGGCCAAAAAATGGGCTCAGCGGATGTTCAATAAAATGAGCAAAGAGAACCGGGAGGAGTTTATCTCTGACCCGCAATTGC
>JBLHSI010000184.1:0-5950 GCA_047626655.1 Halioglobus sp.
CTACAGCTGCATAAACTTCTTTGGAACGATCAGGCGGGACACTGATAATGGACGGGCTTATAAGCGAAGATAAACGAGCCGTTGTGCTGGTGTCGGGCGGGCTGGATTCCACCACGGTGCTGGCGATGGCACAGCAACAGGGTTACCAGTGCTACGCTCTAAGCTTCGACTATGGCCAGCGCCACCGAGCCGAACTGGTGGCTGCGGAGGCTGTATCCAATCATTTGGGCGACGTTGAACACAAGGTTGTTCACCTCAATCTGGATACTATTGGTGGTTCAGCGCTCACTGACACAGCAATCGATGTGCCCGAGGAAGAAACCGAAGGTATCCCGGTAACCTATGTGCCGGCGCGCAATACGGTGTTTTTGTCCATTGCGCTGGGTTGGGCTGAGGTACTGGGCGCCAATGATATTTTTATAGGTGTTAATGCGGTGGATTACTCGGGTTACCCCGATTGTAGGCCCGAATTCATTGCGGCCTTCGAGAACGTCGCTAATCTCGCTACACGGGCCGGTGTGGAAGGGCAGAAGCTGCGCATTCACACGCCGTTAATGAAAATGGGTAAGGGAGATATTATTCGCGCTGGTATTGAGTTGGGGGTGGATTACTCAATTACGGTGTCATGTTATCAGGCTAGCGATGACGGTTTGGCCTGTGGCAGGTGTGACAGTTGCAGGTTGAGGAGCCAGGGATTTACCGATGCGGGCATAGCAGATCCTACCCACTACGGCTAGCTAGAGCCTCTGGTCCATTTTTTCCTGAAAAACTCCTTGAAATTTAACTTCAAATCCGTACTATACGCAGCTCCTCTGAGGGCCGTTAGCTCAGTTGGTAGAGCAGTTGGCTTTTAACCAATTGGTCGCGCGTTCGAATCGCGCACGGCCCACCATTTTTCCCAAGGCATGTACCTGATACAGGCCTTAATATTTATCGCGTACCGCCGCTCACCGTCGGCAGGGTATATACTTTTGTGTATACCTGTTTTTTAGCCGGCAGCACCCTTCGAATATCTTTATTGTTTTTACCTCCCTAGCGTTTAATTGCAGCGAGAAACCTTCCGTCTTGGTACACTTGGGGTCTATTATTATTCGGCAATAGGAACACCATGCGCGATCGCCAACGGATGGCACAATCCACGCTTGGGCACGTGCTGCCTACTACCGGCAATCGTATCAGCCTAGCGGAGCTAATGCGGCGTCATGCACCGGTTATCCTCAAGATTCCTTGCCAAGAGGTTGAGATGCTGGCCGATACACTCGGTTGCGAGCGCGTTTGCATCTACACCCTGCCCAGCTTGGATTCGGCAGAATCTGACATAAAGATACAGCTCCTTTTCTCCATCGTGGCTTTTGACAAACGAACCAAGCCCATCGCTACGTTGTCTCTGATGGAGAACTATGAGCGAGTGACAGATGTAGAGCTCGTCCTAGTACTACTTGATACCTTGCAAGACGTACTGGTTGATTATTTGAAGCGCAAAGAGGCACCTATGGCTGCGTATGTCGAGATCAACGACTACATGGAAGCGGTTCGGTCCGTGATCGCGGTGGTGGGCGACGATATGGTGTGGACTTGAGCTTTTAACACGAGAATATCAGCGACAGTGCGCTCAACAGTGAGGGATACGACGCGATTCACCCATATGCGCTATAATGCGTGCAGCGGCCGTGATAACTTGGCTTGTCAGGTCCATTGGCTATAGAGTTTGATGTAAGAACAAGAGAGAAATACATGGTTCGCATAATTGGAATAGCACTAGTGATTTTGGGGTTGATAGCTCAACCCCTGCTGGCTGCTGTGCCCGATTCTATGCCTATCGGCGAGTCTGATCAGGCAGTGACTGCTAGCGAACAACCCTCTGAAATGCCCTGCCATGAGGCAGTTTCACCAGAGACCGCCCCTGAGATGTGCTCAGGTTGTGACAATGATTGTGCCAATGGCGCTTGCGCCTCGGCGTGCTCCCTCAGCATGGTCGCAACGCTCAGCCCGTCGCTTTTCACGTTTAAACTGCTCTCTTGCGCTCGACAGACTGACTATAGCGGGGCGCTCGTTCAAGAGTTTCCTTCGCGTATCTTTCATCCCCCCAAACACGCTTAGCCCCCTCGAAAGGCGCAGCTGCGCCTGATCATTCGAGTTTGGCCAGCTTAGTCTATTGTTCGTGGTGTCAGCCCGAGTTTATACGCTAAACGAATCCAAATATTCAAACTAACGCCTGCGCATCAATTGCCTTGAGAAAGTCCTCATTTTTCTCTCTTGGAAGCGGCGTAAGGCAGTAGATAGAAGCGTGTTATGAAGACAGTTAAAGCCATTGCCAGGCAGTACACAGAGAGCCCCGACACCGGCTGGCTCGGCGCCAAATCGCGGTCGCGTATTCACGGCGCTTTATGGCGTCGTTTTGCTATTGCGCTAGTGCTGGGTGTCACACCGCATGCTTACGGTGCAAGCGGGACCACTGAAGGAACATTTCTAACAGAGCGGGCCGCCATCGCGTATGCCCTGCAAGATAATCCAGGCCTTGCGGCGATGCAGCTACGCTATGAGGCATTGCTGGATGTATCTAGCCAGGTGGGCGCCTTGCCGGACCCGATGATCAACTTTAACGCGATGAACTTCCCGACAGATACTTTTGACATAGATCAGGAGCCGATGACCCAGCTGCAGGTCGGCTTTAGTCAGGTTTTTCCGTTCCCCGGCAAGCTGAGCTTGAAAGAAGACGCGGCATCCTTTGATGCGGTGGCAGCGGGATATTCTGTTGATGAAATGCGGGTGCAGCTTGCGATGAGCGTCAGGACCAAATGGTGGCAGATTTATTACCTCGATCGAGCGTCGGATACCTTAAAGAATAACAAAAACCTCCTCCGTCAGTTCATATCGGTGGCCCGCACCAAGTATGAAACTGGAAAGGGGCTGCAGCAGGACATACTACTTGCTCAACTTGAACTATCGAAATTCATGGATCGGGATATTCAGCTGTTTGCCCTGCGTCGTCATCAGGTAATACAGCTCAATACGCTTATGGGTAGGCCGGCCTCTGATCACATTATTGTGACTAATAACGTTCCCTTAACCATGGCTAATATCCTCAGCGAAGTCGATCTCTATGAGATCGCCGAATCAATCAGGCCAACGATCAAGGAGAGGGAGACCAAGGTAGAGGCAGCTCAATCAAGACTGGACTTGGCAAAGAAAGATCAGTACCCGGATTTCATGCTCGGTGTCACCTACGGCGACAGAACGGGCGACAATCCGCCTTTTCAGGGTGGCTCGCGAGCGGACTTTCTCTCGGTGATGGTGGGAGTAAAAATCCCGCTGTATTCCGGCCGCAAGCAATCAAAGGCCATTTCGCAAAAAACCTCGGAGCTGGCGAGAAGTCGTTATGCATTGATCGATGAAAGAGGGTCGGTTAGGGCTACGATTTCGGCCGCGATTACCGACTACCAAAAATCACAAGAACAATTTGAATTGTACGGTGCAGGAATAATCCCGCAGGCTCGCCAAACCGTCCAATCGATGTTGGCGGCCTATCAAGTGAGTGAAGTCGATTTTCTAAATTTGGTACGCAGCCAAATGACGTTATTCAATTATGAACTGCAATATTGGAAAGCACTCAGTGAGGCGAAACAAGCGCTTGCGCGTTTGGAAGCTGCGGTGGGAAAGGAGAGTATTTATGAGTAAGGCTACAATAATCACCGGAGCGATTATGCTAGGTGTCGGGCTTGCGGCGGGATACGGGTTATTTCAAGATTCAGCCGCGCCAATGATGGCAGAACAAGAAGCGCAGCCACTTTACTACCGCAGCCCGATGAATCCAAACGTTACATCCCCTGTTCCGGCCAAGGGCCCTATGGGGATGGATTATGTGCCCGTCTACGCAGATGGGGCCAGTAGCGAGGTGGCGGGTACGGTCAGTATTGATCCTGTCGTTGTGCAGAATATTGGGGTCAGAACATCGGTGGCAAAATCTGAATCTATTAGCCGCACGGTAAGGACCGGTGGGCGAGTCGACTTTAATGAAGAGAGTATGTTCCGGCTGCACCCTAAAGTGCAGGGATGGATTGAAGAGCTGCGAGTTGACAAGACCGGGCAAACCATTAGCCAGGACGATATTTTGCTGAGCATTTATTCACCTCAGTTGGTTTCAACACAGCAAGAATATTTGCTGGCTCTCAATAATCTCAGCGCATTGGGGGGAAGTTCGATAGAAGAGATTCGCCGAGGTGCCAAAGACCTTGTTAAGAGTTCTCGCGAACGATTGCAGTTTCTAGATGTGCCGGAGCACCAAATACGCGAGTTGGAAGAGACACGTGAGATCAAGAAGAAGATTCATATCCATTCTCCCGTCGACGGAACCGTGCTGAAAATCGGTGCCCGACAAGGGCAGCATGTAACGCCTCAAACGGAGATGTATATGCTGGCGGATCTCAGGCAGGTTTGGGTTTTTGCTGATATCTATGATAACGAAATCCCCTGGGTCAAAGAGGGCGACAAAGTCCAAATGACGCTTAGGTCAGTACCTGGAAGAACGTTCTCCGGTGAGGTGTCATATATTTACCCCTACTCCGAGGCAAAGACGCGCACCACAAAAGTACGTCTCGTCTTTGATAACGCGGACTTATTACTGCGGCCCGATATGTTTAGTGAGTTGAGTATCTTCTCCGATACTC
This sequence comes from Halioglobus sp., assembly GCA_047626655.1. Taxonomy (GTDB): domain Bacteria; phylum Pseudomonadota; class Gammaproteobacteria; order Pseudomonadales; family Halieaceae; genus JBALVT01. The sequence continues at coordinate 4,668 of JBLHSI010000184.1, forward strand.
GCGATAATGCGGTGGTAATTCCATCGGAATCTGTTGTTCGGTCAGGCGGTAAGCCGCAAGTGTTTATTGTTAGGGAGCCTGGTAAATTTGAACCCAGGGAGGTTACGCTGGGGGTTGAATCGGATGGGCGAGTAGAGGTCATTAGTGGTGTGAGTGAAGGTGAAGAAGTAGTGACCTCGGCACAGTTCCTGGTCGATTCGGAATCAAAGCTTCGCGAGGCTGCGGCCAAAATGACGGGCACACATGAGTCAGGAGACATGACTCATGATTAAGGCCATTATCAACGCATCGTTGCGGGACCGATTTATGGTCCTTGTTGCTACCGTGATTATTGGTTTAGTTGGGGTGTTTTCCTACAAGAATGTTCCTCTGGATGCCATACCCGATCTGTCTGATGTACAGGTCATTATTTTTACAAAGTATCCAGGACAGTCTCCGCAGGTGGTTGAGGATCAAGTTACCTATCCACTCACAACCTCAATGCTTGCGGTGCCACAAACAAAAGTGGTGCGGGGTTACTCCTTTTTCGGCTTCTCGTTTGTCTACATTATCTTTGAAGACGGTACCGATATGTATTGGGCGCGTTCGCGAGTACTGGAATCCATCAACTACGTCAGTGGTCGATTACCACAAGGGGTAAATCCCACGCTGGGACCCGATGCCACTGGCGTGGGTTGGATTTATGAGTACGCATTGGTCGACAGAACCGGCAAACATGACTTGTCGGAGCTGCGCTCTTTGCAAGACTGGTATTTGCGTTACCCCTTACAGGCAGTGAAGGGTGTCTCTGAAGTCGCCTCGGTCGGGGGCTTCGTCAAGCAGTATCAGGTTGAAGTCGACCCCAACGCGCTGCTGCGCTACAAGATCCCACTGAACAAAGTCAAAACGGCTATCAAGAGGTCCAATCAGGATGTTGGTGGGCGCTTGGTTGAAATGGCTGAGACCGAATATATGGTGCGCGGACTCGGCTATATCCAATCTATTGAAGACCTGAATTCTATTCCTGTGGCCATCGATGATAACGGCACTCCTGTTCGATTGAGAGACATAGCGCATGTGCAAATTGGCCCCGAACTTCGCAGAGGACTGGTTGACCTAAATGGCGAAGGTGAAGTCGCTGGCGGTGTTGTCATTATGCGATACGGGGAAAACGCCCTGGCGACCATCCAGGCAGTGCGAGCGAAACTCGAGGAGCTGAAATCCGGCTTGCCTGACGGCGTAGAGATAGTGCCTGTGTATGACCGCGGCGACCTGATCGAACGCGCTGTCGACTCCTTAAATAC
>JBLHSI010000185.1:0-5928 GCA_047626655.1 Halioglobus sp.
CAAGACAAGCACTGGAATACGCCAGTTGTCATCCGCATTGTACCCGATCCTCGATTGCGCCCGGAGCAACGCGACGTGGTAGAACAGGACTACGGTATGGACGGTGGCGTTCTTAAAATATCCACACGCGGTAAGTTAGTACCCTACGCCTTAAAACAACTGCACATTGACCCGGGTGCTATGTCAGAAGACCCTGCCGCACAACAGATCATAGTAGAAAATATATCCGACATTAAGCGTTGGCTATTTTCTTAAGATGATTGATTGCCATCGAGCACAGTGCTCCAGGAGTAAAACATGACAGACGAACAGAATTACCCCGCCCAATACACCAATGATAGTTTCTGGGCGAAGATGGCCGGCTATGCCAAGTCCGCGGGTAAGGAGGTAGTCGAAAAAGCACTGTTACTCTACTACGCAGGGCAGCAGGAGAAGGCACCTGCTTGGGCAAAAGCCACTATTGTGGCGTCCCTTGGTTATTTTATCGCCCCTTTAGACGCCATAGTCGATTTAACACCCGTAGTCGGATACGCCGATGACTTGGGAGTGCTGGTTTTGGCCCTCGCCGCTGTTTCGCGCTATATCAACGACGAGGTGAAAGCGCAAACACAGGAAAAAATGAAAAATTGGTTTGGCGATTAAGCGCCGAAGCCACTTTTTAGGCACCTAAGGACAGCACTACGGCTCCCAATGCTAGCAGCCAAAATACACTGGGGAAAAACAATGCAAGCATCCCCAATGCCGCCAGCGCAGACACCGTTGTAATCACTCTCTCCACAATCGGCTGCGACGAACGCCGCTCTCGGCGACGAATTAGGTCACGACTTATACGCATTTCCATAGCGTGGATAGCACTCATCTTATTTCCCCTGGGGGTTACTGTGAGTGGCTATCATTACCTAACTAAATGTGGGTCACCATATGTCGTGTTTTCGATGTGATTGATTTAGCGACACATCAGATACAGTGGGTTAGGATGATATTTCGCTGAGCATTAAGGCTATAGTGTCTGCCATCTCTTGCTCTGTGAGTGAGTCACGCTTGAGAAATATCACTTTACCGCTACTATTGAGCACGACCAGCAGCGCGCCATTCTTACCCAGATCCCAGACTTCTTCGCCAAGACCGTCTTCATCGAGAACCATAGACGCGTCGGGGAACTCTTCTTTATTCGACTTGACCTCGCTGGTGACAAGGCCGCCTGTGCCCCACATTGCTCGGTCCAAATTAAGGACGGTAGTGACAACAAACTGGCCGTGCGGCACATCTGTTTTTAGCCGGTCGGTGAACGGCCCGAAAATATTTTTTGCGCTCAAGGTGGCGGGGAAATACTGCAAGACATGCACCGTGTTCTTTGCGTCACTAGAGCTCCATGGCCGGTAGCTGTATTCGCCGTCCTCCAGCACGAGTTCCCCTTTGTCGCCTATCGCCAAAGGTGGCAGGGGCTGGTCCAGAGCTGGGGTCTGTGCGAAGACAGACCCCGTGGCAAATAGGGTGATGCTCAATAATGCGGCGTATATTTCTTTCACGGAAAGTCCTCATGAAATGTTGGTGTGTGTTGAGATTACGAGATGCTAATCCTCGGCCCACCTACTGTCAAACGACAAGCTGGACAGTCGTCGGCCAAAGCCGCACCATTCAGTAACAATAAGGAGACAAAATGACGATTTTATTTTTGAGCCACAGTGACTGTGAGAAACATATCATGTTGCCGCATCACCCGGAAAGCCCCGCGCGACTCAGCGCGATACATCAAGCGCTTACCGGATCTAGCTGGGACACAAAGCTATCGCGCCAGCAGGCTGGGGAGATACGCGACGACTATTTTCATGGCATTCATCCAAACCACTATTTACACATGTTGGCCGAACTGAAGCCCGGTGATGGCGTCGTTCAGATTGACCCCGACACCTCACTCAACCAACACAGCCTGCGTGCTGCCAAGCTGGCTGCGGGCGCAGGTTTACAAGGCGTGGAAGCATTGATGGCCGGCGAACACCAATCGGCCTTTTGTGCTGTGCGCCCCCCCGGACATCACGCAGAAGCGGCAATAGGCATGGGCTTCTGCATATTCAATAATATTGCGTTGGCTGCTGAAAGAGCGTTGTCACTGGGTGCTGAGCGCATCGCAATTCTCGATTTCGACGTTCATCATGGCAATGGCACGGTTGATATATTTCAAAATCGGCCTGAGGTCTTGGTGTGCTCCAGTTTTCAGTATCCTTTTTATCCCGACCGTTACAGCGACATAGATCGGCCCAATATCATTCTCACTCCCCTACCTCAGGCCACTGCGAGCAGCTCCTTCCGCAGTGCGATAGAGCGAGACTGGTTGCCCGCATTGGTAGATCACCGGCCCGACATTATATTGGTCTCGGCAGGCTTTGATGCACACCGCGAAGACCCGCTGGGAGGTTTACTTTTGGAAGATTCGGATTACGCGTGGCTGGGACAATTACTGCGCGATCAGGCACAGACGCTGTGCAAGGGTAGGCTACTTTCAATGCTCGAAGGTGGTTACAACACCGACGCTTTAGCACGGAGTGTGCAACAATACCTGAGAGCGCAGACGGAGTAATAGCGACGGCACAGGCGCTGCATTTTTAACCCGCTAACTCAATCTTTTGTGCGCCAGAATGAGTCACAATCGGCTATTCAGGATATCCTGTAATCTCGCGAATCCGAGTGTATAGCGGCTGTAGTTTGGGATACATCTTCAAATAAACATCCCGATACAGTTGTTGATAAATCTCGTGATTCGCCGGATTCGGCTGAAACATATCGCCAGGATGTACCATCTGAGTAACGGCCTGCTCCATGTCATCGTACCATCCCAGCCCGGTAGCCACAGCAATGGCGGCTCCCAAGCCGGAAGTTTCCGATGTGTGAGGTCGCTCCGCTGGCATACCAAATACATCAGCTGCAATTTGCATCGCGGCATTACTTTGCGACCCACCACCGGATATGCGCAGTACTGTTGGGTTTACGCCACATCGCTTTTGAATCTTCTCAAAGCCCTCCAGTAATCCGAACACCAAGCCTTCCAGTATAGATCGGTACAAGTGCTCGCGCTTATGGACATCGCCAAAACCAATCACTGCACCTTTGGCCTCGGGTCCGGGCTCGCGCAGTCCAGCACCCCAGTAGGGTTGCAGCACCAGTCCCATCGAGCCGGCGGGCACCGCGTCTACCAACTCATCAAATAATGCCTCGACGGAACCATCGGCGTCGAGTACTCGCTGACTCTCCTCCAGACCAAATTGTTCTTTAAACCAACTCACCATCCAAAAGCCACGAAACAACATCGCCTCATAACAAAAATGACCTGGCAGTACCGCGGGATAAGCGGGGATGTGCTTAACCACCTCGCGATAATGAGGGCTGCACACGTTTACGGTGGCGGTGGTGCCAAAGCTCAGACAGGCAACATCTGGCGACACCCCACCCGAGCCCAAAACTTCACAGGCCTTATCGGCACCCGAAGCGATAACAGGCACGCTTGGCTCAAGGCCACAAACCGCTGCGGCTTCGGTCGTGAGCAAGCCCATAGTGTTTCCGCTGTCTATGAGCTCCGGTAGTTGATTAGGATTCATTGCGAGCGCCTGCCATTTCCAATCTAGCCCACCGCCCCAACACTGCTTTTTATAGTCAAAGGGCACATAGCCCACTTGTGATGCACGGCTGTCTCGATACTCACCGGTCAGTTTAAAATTCAAATAGCCCGATAGAAAAAGCCATTTATGTACTTTTTTCAACAATTGAGGATTGTGGTCATACAGCCAATTACTCAATGCCTTCTCACGAAAACTCACCACCGTAGATGACAGCCCTAGCACTTTAAACAAACTCCGCCAAACAACTGACATCGGCTTGAGGTTTTTCGCCTTGCGTTGATCGAGCCAAATTGCCGCTTTAATGAGTGCTGTGCCATGCTCATCAACAGGCACAATCGACGTACGTTGTGACGTGACTGTTATTGCTGCTACTTTGCTAGCGATGTGACCATCGAGCCACAACTGTTGGCAGGCTTCACCCAGTGCTCGCCAATAAACCTCGGGGTCTTGTTCACAGTAACCCGGTGCCGGTTGATCATACGGGCTATAAAAAACCTGACTCTTGCCCTGAATCTGTCCGTGCTTGTCGAACAGAAGTGCGCGCAGACTTTGCGTGCCGTTATCGATAGCCAATATTAGCGACTTATCCATCCGTTGCTACCGACGGAGAGGGGCCATATTGTTGTTGCCACAAAAGCCAAAAATCCTGCCATTGTTGTTCAAACTGGTCGGGCGACCACTGCAAATTTTGTATACAGATTTGCTCGATTCTGGCCCGATGCCGTATTAACTTCTCGCCCATAGTGAAGCCGAGGCGCGTACTACGAATAAGTAGATCTTCAAGATTTTTAATAGCACCGTCGGAAAACTCAGTCTCTAGCTCGGCCAAACTTTTCACCTGACGCCAGGATCGCAGTATGAGGTTGTCGGGAATAGTAATGCTTACCTGACGCTGCTCGGCAATCGCGTTGAGCACGTCATCAGCCATGGGCATTGCGGTCGCCAATTTACCACCCGCTATGCTAATCAGGCCCTTTGTCTGCCAAATTTGATGATTGCGAGGCTCCTTTGATGGGCTTGTATCTTCGCCCTCCTTTGCAGCGGGTTTATTAGGAGAAATAACCGGTCGAATACCCGACCAACTACTGACTATATCACTACTATCGATCGGTCTGCGCAGACCAAGCGATTGCACCGCGGTTAGCAGATAGTCACGCTCGGCAGAGCTCATTATGGTCGGCAATTCTAAGTCCGCTGTCTCCAGCAAATCGGTGCATCCCACCACCGTCATGCCCTGCCAGGGATAAACATACACTGGCCTGCCGTCATCGGGATGGCTCGCCGTCAGCGTCGCTGTAACGGGTACCTTCCAGCCAGGCAATACGATATGACTACCGCGCAGAGGAAGCATTTTGCCAGCCGGCAGCGGGTGTAGTTTATTTGCCCAAGCGCCCGTGGCATTAACCACCATAGAGCTGAGCACCTCGGTGCCTTCACCCGTTGCTTGGCACGTAACCTTCACACCGATTGTTTTATCGTTGTGGGTCAGTAGTGTGTCTACAGGGAGATAATTAGCACACAGGCCGCCATGCTGCACACCCGTCAATAATAAGGAATGCACGAGAGCCACGTCATCGGTCACTGCATCATAGTAGAGATTAGCGGCATTAAAATTCTCGAGATTAAAGCCCGGAGCAAACTTGGAAAATTCGTCGCGAGCGATACGCCGGTGTTTTTTTCCTTTGCTAATACGATCGTAAACTGACAATACCCAATCAAATATTCTGGCCGAGGGAAACTCGCCATCACGGTGTAAAAAGAAAAACGGCAATGGGTGAACATGGTCGGGTAAGGCCTGAGAAAACCAATTTTTCTGAGCGGCCGATTGCCGTACGGTTTTCAAATCGCCACTAGCAAGATACCGCAGGCCACCGTGCAACATTTTTGACGAACGACTTGAAGTGCCACTGGCAAAATCGCCGCGCTCCACCAACCAAGGTTGCAAACCTGCCGCTGCCGCCTTAGCAAAAATAGCGGCTCCTGTGATACCACCACCGACAATAACAACCCCTGGCGAATCGCCGCGCGCCATAGCTTCGCGCAGTTCGCGATCAGCAGACGCTATAGTGGCCTCTACCGCGCTAGTCACAGATCACACCAGGATTCATCAATTGATCGGGATCTAAAGTCTCAAATCCAGATTTCAGAACCTCCATAGGCAGCTTGCCCTTCTCACGCTCTAAATAGGGCGCATGATCTTTGCCCACACCGTGCTGATGGCTAATCGTGCCTCCATTTTCCACAATCGCAGTACTGGCTGCGTGCTTCAATGCCTGCCATTTTTTAAGCGCTTCCTCGTAACTGCCACCCGGCC
>JBLHSI010000186.1:0-5875 GCA_047626655.1 Halioglobus sp.
ATTATTCTTGGGTTCAAATATAGGCAATTTTGATAAAGCCAGTTCGCAAGAGTTTATGCACCAAGTCGCAGCGCAGCTCAATCCCGGTGACCATGTATTGGTGGGCTTCGACATGAAAAAAGATGTTACTACCTTAACCGCGGCTTACAACGACAGCAGTGGTTTCACACGAGACTTTAATCTCAATTTGCTCAGCCGAATTAACACGGAACTTGGCGCCGACTTTGACGTTGGTATGTTTCAGCATCTGGGCTTATATAATCCAGTTTTGGGCGCTATGGAGAGCTATCTTATTGCTACAAAGCCCCAGGATATCTATTTTCCTGCAGTTGAGATCGAGATTCACTTCGATGCTTTTGAGCCAATCCATGTGGAGTATTCTTTTAAGTACTTACCGGCCGATATAGAGTCTCTTAGTCGTGTTGCCGGTTTCGAAATAGTCAGGCACTTCTCTGATTCTGCCGACTTCTTTGTCGACTCTTTATGGCGTGTCCCTGGTCATAAAACATCACCAAAAAAATAGCGAAGGAGAATGAGAATGAGTAAAGAATTTAACGAACTGACGGGAGAGGAGATTCGAGTTATCCAGAACAAGGGTACCGAGGCCCCATTTACCGGTAAGTACGATACGCATTTTGAAGGTGGTTTCTACACTTGTAAGCGCTGTGATGCGCCGCTTTATCGTTCGGAGCATAAGTTTCAGTCACATTGCGGTTGGCCCAGTTTTGACGATGAAATTGAAGGCGCCGTTCGCAAAGACGCTGATGCAGATGGTCGGCGCATAGAAATACTGTGCGCCCAATGCGATGGGCATTTAGGACATGTTTTTGAAGGAGAGGGCTTAACGGAGAAAAATATTCGCCACTGTGTTAACTCTGTCTCAATGAATTTTGTTGCAGCCACCTAAACGGTAGGTCGATATGGCGCTACAGTGTGTTTTATCCTGATTTGAGAACGAATGTGTTATGACTAAACTAGAGTTTTTCTTTGATCTATCCTCCCCTTGGACCTACCTCGCATTCGTGGGAGCCAAGCCATGGTATGAAAATGTAAAGGTAGATCTGCATTGGAAACCCATTTTGGTGGGCGGTGTATTTAATGCCGTTAATCAAGCTGTTTATGAGCATCGCGAGTCGATGTTTAACAATGAGAAGCGAGCATTGAGCTATTTTAAGGATCTGCAAAATTGGGCAGATTATCGCGGTATAGATATTGGATGGCCCACTTTTCACCCGGTGAATAGTGTCAAGGCTATGCGAGGCTGCTTTGTGGCAATGGAGTCGGATCTTCTTCTTCCCTATTGCAGCGCCGTATTCGAGGCCTACTGGGGCAAGCAAGCGGACATTTCCAATGATCAGGTACTTGCACAAATTAATGAGCAAGTAGGCATAGACAATAATGATTTTTTTGAAAAAATTAGCGACCAATCCTACAAAGATAAATTGCGCTCGACCACAGACGAACTAATCGAACGAGGTGGCTACGGTTCGCCCACATTCTTCATCAATGAGACTGATATGTACTTCGGAAACGACAGATTGCCGCTAATAGAGCATCGATTAGAGCAGCTGGCCTCGCCTTAGTGCCCCGCTGCGTCGCCCCAAATCGCTTTTAGGCGCTGATCCCTGCCACAGTTCCAGCGGTAGTATTTATAGCGCACAGGATTCTTGAGATAGTAGTCCTGGTGGTACTCCTCAACAGGCCAAAATTCATTGGCATCGAGAATCTCCGTATAAACGGGTGTATTCGGGAACTGCTTTTCAACCTGTTGTAGACTTACCAGTGCCTGTTTTTTCTGGGCTTGGCCAGCGGGGAAAATGGCAGCGCGATAACTTGGTCCCTTGTCACAAAACTGTCCACTATTGTCGAATGGGTCAACGCTCAACCAGTATTTTTTGAGCAGCGTTTGGTAGCTGATAATATCCGCGTCGTAGGTGACCTTTACAGCCTCATAGTGGCCTTTGTGATTGCCACTGTAAGTGGGGTTTTTGAGCGAGCCACCGATGAATCCAGAAACAACCGCACTCACTCCCTCAAGATCTTGATAGTCAGATTCCATGCACCAAAAGCAGCCTCCAGCGAAAAAAGCTTCTTCGGTTTCTGCTATCGCAGCGGTGGCACTTGTGGCCAGGGTGAGTGCGATCAGTAATTTGCGGAGCATAGAACACCTCGATGTATCTTCATTGGTCATCATTGATAGTTGTCTATCAGACCCATACTTACGAGTTAAGTTCATCCGGTCTAGTAGCGGGCGATGATATCTCCAAACCGATCGATCATTGGCATGACTTGATCGGGTTTGTCCCACATGTCGATTGCCACTCCTACGATTACCCGCGATACGCCCACATCTTCGTACTGTCTTATAGTATCAATGTCAGGCGTCACCATAGTTTGTAGTGTGACGGGAACGGCATCGGGATCACGTCCTTGCTCTACGACCATCGCGCGGAAGGCCGTGATCTGCTCTTTAGGTTCAGGCAAGCCGATATCTACAGGCATCCATCCATCTGCCCACTTGGCGGCATGACTAATTCCGAGGGGTCCCATCGCGCCGAATATTACCGGCGGCCCGCCAGCCTGGAGGGGTTTTGGGTTGCACCATATAGGGTCGAAATCTATATACTCACCGTGGTACTCCGGCTCCTCATCGCTCCAGATACTGCGCATGGCGGCCACGGTTTCACGCATCACCCCATAGCGCTTGTTCCATGGCTGACTGCTGATGTTGGTGAACTCTTCTTTATTCCACCCCACCCCCGTACCGATCATCACTCTGCCGCCAGACAGCCTATCGAGAGAAGCAATTGTTTTTGACTGCGAAAAGAGGTCGCGCTCCATCAGTAATGCAATACCCGTGCCCAATTTCAGGTGACTGGTAGCCGAGGCAGCTGCCATTAGAGATATGTACGGGTCGCCCATGTATCGATAGGGTTGGGGCAATTCACCGCCAGCAGGATAGGGCGTTGTCTGGCAGGTAGGTATATGACTGTGTTCGCCATACCACAGGGATTCAAAGCCTCGTTCTTCGAGTGCCTTGGCCAGTATCGGCGGGGCTGGATCGAACGATGTATTCATCGAGCTAAAGCCTATCTTCATAAAGGAATCTTCCGTGTTGTATTAGTCTAGAGTGCCAAGCGCTCCATTAGCGCTTCTAAATCCCAGTAGGCATTGAGCGATATTAGCTTGCCTTGTTCGTTAACCTCGTAGGTCACCATCATTTCAATATAGGTTTTTAAGTCGCCCATTTCATTGGTGGCGGTCATAGCGACGGCCACAACTTTATCGCCGCAGGGGAAGCGTTTATGAGGCACGATATTGAGATTTCCCGGACCAATCATAATGTCCCAAAATTCTGAAATGCGTTCTTTGCCCTTAAATCCTTGCCCAGTCGGGTCGTGTGGGGAAACACCCACAGGATCATGTAAGACTGCATCATCAGCGAACATGGCTAACCATTGTTCTTTATTGCCAGCCATCGCATTGGCAATGGAGTGTTTGTGTGCAGTAATTGCCGCCGTTACTTTTTCCATGATTTCACCCAGTCAACGAATGTTATGAACGCCCAGCATTAGGTAGCGCGAACAGAGCTAGCTTACAGTAGCTAGAGCATATTTGATTAATTTGGTCTAATATTGAAACATTACTGCTCATCGGTATACAAATAATAGAGATAGCAGATACGTCAGCACAGACACCACGATCACACGGGATCAATCTATACAATGCCTTCTGAAACAACGGTTAACCCCTACGCAAAAAAGAGCTCGGCTTACTACGCACTCGGGGTACTCACTCTGGTGTACAGTTTCAACTTTATCGACCGTCAGTTATTGGCGATTCTGCAAGAATCCATCAAAGCGGATTTGGGCCTGTCGGATAGTCAATTGGGCTTGCTGACCGGTTTTGCTTTTGCGGTGTTCTACGTGACGGCAGGTATTCCTATTGCGCGTTGGGCCGACCGTTCCAACCGACGTAATATCGTAGCCTTGTCGCTGGCCGTTTGGAGTGGTATGACGGCGGTGAGTGGCATGGCACAAAACTATCTACAACTCCTGCTTGCCAGAATAGGTGTGGGGGTAGGGGAGGCAGGGGGTAGTCCGCCCTCGCACTCAATGATTTCAGATATTTTTCCAGTCCACCAGCGTGCCAGCGCGCTCGGTTTTTACTCCACTGGAGTCAACGTTGGCATCCTGTTCGGGTTTTTACTGGGAGGTTGGTTGAACGAATATTTTGGCTGGCGAATTGCGTTTTTGGTGGTGGGAGCGCCGGGAATATTATTGGCGTTGCTGGTTCGCTTTACCGTCGCAGAGCCGATACGAGGCCTGTCTGAGAATAAGCAAGTCAGCGACCGACCGATACCTGTCACTGAAGTGCTGGCTTTGCTGTGGAGTCGCCGCAGTTTTAGGCATCTCGCTGTGGCTTCGGGCCTAACCGCATTCGTGGCCTACTCCATCATTAGCTGGGGCGCGTCGTATTTTATTCGCAGTCACGGTATGTCTACCGGCGAACTTGGCACTTGGCTGGCACTCATTATGGGCTTGGGTGGTGCAATTGGCGCCTTCGGCGGTGGCGTGATAGCCGATAGGTTGGGCAACCGTGACAAGCGCTGGTACGTGTGGGTTCCGGCTATAGCAGGCATGCTAGCAACTCCGTTTATTGTTGCGACTTACAGTGTGGACTCTGCCTACCTCGCCCTGCTGTGCTCTGTGGTGCCAGGGGTGATGGGCAATGTCTTTTTGGGTAGTACGGTAGCCACTGTGCACGGCTTGGTGGGAGTGCGTATGCGCGCCATGTCTTCTGCCGTGTTCTTTTTTATACTAAATATTATTGGTCTTGGCTTAGGGCCGTTTTCGGTGGGTCTGTTGAGTGACTATTTAGCACTGGACTATGGCCAGGAATCGCTGCGCTACGCCATGCTGATGATTTTACCCGGCGTGGGTGTTTTGGCGGTAGTCCACTTTATGTTGGCGTCGCGGAATTTGCGAGAAGACCTGCTCAATGCGCCCGACTGAATGGCCGTCACCTCGTTGATCACGGCGCAGTAGGGCGAATACGGTTATTGGGGTGGAGTCCAGTGACGCGGTCCCCTGTCACCAAAACTTACACTTCCAACTCATTTTTCACGACCAATGCTCTAAATGACTGATTCTAAGTAGAATACGCTCTGGTGCGGCAGGCTCTTTGAGCTCTAGAGTGTCAGAAAATCTTACAGTTCTTATCCGACTTTTATTCAGAAGCCCAGTAGTCCGCGGATTCCAGTATATGGCATAGAAATTGCAATCTAACTATTGCTAGTAGGGAGTTGTAATTCTTCAGAGCTGACATTTTGTCTAACAGAGCTGTCACTCTATAGATAATAGCCGGACGGTGTCCTAGACCGTGGCTGATAAGAAAAGGGAAACGACATAATGAATAAGAAAGTTATATTAGGTGCATGCGCCTTGGTGTTTAGCCAGATGGCCAGTGCAGCTTCATTCGATTTTACCGGTTTGGGCACTGTTCCAACCGGTGGTTACTCTGCCACCTCTGACGGGATTACAGTGACCGTAACGGCGCCGGGCGAAGATCTTTGGAACTACACCCTAGACGGGCTGGGGGTTTCTACCGGGTTTTTTAATCTGGGTGGGTTACAGAATAATGAGACCTTGCTGGTGTCGTTTTCAGAAGAGGTGACCTTGGGCTCCTTGGATATGCGACAGTGGGAAGGGCCTGATGCGGTTCTATTCAACAGCGCTGGTGGAAATCTAAACTTCAATACCGAGAGCTGTGGGTTTTGTACCACAGAAACCTTTGATCTCACGTCATTGACGGGTTTGACCTCGTTTACTCTCACGGGTGACAGCTTTTTGACCGTAACGTTTTTGTCTGCACT
>JBLHSI010000187.1:0-5804 GCA_047626655.1 Halioglobus sp.
TGGGGCTGTCGGAGCACGAGGCCTTGATGGAACTCCGGGGCTCTAATCTCTCCGCATCCTCGCATGCCACGATATTGGCGGCAAAGGGCCTCAGCGAATTGGCAAACGGGCGGCTAGTCAATGCCCTTGAATACACGCAGCAGGCCGTGGTTGTTGCACCCGATTCTGCGTATGCGGGTGTCGCTCATGCGCGGGTCATTGCCATGAAAGACAGTGGTAACAGCGATCGTGCACGCGCGCAACTCGCCACGATTTTCGAACAGGATGAAAGCAATGTTTTAGCATGGGAGCTGCTGGGCGACATTGAAATGTCGGAAATGAATGCGGATGCTGCAGTTCGGGCCTATTCAGAAGCGATAGATCTAGGTACCAATACCGTCACTGAGCAGTTTAAACGCGCGATTACCCTCATTAATGATGGTCAGTTTGAGGCAGCGCAGAAAGATGTTGACGCTTTGATCGCGACTCATCCAAAGCTTACCGGTGTCAACTATGCCCAGGGTTTGCTGCATTTTAGGGAGGGGCGGTTAAAAGAGTCCCTGCTCAATTTTGATATTGCACTACAAAATCCGAAAGTCTGGCCTCAGGCGCTTTTTTATGCCGGCACGGCGAACATGTTGTTGGGAAATCTGGAGCAGGCAGAGACCTTGGCAGAACAGTTTTATACTTCATCCGAGAAGTCTCCCGGTGCCAGTATGTTATTGGCCACGATAAAGATTCGAAAAAAGAACTTTTCAACCGCGGAGCTGTTATTGGACCCTATTGTCGATTTCTCAGACGATATTCAGGCTAAAAATCTGATGGTAGTGGCGCTGGCAGGGCAAACTAGGCATGAGGAGGCTGCACTGCTTGCCGCGGAAGTGGCGAACTTGCAGCCCGAGTCTGCTCGAGCTCACGCGCGGGCCGGCGCCAGTTATTATTTAGCAGGAAGGAATGCCGAAGCAGTCGAATTCTTCGAGCGAGCTATAGTGCTCGATGACGGCTATTTATACCCTGTGCGACTTCTTTCGGAGTCGTATTTGGGTGGCAATGAAGCCGAGCAGGCGGTCGCTGTAGTGGCGGCACATATCGAAAAAAATCCAGGGAGCACTCGGGCTTTTTTACTTTTGGCTCGCACTGAGCTGCAACTGAATAAATATGAAGATGCGCTGCGTGCCGTGCGTAAGGCCCTCGCGTTGGAGCCCAATCATTTGGGAGGCCTAATTATACAGGGCGATATAGCGCTGGCATGGCAGAATTATTCGGAGGCCACTGAGCTGTTTCAAAAAATATTAGTCATAGAGCCATCAAACCTTGATGGGCTATTGAGTCTCGCTAAAATAGCGGGGATTAATCAAGACGCCGTGAAAATGGAAATGTGGCTGGCTAAGGCGCTTGACGCACACCCGTATAAGATAAGGCCTCGCTTGGTGCTTGCCAGACATTACCTTGCCAATGGAATGGCACAAAAAGCCATTCTGACGCTGTCTGGGCTCCCCGATAGCACAGTGACTAATGCCGCTTTTCTGGAAGTGAAGGCTCGCGCCTATTTACAGCTGCTGGACTTTGAGAATGCAGAATATGCTTTGCAATCGGCGCTCAAACAGATGCCTAAAGTGGCGGAACTACACTTTTTATTGGCCCAGGCACGTGCCGGACAAGCTGATCAGAAGACGGCAATAGTCGAACTTGAAACGGCGCTGGAATTATCTCCCGAACACACTGGAGCTAGGATCTTACTGGCCGAAATTTTTATAGCCCAGCAGCGCCTGGAAGATGGGGGAGCGCAGCTGCAGATACTACGCGACTCGGTACCCGAAATTCAGTTGCACGCTCTTGAAATCGACTATGCATTGCATCGTGGCGATCGTGAAGGCGCATTGCGCAGAGCAGAGGTGTATTTTGATGAAGTTCCCAGCACAGTCTCTGCTATTACTCTGGCGCGCTCGCAGTTTTTTGTCGCGCAGAAAAATCGCGCGGTGCAACACCTTTTGGAATGGCTAAAACTTCATGAAGGTGATGTTGCTGCACGGGCCGCACTGGCCGAACTCTACGCGGCAATGGGCGAGGCGAATGAGTCCTTGCAGCAGTATGAATCGGCGTTGGAGTTTGGCGGCGAAGATTTTGCGGTTCTCAATAATCTCGCCTGGTATTTGCGCGACACCGACCCTCAAAAGGCCCTGGATTATGCACTTAGAGCAAGGGCGGTCGATTCGAGTTCGGTCGAGCTGATGGATACCTTGGTGGTTCTTTATATCAACACGGGTGATCTTGTTACCGCACGTGAGATGCTGACAAAGGCCATCGCGTTACGCCCGCAAAACAGATCGTTATTGTATAGAAAAGCTCAACTCGTCCATGCCAATGGCAACATTACTGAAGCACAAGGTATGCTGTCAGAATTGTTGGCTGATGCGAACAACTTTCGCTTGAGAACTGATGCCGAAGCGCTTTATGCTTCGCTGTCAGACCAACGCGGCTCAAAATAGAACGCGGCAGCGAGGCCCAGTGTGAAGAGTATCGACTTACCCCTTAGCGCACCGCTTCCATTTCGCTTTTGCGTTGAGCACCCTATCAAAGTCTGTATTGTGGCACTGCTACTAATTGCAGTTTCAATAACCTTCCTGCCGTCTTTGGTTAAGGATATTAGCAGTGATGCCTACCTCAGCCCCGATAATACCGCCTTGGTTTATCGCTCGCGGGCAAAAGATCTATTTGGTTTGAGTGACCCCTTTGTGGTGGCAATCCAAAGTAGCGGTGAACAAGGAATTTATACGGCCGAAGGGCTGACATTACTAGCCCGGATTACAGAACAACTGCAAGATCTCACTAATATAGATTCGGAGCGTGTTTCTAGCCTCGCCAGCGAAAATAATATCGTCGCTGAAGACGAGAGTATCGACATATCACCCTTCTTTGAGACGGAGGTACTTTCACTGCGTGAGGCAGAAAAGGTGCGGGAGGGTGTGCAGAACTTCCCCATATTGCTAGGTAATTTGGTATCCATAGACGGTAAAGTTGCTATCATTGTGGCCGATATGCTGGATGAATCTCTAGCTGAAGATACCTATTTAGAGATCGAGCGCCTGCTGAACGCACAGCAATATCCCAGCGATATAAGAGTTCATCTGGCTGGTGAGGGTGCGGTTTCCGCGTATTTGGGCAAGTACATGGACGACGATGCTAAACGGTTGAATCCGATTGCAGGTTTGGTCATCATGGGGATTATCCTACTGGCGTTTCGTCGTGTTAGCCCGGTGTTACTCAGTTTATGTATTATTATGGCTACCTTACTGCTGACCTTTTCGCTAATGTCGGCGTTTGGGGTGCGCTTTTTTATCATCACCAATGCATTGCCGGTGATTCTTATCGGTATTGCCGTGGCCGACTCAATACACGTTTTTACCCATTACTTTGATATTTTGATAAGTAATCCAGCCGCCCAGAAAAAGGCCGCTATCACGCAAACGATGTCCGATTTGTGGCTGCCAATTTCATTAACCTCCGTCACCACAGTCGCAGGGTTCATCGGTATTTACCTCACCGCTTATATGCCGCCGTTCAAATACTTTGGCCTGTATGCTGCGATAGGCGTTGTCGCAGCCTGGGCTTACTCTTTGTTGTTTTTGCCTGCGGCACTGGCGCTTATTCAGCCCCAGGCAAGCGAAGCTGCAATTAGGCGCTACAGGGCGGGAGTTGCAGATCCATTAGGAGCGGCGTTGATTAGTCTGGGCATGTTTACGTTTCGGTTTCCACTGGGTGTTATTGCCAGCGCCTCACTCGTCGCGGTAGTGGGGGTTTATTCGACGATGCAGCTTGAGGTCGATGAAGATCGTATTGGTATTTTTCATCCCAATGAGCCGATTCATCAAGCCGATACCGCTATTAATGAACATACCAACGGATCCGGTATGCTTGACGTGGTTATTGAGAGCACCGACGCGGAAGGTCTAATGCAGCTGGAGGCATTGGCAAAAATTGAAGCACTGCAGCTCTTCGTCGAGACACTGCCAGGCGTGACGGCCTCGGTGTCGATCGTGGACTATATAAAACAAATGAATAAGTCGTTTAATGGAGGCGCTGAGGTATTTTATGCGCTGCCTGACTCGCCCGATGCCGTCGCCCAGTATTTACTGGTATATGGAGCAATAGCAAGTCCAGAAGATTTGGAGACGATGATTGACTACGATTACCAGAATGCGCTGGTTCGAGTCACAATGAACAAAACGACCTACAAGGACATCCTCAAGGTTGTAAAGCCCCTACAAGACTACATAGATACGCATTTTAACGAACAGCGGCTGCAAGCAACACTCAGCGGCAGAGCCACCCTTACGTACCACTGGGTCAAGGACTTGGCAGAAAGCCATATTGCGGGAACTGTCACCGCCTTACTATTGGTCTTGCTGGTGGCGTCTTTGATCTTTAGATCGTTTATAGCGGGTCTGTTTACCCTGACGCCAGTGCTTTTCTCTCTATTGCTTGTTTACACGACAATGGTGGTCTACCAATTAGATTTGGGTGTGGGAAGTTCGATGTTTGCGGCGGTGTCGGTGGGGCTGGGTATTGATTTCTCAATTCACACGATCGAGCGCTTTAAGGTGCTGTATAAACGCCACAATGGTAAATTTGAGGCCGTGATTCGTGCTTTTTATGGTTTGGCTGGTCGAGCATTGTTTTTTAACTTTCTTGCAATTAGTTGTGGTTTTGGTGTGCTCCTGTTCAGTACTATTGGGTCATTGGCTGCATTTGGGGGTATTGTGGTGCTCTCGGTTAGTTGCAGTTTCCTAGCCAGTATGATGTTACTTCCGGCGATGATATTTGTGGTAGAGCCAAAATTTATCTGCGCTACAGAATAAAAATAGTGACAGTGGAGATTCATGCACGCCAGAAAGAAATCAATTTCGGCCCTCTTGGCGCTAGTGTTTATAGCGGTTCACTCTCCTATGGGTGCTGCTGAAACAGGCCTTAACGCTGAGCTCACCGCAAGTCAGATAGTAGATAAAGTACTCGCAGTCCCCGAGAGCCCCCAAGTTCGACGCAACCTCACCATGCAACTAATTGACAAGCGCGGCAAAAAAAGAGAACGCATTACCTCGATTTACAAACGGAACTACGCTGACAGCAGTCGCACGCTTTTGTACTACACTGCACCTGCCAATATTAAAAATACAGGTTTCCTTATCTGGGATTATGACGAGGCAGGTATTGATGATTTGCAATGGCTCTACCTGCCCTCGCTACGCAAAGCCAGACGTATCTCCAGCGCCGATAGGGGTGATTATTTTTTGGGCACCGATTTCACCTACGAAGACATCAAGCTGGATGGTAAACTGGAACCCCTGGATTACGACTTTGAACTACTGGGCATGCAACGCGAGGATGGGTTAGAAATATACCATCTGAAGTCTGTGCCTAAGTCGGATGAGATCGCCAAGGAACTGGGATATTCAAGAGTAGATGTATGGGTGAGCTCGCGGGAGTGGATGATTAGAAAATCGGATTTTTGGGATACTAAGGGCGTGTTACTTAAGTCATTAGAGGTTTCAAAGATTACTCAGATCGAGGGGATTTGGAGTCGCATGAATCTCACCATGAAAAACCATAAGAGCGGCCATAAAACGCACTTTGTGTTTTCCGAAGTAGACTACAACTCGCCTATTGATGATCAATACTTCACTCGATCGGCACTGGTACGGGGGTTGTAGCAATTGCCGGGCATTAAGCAGCTAGCATACACAGCCACGGTGATCTTTAGTCTCCAGGCATCAGTGTTGCTGAGTGCGCCCCAAACCGAAGAGCTTGCCGCTGATGGCTTGTTTGAC
>JBLHSI010000188.1:0-5803 GCA_047626655.1 Halioglobus sp.
AGGCGATTCACGGTTTGTGCGGCAACGGTGCGAGGTAGCCCCGACAACATGCCTATCACTCGGGCGACGTTCATGCCCTGCTCTAGAGTCTGATTAACACAGCCCCAGATAATATCTTCAGTTTGCGCAATATCCCAACCGGGATTTCGCTGTTGCAACGCCTCTACCAATAAACTGGATAGATTCTCGGCGCGTACATTTCTATACATACCATTGCGAGACTTACCCATAGGGGTGCGCACCGCATCGACAATAACTACATCTCTAGCATTTAAACTCATGTTATTACTCCTATGTCTGTGCGTTACCCGAAGAACGACTGGCCGTTAGCCGCCATATCTTTCAGCATTTGCGGTGCCTCATACAACTTGCCCAAATGAGCATATTGCTCGCACAGAGCAACAAATTCCTGAACCCCGATGGAATCGATATGGCGCATGGCACCACCGCGAAACACAGGGAAGCCGATGCCAAATATTAGCGCCATATCGGCCTCGGCAGCGGTACCTACTATATTGTCTTCCAAACATCGGACGATTTCAGTACACAGAGGAATCATCATTCTGGCGACAATGTCGTCCGCTTCAAATTCGGCTCGCTCTGCGACATGCGGCGCAATCAACTCATAGGTAGACTCAACCACAACTTTCTTTTGACGCCCTTTGCGATCGGTTTCATATTTGTAAAAACCGATATCGTTCTTCTGCCCAAAGCGATCGTTTTCAAACATTACTTCCGAGACGTCCTTGAAGTCGTGTTGCATTCTATCGGGGAAACCTTCGGCCATCACCGCTGCGGCATGAACGCCTGTATCTATACCGACAACATCCATCAGGTAGGCAGGTCCCATGGGGAAGCCAAATTTCTCCATGACCTTATCGACTGCCTGAAAATCAGCTCCATCGCGCACAAGCATGGCAAATGCGGCAAAATAGGGGAACAGAACCCGGTTCACCAAAAAGCCAGGGCAGTCGTTTACTACAATGGGGTTTTTGCCCATTTTAGTCGCGTAAGCCACCAGTGTTGCCACGGTCTCATCGGAGGTCTTCTCACCGCGAATAACTTCCACGAGTGGCATCATATGCACCGGATTGAAAAAGTGCATACCGGCAAAGTTCTCTGGGTGCTGCAGAGACTCGGCCAGACGTGTGATGGAAATAGTCGAAGTATTGGAGGCCAACACAGCACCGTCCTTTAAGTGACCTTCTACTTCTGCTAATACTAGCTTCTTAACTTTCTCGTTTTCGACTACCGCCTCTACTGCTACATCTACGTCCTGAAAATCTCCGTAGTTCAAAGTCGGACGAATTGAAGAGAGAATGGCCCCCATTTTTTCAGGCGCCATACGACCTTTAGAGACACGCTTGGAAAGAAGTTTTGTCGCCTCATTCATACCCAATTCAAGCGCGGGTTCAGCGATATCCTTCATAATAATAGGCGTGCCCTTCGACGCTGATAAATGGGCTATGCCGCCGCCCATAATACCTGCGCCGAGCACGGCTGCCTGAGCTACCGACTTGGCACCCTTGGCGTGTTTACCGTTCGACTTCTTCACTGCTTGGTCGGCTAGAAACAAACCCACCATCGCCGTTGCCTGAGACGTTTTAGCCACTTTGGCAAAGCCTGCGGCTTCGACAACTAATGCTTCATCGCGCGCCATTCCTGCGTGCGCTTCGATAGTCGTGACAACAGCCATGGGAGCTGGGAAATTTCTCCCGGCTTGCTGCGCCACAAACGCTTTTGAGGTTTGAAATGCCATCATCTTTTCCATGTCAGGCAGCTTCAGAGGCTCCAATTTTTCCTGCCGCTTGGCACGAAAATCAATTTTTTCACTCAAACATTGATTCACCAGATTGAGAGCGCTGCTGTGCAGCTGATCGGGTTCGACGACCGCGTCAACCACACCATCCTTGAGCGCTTTATCGGCACGGTGCTGACCACCGGCACAAATCCACTCAACCGCGTTGTCCACGCCAATTAAACGCGACATCCGAACAGTGCCGCCAAATCCGGGGTAGAGACCCAGCTTTACTTCTGGCAACCCTACCTGAGCCTTGCTGCTCATGACTCGGAAGTCGCAGGCCAATGCCATCTCGAGGCCACCGCCTAGGGCGATACCATTGACCGCGCAAACTTTGGGTATATCGAGGTCCTCGAAGGCATTAAACACCTCATTGGACTTCACGCACCATGCGGCAATCTCGTCTTCGGGTAATTTAAACATCTCGGTGAATTCGGTGATGTCAGCCCCTACAATAAAGACGCCTTTACCCGAAGTCACAATGACACCTTTAACGCTGTCATCCGCCGCGATAGCAGCTACCGCGACTGCCAGGTCTTCTACGGTGGCCTTGTCGAATTTATTGACGGATTCGCCCTGAAGATCAAACTTCAGTTCTGCGATACCCCCATCAAGCAACTCGACGGTGATGGATTTGCCGGAATGAATCATGGTTTAGCACTCCTGATAGTTGGCCGAATATGACCCGTTAATAGAGGGAAGAACTCAATGTTGACGGAGAGTACACTGATTGATACAAAAAGCCAGAACTTATGCTTTACGCGCGGCTCGTCGCTTAAACAAGAAAAGAATGGGGCCAGACAGCCCATATCCGACAAACGCCACAAGCAGTACTCGCGGGGGATCCAGGGTCACCAATCCAAAAATCAAGACGATAAAGATCATGACAAAAAACGGAACCCGTCCGTGTAAATCAATCTCCTTGAAACTGTAGTAGGGAATGTTGGTCATCATCAAAATACCGGTCACAGCAGTCGCAACGGCAACAAAGATTGCAACTTGGTGGGGCAGCTGACTGCCCACCCAGCCCAGATCATGACAAACCCACACCGTACTGGCGATAATAGCTGCCGCAGCCGGGCTTGCCAGGCCAGTAAAATAGTTTTTATCGGCGGTATCGATTTGCGTGTTAAACCGCGCTAACCGAAGAGCAGCGCAGGCGACATAGATAAAAGCCGCACTCCATCCAAACTTGCCCAGGTCGCCCAGAGCCCAGCTAAACATAACCAGAGCCGGAGCCACGCCAAACGACACCATATCGGACAGACTGTCGTACTCAGCACCAAATTTACTGGAAGTGTTCGTCATGCGCGCCACTCGACCGTCCAAACCGTCCATGATCATGGCAAAAAAGATGGCAATGGCCGCGCTTTCGAAATTACCCCGCATGGCTGCGATGACGGCGTAAAAGCCGCAAAACAGCGCACCAGTGGTAAACAGGTTGGGCAACAGAAAAATGCCCCTCTCGCGCACGGTTTTGCCGTCGACCGACACTTCTTCCTCGTGCTCGTCAACGAACCGATCCATGCCGGGTGAACTTATAGGGTCTTTATTTTCAGTAGAGTCGCTCATCGGGTCATTTTACGCTTATCCCGAGCTGCGTTCCATAGAGATTTTACCAATGGGCTCTCCAGGCGGCTTCGCAAGCCACATAAGCCTATATTTAGCGCCGGTAATGGGTGCCGAACCGGCAGTTGAGTCACTTTGTCGCTCATACCACTTGCCCCTATGACTAGTTCGGGTGCGATTCCTACCCCCAGACCCAATCCCACCATAGCCACGATCGCTTCGTGACCCGCCACCTGCGCATAAATATTAGGTACAATATTGTGGCGACTAAACCACTCGTCCAGCATCGTTTTGCTGATGCCCCGTTCTGGCACAATAAAAGGTACCAACGACCAGTCGAAATCATCCGAGCGCGGATCTGTCGCGAGCAGCAGTTGGTGCACGGCACAGTCTGCCGCCGGTGCACAGAAGACAATCGGGGACTCCAGCAGAGGCAAAAAATCCAACCTGGGAGACAGCGTTTGCGGATGTCCGGTTACCGCCAAATCATCCTGCCCAGACAAAATACGAGTAATTGCATCCGCCTGATCGCCGGTATGCATCATAATTTCCACGGACGGGTGTAACACTCTGAAAGACTCGAGGATTGGAGCCAGTATGCTGTAACTGGCTGTTACCGAACAAAACAGGCTCACCTCACCTGCCAGTTCGGTTTCCTCATTCATTTTGCGCTTGATAAATTGCCAATCATTCAGCGCCTTTTGAGCATATATCCTAAATTCACTTCCGTGTTTGGTGAGGCGGACGCGGCGGTTGTCCCGCTCAAGCAGCGTTTGCCCCAAATCGGACTCTAGCCTTTGTATGCTTCGACTTACCGCCGACAGGCTAGTGTGTAACTGCTCACTACTGCGGCTAAAATTCAGCGTGTCGGCCACTGACAAAAATACCTGCAATAGCTTCTCGTCCACTCTACTCACCATTATTGCGTTTTGTGCAACACTATATATACAATATAGCGTTTTACGCAAGTTAGACATTGCCGTACAGTGCACCTTTTATTGCTGCTAACAAAAAGGACCACACTATGGGACATAACTACTTCAATACACTGCCACTGCGCTTGCAACTACAACAGCTGGGCAAATGCCGCTTTATGGACAAAAGTGAGTTCGCCGATGGCGTGGAGAAAATTCGCGGCAAAAAACTGGTTATTGTCGGATGTGGCGCACAAGGATTGAATCAGGGCTTGAACCTTCGCGATAGTGGACTGGACGTGTCTTATACTTTGCGCGATGCCGCTATATCAGAACAGCGCCAATCCTGGAAAAATGCGACAGAAAACGGCTTTACCGTTGGTAGCTACGATGAACTTATTCCACAGGCAGATTTGGTGTTGAACCTCACACCTGATAAGCAGCACACCAGTGTGGTGAAGCAGATCATGCCACTTATGAAAAAAGACGCTTGTCTGGCCTACTCGCACGGCTTCAATATTGTGGAGGAAGGCATGCAGATTCGCGATGATCTTACGGTCATCATGGTCGCCCCCAAGTGCCCCGGCACCGAGGTTCGAGAAGAATACAAACGCGGCTTTGGCGTGCCAACGCTCATCGCAGTGCATACAGAGAACGACCCCAATGGCGATGGCCTCGAAATTGCCAAGGCATATGCTGCCGGCACCGGCGGTCATCGTGCTGGCGTATTACAGTCTTCTTTCATTGCGGAAGTAAAATCCGACTTGATGGGCGAACAAACTATTCTGTGTGGCATGTTACAAACTGGTGCGATTTTGTGCTTCGACAAAATGGTTGAGAAAGGCATCGCCGGGGAATATGCATCCAAACTCATTCAGTACGGCTGGGAGACGGTCACCGAAGGTCTTAAGTACGGCGGCATCACTAACATGATGGACCGCCTGTCAAATCCGGCAAAAATTCGCGCCTTTCATTTGGCTGAAGAATTAAAAGTGATTATGCGTCCGCTGTATGAAAAGCATCAGGACGACATTATGACGGGACACTTCTCCAGCACGATGATGGAAGACTGGGCCAATGATGATATCAATCTACTGAGCTGGCGCGCCGCGACAGCAGAAACAGCCTTCGAGCAATCTGCCAACACCAGCGATGAGATCACTGAGCAAGAGTTTTATGACCACGGTATTTTGCTCGTGGCAATGGTAAAAGCCGGCGTAGAGCTGGCCTTTGAGACCATGGTGGCTGCAGGTATTATCGAGGAATCTGCCTACTACGAATCACTGCATGAGACACCACTCATTGCCAACACGATTGCGCGCAAAAAGCTGTACGAAATGAACGTGGTTATTTCTGACACCGCTGAGTATGGCTGCTACCTATTCGACCACGCATGTCGTCCGCTGCTAAAGGACTTCATGAGTGGCATCGACACCGATGTGATTGGCCGCGGTATAGAAGGCGATAATAGCGTGGATAATCAGGCGTTGATTGTTGTCAATGACGCCATACGCTCGCA
>JBLHSI010000189.1:0-5800 GCA_047626655.1 Halioglobus sp.
TATAGGCCAAAAGCGCCTGATGAAGCCCTCTATTTTCCTGACCGATACCGGGCACACGACCCGTTGTTTTCATCCAGACTTGCAGTTTTGGTTCGCGAGCTACTGGATTCCCCCAGTCAATGGGCTCGACTACGCGCACATCGAGGTCTTCGCCAGTGGTAATCATGAAATCTTCATAGAGGGTATCTGCTTCCAGGCCCAGACTGCGCTCGCTGGGCAGATCTTCAGGTTGAGGCACATTGGGAGCCTCAACCTGAAAGTCGTCGCCCACAGATACCATCTGGAAAGAAAGGGAACTCACCAAGATGGGTTTGCCGTCCTGCAGCGCCACGACTCTTCGCGAACTAAAGCTGAAACCATCGCGAGCCCGCTCTACCTCCAGCATTATCGGTTTAGCCGGATTACCCGGTCGTAAAAAGTAGGCGTGCTGAGAGTGTAGTATTCGATCCTCAGCCACCGTCGCAACAGCTGCACTAATACATTGCGCCAATACCTGCCCACCATAGACCCGCTGTGCCTTAGGGTGCATGTTACCTGCTAAAAATACATCTTCGTCATGACTTTGGGGGGTGAGTACATCTATGAGCTGGTGGAACATAACCGTATCTTCTATCGTTAGTCTGGGGCTGCCATTATGCAGATTTGGGCTCGTCTGCCAAACAATTTGAAGTGCGAATGTCTTTCAACCGCTGTATATTATCTGATCGAATTCAGCCGCATGCCAAAGGGGCAACAGTCTATGAGCGATCTCTTGTCACCCCAGAATTTGCGGGCCCAAATTCGCACAGGACAACATCGGGGAAACACATCGGGTTTTGCCCCGGGTTTTGTACAGTGTAATATCGTTATTCTTCCGGCCGAAAATGCCAGTGACTTCCTGCGTTTTTGCCAGTTAAACCCCAAGCCCTGCCCATTGATAGCAACCTCCAACGAACCGGGCGATCCTACGCTACCACTTTTAGGGGATATCGATATAAGAGTTGACGTGCCAAGCTACCGGGTATTCAAAGACGGTAAATGCGAGCGGGAGCTGGCGGATATCTCTGATATTTGGCGCGATGACTTGGTCACCTTCGCCCTAGGGTGTTCTTTCTCCTTTGAGGAAGCACTGCTAGCCGATGGCCTCGAAGTTCGAAATGTGACAGCGGGCGTCAACGTTCCGATGTACAAAACAAATATTGCGTGCACTAGTGCAGGCCCATTTGGTGGAAATATGGTCGTTAGCATGCGACCTTTTTTGGCGGTAGACGCCATTAGGTCGGTACAAATATGCACGCGATTTCCGGCTGTTCATGGTGCTCCTATTCACTTGGCGAACCCCGAGCTAATCGGTATTGACGATATCAATCGTCCCGACTACGGTGATCCAGTGGAGCTGTATGAGAACGAACTACCGGTATTTTGGGCTTGTGGTGTCACACCACAAGTGGCTTTGGAGCAGGCGAAATTACCCTTCGCTATTACACACAGTCCAGGTTGTATGTTGGTGACCAACTTACCCAACAGTAAGTTGGCGGTAATGTAAATTTGATTAATAGGTCTTGAGCATGTTGTTGAACTGCGATCTTGGTGAAAGTTACGGCAGCTGGAAAATGGGCATGGACGACCAGGTCATGCCATTTATCGACCAGGCCAATATTGCCTGCGGATTTCACGGGGGCGATCCTCTGACTATCCGTAATACACTGTCATTAGCCCGCCAGAACGATGTCACCGTTGGTGCCCACCCCGCCTATCCAGATTTAGTCGGTTTTGGCCGGCGCTCCATGAAGCTTTCTACCGATGAATTAAGCGCCGCGTTGCTTTACCAGATATCCGCTCTTGATGGCATGGCACGCAGCGAAGGCCTAGAACTACAGTATGTCAAACCTCATGGCGCGCTATACAACGACATGATGGCTAACACCGATATTCGCTCTGTGATCATGGATACTTTGGCCGGATACTACCGCCCCTTATCATTGCTTGTTCAGGCAACACCAAACGCAGACAAACATAGAGAGGAAGCGAAAGATCGCAAGATAAACATACAGTTTGAAGCTTTTGCCGACCGCTGTTACGACACCGATGGCGCGCTACTGCCACGCAATAAAGCCGGCGCTGTTCATGGCAAGGAAAAAATGCTCGCGCAAGTTATACAACTAAGAGACAGCGGAACCGTCACCAATGTGGATGGCGATAAACTCGCACTCACAGCAGACACGCTCTGTGTTCACGGCGACAATTTAGAGGGGGTGAACGCTATTCAAGAAATTCGCGCACTGCTGTCTTCTCCCACAGCTCGATAATCAGGACTGCACGATGAGACTGATAACTGCGGGTGAAAACTCACTTATGCTCTATCTAGGGGAGGAAACTAGTGCCGCCGTATCTGGTCTGGTTCAGGCGGCAGCCATCGCAATAGAGGCCAGCCTCGGTGATCTGATGATAGATTTAGTCCCTTCTTATGCATCGCTGTTAATCATCTACGATCCGATAAAAACCGATCACTATGCGGTTTCAGCACAGGTCCGTAAAATCACCGAAAAGCTACAAGACAACGCCTTACCGCCCGGCAAAACGGTGTCATTGCCAGTTTACTATTCACCCGAGTCGGGAGAAGATCTCGAAGACTTGGCGCTGCGCGCACAACTTAGTGTCGAAGAGGTTATACGCTTACATTGCAGCACAGAATATCGAGTGTATGCTATTGGTTTTGCCCCTGGGTTCGCCTATCTGGGCGAAGTTGATGCCCGAATCGCCGCACCGCGATTAGCAACACCCAGACAAAAGGTCCCGCGTGGAGCCGTGGCTATTGCCGATAGGCAAACTGCCGTTTATCCCGCGCAGTCGCCCGGCGGCTGGAACCTTGTGGGACGCTGCCCAACCCGGATGTTCAATCCCGACAGTGATCCAATCATGCCGGTCAGTGTAGGCGATACTGTCAAATTCGATCCCATAGATCGAGATCAGTTTATGGCGATGGGCGGCACACTAGAATGAGCGTCAAAATTATACAAGCCGGCATTCTCAGCCTGCTACAGGACAGCGGCCGCATCGGGCAACATCGCATCGGTTTAACCACAGGTGGCCCGATGGACCCACAAGCCTTCTCCTGGTGTAATAGACTACTGCAGAATGATCCGAATTCCAGCGCAATAGAAGTCAGTTTCGGTGGCCTGCAGGTAGAGGTGACGGTAGATACTTACATTTGTGTTACCGGTGCGCCAATGCCGTTAACCATCAATAATGAACAGCAAGACTTGTGGTGTGTTCACCGGGTATCTGCCGGTGATACAGTCGCGCTGGGTTTTTCACCTATGGGGGTGCGAACCTACCTGGGTGTCGCAAACGGCTTTAGCATCAGTCCCAGTTTTGGCAGCACCGCTACGGTGATGCGCGAGCAACTGGGTGGACTGCGGGGAGATAAGCTCGCGGCGGGCGACCAGTTACCCTGCTCAGCTGGAATAGCGCGACAATTACTCTACCTCACCCAAGAAGATCAACCCGTATACGATGACAGTATCACGGTGCGTGTTATTCCCGGCTACCAACAGCACCATTTTAGTCGCCTCCAGCAACGCCGGTTTTTCGGTAGCACGTATCAGGTCAGTGATCGCTGCGATCGGATGGGATATAGGTTAGAGGGCCCCAAAATAAGTTGCGACATTGAGGGAATACTCTCTGAAGGTATTTGTTACGGTGCCATTCAAATTCCCGCTGACGGTCAGCCCATTGCGCTATTGTATGATCGTCAAACTATTGGTGGGTATCCAAAGATCGGCTCGGCTTTATCGATTGATGCCGCCAGGCTCGCGCAGTTGAAACCAGGTGGACGTGTCCATTTCGCAGCAATCAGCACTCATGCCGCCCACAACACGCTGCACCTTATGCGGCGTTATGAACAACGCACGCCCGTATCAGAAAGACCTTCGGAGAGCCATTCGTGACAGAGTTAGAACTTAGCAAAGCGATAGAGGATTTGCTCGTTGCGCGAAATTTGCGCCACATGAAGACAGCGCAATCCGCACTAATGACAGGGTATTATTTGCGCGCGGCTGAGTCGTTGAGGGATATTTCTGGCACCGTTATTATTGCTACCGGATTCCCTGTGGGCGATACCTTTGAAACTGATGGGCCGGTGGGTGCAATCGCACTCTACGATGCCTTTGTCGCGCTCGGAGCAGACCCATGGCTGGCCTGTGCTACTCCCTTGGCGCAAGCGCTGGCAGGCGATTACCAGCTACTGGAGTTACAAGCCGACAGTTTAGCCGCAGCGAGAGAAGAGGCAAGCGAAAACCTCAGACGACTTAGCCCCGTCGCACTTATTTCTATTGAGCGACCCGGACTCACCGCCGATGGTTGCTATTACAACATGCGCGGCGAAGACATTACTGCGCGGTGTGGCTTCTTCGATCCGTATATGGAAACGGCGACCTGCCCCACCATTGCTATTGGCGATGGCGGAAACGAAATTGGTATGGGCAACATCAGTGAGGCGATTAGCCAACTGGATATCAATGCCTCCACGACTGGATGTGACGAATTGCTAGTGGCCGACGTCTCGAACTGGGGAGCCTATGGGCTAATCGCTTTTCTGGGTCTTTGGGCTGAACGGGACTTGCTGGGGGATGTATCGCCACAGCGTATTCTAAGTTATCTGTCGAGTAAAGGCAGTGTCGATGGCGTCACCAGAGAAAACACCTTAACCGAGGATGGCCTGAATTCCAGCGAGGGCGAGCAAGTCCTCAAAGAACTACAACGACTAACAACAGGACAAACACTATGAGTATCGTGTACTTAAATGGCGAGTATATGCCGATGACCGAAGCTCGCATCTCACCTATGGACAGAGGCTTTCTATTTGGGGACGGGATTTACGAGGTCGTACCCTCTTATGACGGAAAACTGGTTGGTTTTACACCGCATATGGAACGCATGCAAAATGGATTGGACGCAACCGAGATAAAATATCAGATTGATCAAGCTGAGTGGCGCCGTATCTCCCATGAGCTAATCAGCAGAAACGAGGGCGACAATCTGGGTCTGTATTTTCACATTTCCCGTGGAGCCGACACACAACGCAGCCATGCATACCCGCCGGATATAACACCTACCGTGTACGCATTTGCCTTTGAGATACCACCGGCGCCACAGCCGGACAAAAAACTTGCCAAACCGTATAAGGTATCGTTGACCGAAGATCTTCGCTGGAAACGTTGCAACATAAAATCCACCTCGCTGCTAGGCAATGTGATGCATTATCAGCAGGGCCATGCAGCGGGAAACAACGAGACTATTCTTTACAACGCCGAGGGCGAGTTAACCGAAGCCGCAGCCTGCAATGTTTACATAGTGAAAAATGGCGCTGTGATCACACCGCTACTAGACCACCAGATCTTACCCGGCATTACACGGCTTTTGATACTCTCAATTCTACGCAAAGACGGTAACATCCCCATTGAAGAGCGTGTTGTCACTGTTGAAGAGCTCAAAGACGCCGACGAGGTCTGGATTTCAAGCTCCAGCAAGGAAATCGCACCGGTTACCGAGGTAGATGGCCAAATCGTTGGTGATGGTAAGATCGGAGATGTCTGGCTCGTGGCTCAAACACTCTTTTCTGCACACAAGTACAACTACTAGTGGCTAGACCTAGTCAAGCCCGTATCGATCTAGGCGCGCTGAAGCATAATTTGGCACACGCTAGAGCACTGGCTCCAAATTCAAAACTCATGGCAGTGGTCAAAGCAAATGCTTATGGCCACGGCGCGCTGGGGATAGCGCAGGCGCTCGAACCGCTGGCTGACGCGCTAGCGGTAGC
>JBLHSI010000190.1:0-5798 GCA_047626655.1 Halioglobus sp.
AATCTAGATACAGCAGTTTGGCCGGCCGTATTTCTTCGACAGGCAGTGATGGCTGGGAAGTGAGTGACCGCGCTAAGAAGCTGCAGCGTGAAGGCGAGGATATTATATTACTGTGTGTGGGTGATCCTGATTTTCGCACGCCCGAGCCCATAATCGATAATGCGGTGAGCTATCTGCGCGTCGACCGCACTCACTATTCTCCCGCTCTGGGAGAGTTGAAGTTGCGTAGGGCTGTTGCCGATCTTGAGAGCCGCTCTTCGCCGCATCCATGTAGCGTGGAAGAGGTGGCGATATTCCCGGGTGCAACGGCTTCCCTGCATGCGGTGATGACTTGCCTGTTGGATGCTGGAGATGAAGTGATCATCCCAGAACCTATGTACGTGGGTTATCAGCCTATAATGAGAGCCATCGACGCTAAAGTGGTGTCGGTGCCGCTTGACGTAAAATCGGGATTCGAGCTGGATATAGAGGCTATCAAGTTGGCTTTTACACCGTCGACTCGTGTGCTTTTTCTGAATACGCCGGGTAACCCTACGGGCAGTATTATTCCCGCCTCTCAACTTAGGATGTTGGGCGAGTATTGCCGCGAGCGCAACGTATGGCTAGTGTGCGACGAAGTGTATTCAATGTTTACCTATGAAGGCAGGCATCGTTCGGCGAGAGCGTCGGTAAAGGATTTAGACAACGTCATTATGGTTGATGGTTTATCGAAGTCTCATGCGATGAGTGGTTGGCGGGTAGGCTGGGTAGTCGCTCCCAAGACTATGATAGATCGTCTGGGTGCCTATGCCACAACAACATTGTTTGGCTGCCCGCAGTTTATTCAAGATGCCAGTGCATTTGCACTGGAAAATGACCAAGCGTATGTAGAACAAATGCGAGAGCAGTATCGAGAGCGCCGAGATTTTGTATTGAGCAAATTATCGCAGGTGAAGACACTCAACTGCCATACCCCCGAGGCGGGTATGTTTATCATGTGCGATGTGTCGGGCAGTGGCCTCAGCGGTGATGAATTTGCTCACCAGCTTCTGGATGCGGAGGGAGTCTCGGTTGTGCCAGGCAGTGCCTTCGGTCCCTCAGCGAATGCGTGTATTCGCATAGGCCTAGCGCAAAACCTAGTACTATTGCAGAAGGCTTGCGAGCGTATTGTTCGCTTTTGCGGGACACTCTAAAAGGACCGCTTACTCGGTTTTAAAGCGTTTAATAAAGCGTCTAATGCGTTTGACGTTGGCACCCATGTCGCTAACTCCGACACGAGACGCTGAGCGGAGATCGATTCTGGAAGTACTTTCCTGTCGCCAGACTCGAATGACTATATCGTCTTTAAACGCCATGACAGCGGTGGTATCTATCGCTTCAATAAGTCCTTTTTCGGGGTCACTTGAGCTGATCGACCACTCAAGCGCTTCGGCGGTTTGTTGTGCTTTGGCAAATGCGGCCTCAAAGGCTAAGGGGGATTCCAGAGGCGCTAGATCGGGGTAGGCCTGAAGCTGGCTTTGCAAAGTCTCCTCGTTGATATCCAGCGAATTAGCCGATGCATGGCGCAACAGAGGCGCCTGAGTGAACACGGGTGGGTTGGTAACATCGGTGGTGATATCGTGTATGGCGGGATAGTCGCCGCCGGTGGTAGCGACCGAGAGGAGCAATAGCGTCCCTGGAACTGCCATGAGGCTGCGCATAGCCACCGGGCGACGTTTGCCGGCAGTGCGCGGCAGCAGCAAAATAATGACAAAAACCAGCAGCAATATGGCAGCGGTCAGACAGCTTAGTGCGTATATCGCCAATCCCTGTTGCCATAAACCTCCCCGCACCATTAATACACTCACCGGGAGAAAAATCAGAGCTAATAACGCTAAGTTCCCCAGCCACTTGGTGACTTTGCCGTTGCTTGTTTCTGTCTTCATGCGGTTATCCCTTTATTTCTTGGAGTTGTATAGTTCATATTGCTTGACTGTAGAGCACTTTAACGGCGTTTTAAAGCCGCGTGATTGAGAAACTTCTTCTCTAGTGCTTAACTCCGGTCTTCTTTGGGCAAGTGGGGTAGAGATCATGGGTCGAGTTTCGGATAAGGTTGCAATAGTGACCGGTGCGGCAAGCGGTATGGGTAAGGCAGATGCCGAGTTGTTGGTTCGCGAGGGCGCCAAGGTGGTGCTGGCTGACATGAATGATGAGGACGGGCAGAAAATAGCAGACGCGCTAGGTGACAGTGCGATCTATCTGCACCTGAATGTCTCCGACGAAGACAATTGGGTGTCGGTGATAGCCCAGACGTTAGAGACTTTTGGTCGACTCGATATTTTGGTGAACAACGCCGGAATAATGCTGATGGGCAGCGTTGTTGACACTACTTTAGAAGACTACCGCAAGATTAATGCGGTGAACAACGAAGGCGTTTTTCTGGGCTGTAAACACGCTATCCCTGCCATGGAAGCAACCGGCGGAGGCTCTATTGTCAATATGTCGTCTGTTGCGTCATTGAGCGGAGTGTCATTTGCAGCTGGCTACAGTGCAAGTAAAGGTGCCGTGATGGCCCTCACTAAAAGTATCGCTATGCACTGTAAATCTAGTGGCAATAATATTCGCTGCAACTCCATTCATCCCGACGGTGTGAAGACGCCAATGGTTGTCAAAGTCGCCACGGGAAGAGACCATGCCACTCAACAAGAGATAGATGAGATCGGAAAGATGGGTAACATGTGCGATCCAGAAGACATTGCCAATATGGTGTTATATCTCGTCTCCGATGAGTCGCGCTTTGTAAACGGCGCTCAGATGGTGATTGATAACGCGGCTACTATTACCCCTCCTTTGGGTGTTTAGGGTGCGTTAATAGAATAGGGGAAGGTTGCTGTGCTTAAGTTTATGTGTCCAGTTTGGAAGCGCGAGATTTACAGCGGTGATGAGTTTAGAGACCGGCTTTTGGCGGTTGTAGTTCCGGCATTGCACGCACTGCCGAGGGTGAAACAACTCAAAATCGCCGTTGTTGACAGCGATGTCGATACCGCTAGCGGTCGTCGACTAGAGAGCTTTGCTCCGCTGGCAGATGGCGTGGTGACGATTTTTTGCGAGGGTGAGTTAGACGAGTCGGCAGTGCGTGCTGTATTGCTTGCCACAGTCAAAGGCTGCGATGTGTTTGGCGTGGATGAAACCGTTGCGATAGAAAATATTGAGCACCGCGGTATTGTCGGTGAACGATTGTTTGGTTTTTGCCAGATGGTTTTTCTGCAGCGCCCGGCACGGCTAACCGAGGCTGAGTGGCGAGATAATTGGCAGCGCCTTCACACACCGATAGCCATTGAAATTCAGGCCAACTTTGCCTATTGCCAAAACCGTATTATTTCTAATTCGGCTGACAATGCGCTACCCATTGATGCTTTGGTCGAAGAGAGTTTTATCCCGGAGGCCATGACCTCAGATCACGCTTTCTTTGGCGTTGAAAATGATGATGAGTTACAGGCACGGCAAACGAAAATGATGGAGAGCTGCGGGCGCTTTCTTGATTATGACAAAATAGATGTCATTCCCATGAGCGAATATATCGTTTGAGCGTAAACTAGGCGCCGGCTGCGCTGGACTCAGCAGGTTGCGGGATTTGCTCAGTTGCCAGTGTTTCATCGACTTCTGCGTCGGGTAGAGGTATATCGCTAGCTTCTACCTCAGGCTCCCCTTTGGCTGACAGCTGGGCCTCGACGATTTCACCGCGCAGCTCGAAATCCTTTGAGCTTAGTTCGAACAGCGAATTTACCGCCTCATCGCGATGGCGCAGACGCATAACGGTACGGTTGTCACTGCCATCCACCCAGAGCTTCTTTTTGCCCCAATAATGGCCCAACTGATTGCGGATAACGAATACTTCGTTCATGTCAGCGTATCTTTGGCTTGGTTGATTTTGGCAGCAAGATAATCACTGCCACCTCGGTCGGGGTGGATTTTTTGCATCATTTTACGGTGGGCATTGATGATGTCTTGCTCGCTGGCCTCGCCGTCTAGCCCCAATACCGCGAGAGCTTCTTCGGCGGTCAT
Source organism: Halioglobus sp. (assembly GCA_047626655.1). Taxonomy (GTDB): domain Bacteria; phylum Pseudomonadota; class Gammaproteobacteria; order Pseudomonadales; family Halieaceae; genus JBALVT01. The sequence continues at coordinate 4,024 of JBLHSI010000190.1, forward strand.
CTTGCCGCCTTCAGACGGTGGAGTCGTACCCTTTTGCGAATTTGCGTTAGACCGCAACGAAGCTAACATTGGGAATAGTCTTAGCAGCGTGGGGAGGAACTGGCGAATCCCGACTAACAAGCCGGTAATGGCTGCGCCAATCCAGTGCATCCGGCCCGTGATGGTGAGTACAATCACGAGCACCACCATCACGGCTAAACCGAGTTTAATAAATTCTGCTTTGCGTTTTTCAGGAGGAGCCGCTTGCGCCCGTCGATAGAGGATATAAATGGCGACCGCTATGGCCAGTAATAAAATGACGCGAGGCACTATACTTTCCCCTGGCTAATTGGAACCGCCGAATTTTCCGATCTCGGTAAGTTCTGCCAGATAGTGGCTGCGCTCTGCCAATTCTTTAACGGCTTCACGCAATTCTGCTTCATTGATATCCCGTTGTTGTTGCTCTGTACTCACGAGATCCCAGAGTTTGCGACTGCATAACTCCCGTGGATTGAATCTGTTTACTGTCATGTTGCTAACTACTCTCTACTCTTGTCTGCTGCGAGTCCAGTGTGTTTGATACGGATTCGCCTATCGATGATTGTAAGTTGTGGTGCCAGCTTACACTGTTGGAGGTTCAAAGGGGAAGGGGGCCCCCCCCGAAAATACGGGGCCGTTGAGCACAGGGCCATCCTTAGACGTCCATTTGTCCAGCTGGAAGTGGCTGCGATGCTTAATGTTTGGGGCCGCTTCAAAAGGGTTTTTTAGATCTTCCATTGTGATCAGCTCGACCTGCAGTTGGTCTTGTGTGAAATGGGCCAGCCCATAACCGTTGGCGGTTACATCGATAAACTTTAACCCTTTATTGGCCTCGTTAGGGCCCAGCCAACGGGCAATGCTCTCTAACCCTGTGGCTGCATAGGTCGCAGATGCCAGTACACCATGGACCAAGGTCATATTGAACACTGGTATGAGTGCATCTCCCGGGTCGCTAGGTTCGGCATAAACCATGGGTTGGAAATCTGGATTACCGTCTTCGGCGACGGCTATAATATCGCCAAAAGTGGGAGAAGAACTAATCCCTGCACAGGCAAAATCAGCGATTACGGGTCGCGGAGCCGCATCCCCTGATGCCCCATATACGGTGGCAGCACCGTGCAAGTGATGGTCGCCAGAAAATGACACCAGGCCCTCGACACCATTGCTGGCAAAGTGATCCATCAGGTATTTGACTTCGGAAGGATAGCCACCCCATGCATCGAGGTTGAATACCGCGTCCTCGAGACCGGCAAAGGGCAAACTCGACAGGTCTAGTTGCAGAGGCAAGATAGGTAGAGCGTTACCCCAAAGTTTCCAGGTGGCCGTGGAGGCCGTGATGGTGTCGGTAAACCAGGTCCGCTGGCGCATTCCCAAACAAGTACCGGGATCTCGGGCGGCGGCGGGATTTGCCGTGGTGCCGTCGCCGTAGGGTAAGTATTCAGGCGGGTTACCCTTGTTATAGTCTCTGCCACCGTCGGCTATTTCGACTAAAGTGGCGCTGTTCATAGGCAGGCCCAGGGTTTCCGCCAAGTCCTCATCAACGCAAGGTCCGCTGCGATAACTACGAGTGTCTGTGAGCACTATATCCAGGTGCTTTCCCCAGTTAATAGTGCGGTAGATGCAGAGGCTATCGACGGCCGAAATGTTGTTTTGTGAATCGTCGCCGGACAAAGATGATTGCTTGAAGCCATGCGCCGGTTGGTCATCCAGTTCATTCAATACGGCTGGGATGAACTCCGACCAAGCTTGATTCGAAT
>JBLHSI010000191.1:0-5671 GCA_047626655.1 Halioglobus sp.
AAAGCGTCGGCTTAATCTAACAAAGGCGCGCGCCTAAACGCAGTTTTCGCTTATACTTTAACAACGGCACCAATACGGAAAGCAGCATGAGTATTCGCTTCGTCGACAAAGGAAACACCGAGAAACTCAAGCTTTGCAGTCATGATGAGCATATTAGTTGTGGCAACTGTAGATTGAGCAACATCTGCCTTCCATTAGCACTGGCAGACGAAGATGTCGTGCGCCTAGATGACATCGTCCAAAGAGGCAGGCCGTTACAAAAAAACCAGCATCTGTTCAGAGAAGATGACAGCTTTCAGTCGGTTTATGCAGTTCGCTCCGGAGCTTTAAAAGCCTATTGCACCACCGATGACGGGAGAGAACAGGTTACCGGCTTTTACTTCCCGGGAGAACTCTTGGGTATGGATGGCATCAGCGAGGGCATCCATGCGTCGTCAGCAAAGGCATTGGAGACTTCTGCCGTTTGTGAAATCCCTTTCGATTCCCTTGAGAAACTCAGTGTCATGATGCCCGACCTGCAGCATCACTTCTTTCAGCTAATGAGCCGCAAAATCACAGAAGATCAACTTTTGATCACTTTGCTTAGCAAGAGTTCGGCCGATGAGCGGGTGGCGAGTTTGATGCTGAGTATTTCCACACGAAACGCGCGACGCAAGCTCAGTGCTACTCAGTTTCGCCTGCCGATGTCTCGGATCGATATAGGCAATTATTTGGGACTGACGGTCGAAACTGTCAGTCGAGTATTCAGTCGCATGCAAAAAATGAAGCTGCTTAGCGCAGACAACAAAGAGATTTGTATTGTCGATCCTCGCGGCCTGCAAACGATGGCCAACCTCACGGCCGCTGAGGTCGAATTTAAATAAATTAAACCCTGTTCTTGACCTGTGTCAATGCGGCACAGGTTCCCCAGTTATATTCTAGTCTAGCGCGTTCAATATTACATTGGGGAGTTCGACTACAGATGATTCAACATACTTTTGGCCTGCTGGTGAAACCCAGTAGCCAATGGCGCACTATCGCTAATCTCCCCGAGAGTTCGCTCAATACCCTTATCCTCTATCCTTGTGTTTTGGCCATTCTGCCTGCGGTCGCATGGTTCTATGGCACCACTCAAGTGGGTTGGACCGTTGGCAGTGGCGGAGATTCCATCAAGCTTACGATAGAAAGTGCGCGTGTCATTAGTATCCTGTTCTATTTTGCCATGGTGATCTGCATCGCAGTGATAGGCTATTTTATTCATTGGATGTCCAGTACTTATGGTGCGCAGTCGACCCTTGCGAAGGGAATAGTGGTGGCAGGAATGATGGCTACGCCGTTGTTTATCGCCGGTTTAGTGGGCTTTCATCCGCTCTTATGGGTGGATATTTTGGTCGGAGTTGCAGCGGTTTCGTGGGCGGTCTACTTGATGTATCTCGGAATTCCTATTGTGATGGGTATTCCCGAAGAGCGTGGTTTCCTTTTTTCCAGCGCTGTTCTGGCGATCTGCATGGTTATCATAATATGTCTGATGGTGGGCTCGGTGATCCTCTGGGATTATGGTGCAGCGCCAGCGTTTACCGACTGATTCAGTTATCCACTGCATTAAAATCTCGATATGGAAATAGACAATGAGTGAGCTTAACTCCGCATTGGAGCACCCGGTATACAATTATAAAGTTGTGCGCCAGTTTTCAATTATGACCATTGTATGGGGCATAGTCGGTATGTTGGTGGGGGTGATTATCGCCGCCGAACTAATTTGGCCCTGGTTGAATTTTGATCTCCCATGGTTTCACTTTGGGAGACTGCGACCTCTGCATACCAACGCGGTTATTTTTGCCTTTGGCGGCAGTGCCCTTATGGGAACCTCGTTTTATATTGTCCAGCGTACATGCCAGGCGAGACTCATCTCTGACGCCTTGGCGGGGTTCGTTTTCTGGGGTTGGCAACTCGTTATTGTTGCCGCCGCCATTACACTGCCCATGGGGTTGACCACTTCCAAGGAATACGCCGAGCTTGAATGGCCCATAGACATACTCATTACAGTGGTTTGGGTGGCATATGCTATTGTCTTTTTTGGCACTATCGCAAAACGCAAGACCTCTCATATCTACGTTGCTAACTGGTTTTTTGGTGCATTTATAATAGCGGTCGCTGTCCTGCACATCATTAATAGTATGGCCATTCCGGTGAGTATGACGAAATCATATTCAGTTTATGCCGGGACTGTCGATGCCATGGTGCAGTGGTGGTATGGGCACAATGCGGTTGGGTTTTTCCTCACCGCAGGCTTCCTCGGCATGATGTACTATTTTGTGCCCAAGCAAGCAGGACGTCCTGTCTATTCTTATCGGCTCAGCATTGTTCACTTTTGGGCGTTGGTTTCTGTCTATATATGGGCAGGTCCACACCATCTTCACTACACCGCTCTACCTGATTGGGCGCAAAGCCTTGGTATGGTCATGTCGATTATTCTACTTGCACCGTCTTGGGGCGGCATGATCAACGGCATGATGACACTGTCGGGAGCGTGGGATAAATTGCGCACCGACCCCATTTTACGCTTTCTCGTTGTGAGTTTGTCGTTCTATGGCATGTCGACATTTGAAGGCCCGATGATGGCCATCAAGACGGTGAATGCACTCTCGCACTATACTGACTGGACTATTGGTCACGTTCATTCCGGTGCTTTGGGTTGGGTGGCAATGATTACTATTGGCTCTATGTATCACCTGATTCCTCTGCTGTATGGCAAGCGGAGTATGTATAGCACCGCGCTCATCAATACACATTTCTGGATGGCCACTATAGGCACGGTACTGTATGCCGCGGCACTCTGGGTCAACGGTATTATCCAGGGTCTGATGTGGCGTGCCTACAATCAGGACGGCACGCTTACTTATACGTTTGTGGAATCAGTAGAGGCGAGTTATCCAGGATACATGGTTCGATTGATAGGAGGTGGCACTTTTTTCCTCGGAATGCTGCTGATGGCCTACAACGTTTATAGGACAACGAGGCCGAGCTTTCAAGCTGAAATGGCGCCCGTTGCCACTGCGGCTTAAGGAGTAAAACCTATGAATCATGATGTCGTAGAAAAAAATATTGGTTTAATGATTGTCCTCATTATTGTCGCCATTAGTTTCGGCACACTGGTAGAGCTGATCCCATTATTTTTCTCGGATGAATCACATGAGCCTATTGCTGGCTTGATGCCTCTTCCAGCTCTAGAGCTCGAGGGAAGGGATATATACATTCGCGAGGGCTGCCACACGTGTCATTCACAAATGATACGGCCGCTGCGGGCTGAAACCGAGCGCTATGGCCACTATTCGGTAGCGGGTGAATTTGTTTATGACCATCCGTTTTTATGGGGCTCTAAGCGCACAGGTCCAGATCTGGCCCGAGTGGGCGGGCGCTATAGTGACGACTGGCATAGGGCACATTTGTTTAATCCAAGGGATGTAGTGCCAGCATCAAATATGCCGGCCTTCCCCTGGCTTTTTGAAAACGAAATCGATGGTGAAGTCACTGGCAAAAAAATGGATGCCCTGCGGACAGTGGGTGTTCCCTATACCGATGCCGACATCACAGGCGCGGCTACAGCGGTAGGGGGTAAGACTGAGATAGATGCCTTGCTAGCCTATTTACAGGGTTTGGGTATCTTGTTGAAGACGAGGCGGTAAACGTGGATATAAATGATTTGAGGGGCTTGAGCACCCTATTTTTGATGATTTCGTTTGTGGGCCTGTGTATTTGGGCCTATAGCAAAAAACGTAAAAGCGATTTTGATGAGGCGGCAAACATTCCATTCGCGGACGAAGAATTGAATCGACGCACGTTGCAGGAGGAAAGCAAGCATGACTAGCTTTTGGAGTAATTGGGTCATCATTCTTACCTCGATATCCATTGTCGGTATTAGTTGGATATTGTTGGCCAATCGCAAGGTCGATCAAAACACGGATGAAAAAACCACAGGTCATGTCTACGATGGTATTGAAGAATTAGATAATCCGTTACCTGCTTGGTGGTTCTATATGTTCCTAATCAGTATTATTTGGGGCATTGGATATCTTATTGTGTACCCGGGTATGGGGAATTATCCAGGCCTATTAGGCTGGACCCAGCTGGGTCAACACGACGCTGAGGTGACCGCAGCAGATGACAAGTTTCGAGAAATGCGTGACAAATACTTGGCGCTACCCATAGAAGAAATAGCAGCAGACCCCGCAGTACTTAAAATGGGCCAACGCATGTTTGGTAATAACTGCGCCCAATGTCACGGTGCAGACGCCAAGGGCCGTTATGGCTTTCCCAATCTGGCCGATACCGACTGGCTATACGGCGGATCTCCCGAAGCGATCAAAATTAGTATAGTCAATGGTAGGCAGGCTGCGATGCCTGCTTGGGGCGATATTCTCGGGGACCAAGGGGTGCAAGAAACAACGGCTTACGTTCAATCTCTGAGCGGTCGAGAGGGAGAGTCTAGCGATATTGACGCGGGGAAAAAGACCTTTTCCAGCTATTGCAGTGCTTGTCACGGCGCTGACGGCAAGGGCAATTATGCTTTTGGCGCGCCCAATCTAGCTAATGGTATATGGTTATACGGTGGCAGCGAGCTGCAAATTAGTCACAGTATCCGTAAGGGTAGAAATGGCTTGATGCCTGCTCACCAAGAAACGCTGAGCGAAGATAAAATTCACATTATCGCGGCCTACGTGTATAGCCTCAGTCACCGTTGAATAAGGTCCAAGCTGTGAAGGACAGGGATTTAATCGATATCCTCGAGGTCGCCCCCGCCGAAGTGGGCGAGATCGATCTCTATAAGCGTCGTGAAAAAATCTATACTCGAAAAATCGAAGGCTTTTATCAGCGCATTCGATTGTTCAGCGGTTGGCCGTTATTGCTCGGGTATTTCTTGCTTCCGTGGTTCAACTGGGATGGCCGTCAAGCCGTATTGTTTGATTTGCCTGCCCGGAAATTTCACATCCTCGGTTTGACATTGTGGCCTCAGGATCTCTCTCTTTTGGCTTACTTACTGATTATCGCCGCCTTCGCGCTATTCACAGTCACTGTTTTTGCAGGGCGGGTTTGGTGTGGCTATACCTGCCCACAAACCGTTTGGACCAGTATTTTCATGTGGTTAGAGCAAAAGACGGAAGGTAGTCGCAACCAGAGAATCAAGCTAGACAAAGCACCGCGATCAATGGGAAAAATGGCGAAGAAGCTGGCTAAGCACGGCTCTTGGCTGTTTGTTGCCTTTGCGACTGGCTTTACTTTTGTAGGGTATTTTTACCCTATTGTGGATCTCACTTACGAACTAGTGACCTTTTCAGCGGGCGAGTGGTCACTGTTGTGGATTCTATTTTTTACCTGTGCCACTTATATAAACGCAGGCTGGATGCGTGAACAGGTATGCCTTTACATGTGTCCCTATGCACGATTTCAATCGGTGATGTTCGATAGGGACACGCTCATTGTGTCTTATGATGCGGGGCGAGGAGAAACGCGGGGGTCAAGAAAACACGGTTCAGACTACGCGGCCCTCGGCTTGGGAGATTGCGTTGATTGTGAGCTGTGTGTGCAGGTGTGCCCCACCGGTATAGACATACGCGACGGCCTACAATACGAGTGTATCGGCTGCGCACTGTGCGTTGATGCCTGTGACTCGATAATGGACAAGATGGAGTAT
>JBLHSI010000192.1:0-5656 GCA_047626655.1 Halioglobus sp.
GTTGCCGCCGACAGAGCAAGTTCTACTGCTGATCTGCCCAAACTTGTACCGTAGGGCGTTTGCCTGATGATCACAAGCATGCTTTTTGCGTCATTCATTCGCTAGCCTCCAAACGTAATCAGCCTGTCACAGTCGTTGCAAGTATCCACAAGTTGGCCCATACCTGAAATCTCGAAGGCGGGGTGTGCCGTCGCTGATTCAAGCTCGTAGCGCTTGGCTTCAGCAGAATCCACTAGGCCTCGTTTTAAGGCGGATGAAACGCAAAGTACCAGGTCTATGCTATGGCGATCGTGGAGCTCGACCCAGCGCTCTACGGTAGACGACTCATCTTGGGGGAGTACCAGAGAGGATGCGCCGGCAAAAACGCCATCATCGAGGAAAAATACGCGGTGGATGCTGTGACCTCGGGCGAGCACACTAACAGCAAATTTTGCGGCGGTAGCGGATGTTTGGCCGGAGCAGGGGGAGGAGAGTACTAAAAGAGAGTAAATCATTAGCAGAACTAAAAAGCCCCGGAAAACCGGGGCTTAATAACCTCGCGCGACAGTTTAGTCACGTCCACTCAATGCCGAGAGTAAGTGCAGCATATGAATAAACAGGTTGTAAATATTCAGGTATAGAGAAATTGTCGCTCGAATGTAGTTTGTCTCACCGCCGTTAATGATTCTGCTAGTGTCGAACAAAATCAGTCCCGACATAATCATTACTACTGCAGCTGAAATTGTCAGCGACAACGCAGGTATATTGAGGAATATATTGGCAACCATGGCCACTACCGCAACCAGCAGTCCGACTATGAGAAAGCCACCCATAAAGGAAAAGTCCTTGCGGGTCGTTAAGGCATAAGCTGATAAACCAAAAAATACGATAGCGGTTCCGCCCAGTGCTTGCATGACTAGCTGCGGGCCATTAGGCATTGCCAGGTAGTGATTTAGCATGGGGCCAATTGAAGCACCCATAACACCTGCAAAAGCGAACATAGCGATCAGGCCTTTTCCGCTCTCTGCGGTTTTATGGACGACGAATAATAGTCCAAAACCCACCAATGAAAGAATCATGGCAGTGCCTTGGCCCAGACCCATAGCCATAGACATAGCGGCAGTGACAGCACTGAAAACAAGTGTGGCAGACAACAGCATGTAGGTATTCTTTAACACCTTATTGGTGCTGAGAACCGATTCCATACCACCCGTACTAATATTGTTGAGACTTCTATCTTGCATCACAAACTCCCTTATGCAGCGCACATTCTGTGCAATGAACTACTAGGACCGATAATACGGCTGAAATATCCATATTCCAAGGGATTATTATTATTAAAATTTAATCTTTGGGCGAGAAAACCCCACATTTTCAAGGGCTTTGGTGTGATTGACGTCTTAATTGAGCGCTACATATTAGGCGTTGCGATGGCTAAAGGTCGTGGGAGGCAAATACCAGGCCATGGGGGCAAGGGTACATGCTCCGCCTCTCAGATAGAAAAAATTGTCTCGAATCTCTTTCTGAAATGACTAAATGAGCGAATTTTTGGCTGCATATATCCGGTATTATAAAAATATGGCATTTTTTTTACGATTTTGATTGTCTCACACATCAATAGGCGTAATTCTACTGCTGTATCAGTTTTTCCTGCAACGAGCGGATACATTCAGTATGAGTTGCTAGCAGGCTTGACCATTGATCCCTGGTCACTCTGACGGAGCCTGCAGCGCTATTTCCACCCATTTTTGAAATAGGCCATTGTATGTCTGGGAACATTATTTCTACCCCCGTCGCGCGGTTAGCCGCACTACTGATTACACTGTTTGTTTCAACAGTCCTTTGCGTGCAAATGGCATGGGCAGGGACTTTGGATATCCAAGTGACCAATGCGATATCGGGCGCTCCGCTAAGCGCGCTGCAAGTCCACGCGATGGAGGAGGGGGCTGAGGGCAACCTGATATGGCGCGCAGCCGGCTCCTCAGATGGCTCGGGACACCTGTCATTGTCATTGGCGGGGCTAGGTCAGGGCACTCGGTATGTCCTAATGAGTAACCCCTATAATGGCGGATTTGCATTTAGTACCTCAATCACCAGCGAAGGCAGCTTCAATTATGAAATTGGGGCATTAGAAGTCACCGCGCTGAGTGGGGTCGATGGTTCAATGCTGATTAATCATCGAGTGGGTGCGGTCGAACTGTTAACCGACGGGACATCAAAATGGGCGGCGGAAGGGACCACTGATGCGCAAGGTGTTGTGCGTCTGGATTTGCCGGGCCTAGGCAATGGCCGTCGTTATAGTTTGTATTCATTTCGGCCTGCTGATGATAGCTATTTTGGCGGCAAAGAACTGTTGGCAGTCGGTCAGCATGAATTTCGTGTGGGCCACCCATTATTGAAAGCACATGTTATAGATCATCTCGACGGCCTGCCTCTCAATGATTTGGATGTCTACCTGGTAAGACTAAATGCTGCTGGAGATCCTGAATTGGTCGCATCCGGTATTACTGACGGTACTGGGCATGTTCAATTTGAACATATTGAATTTGGCAGCGACACTATCTTTCAGCTGGCTATCGAAGCATTCAATGGTATTACAACGTTCAGCGAAGATATCACTGTAGCCGGTGATATGACCTTTAGAATGGGTAAATTGCGCGTCGCTGTGGTTAGCGGTGGGGATGGCACGCCTCTGCCTAATTATTCCGTAGGGGCGATGGAGCGATTATCAGATGGATCTGATGTATTGGTCGCGCAGGGAACGACCGATTCGGCGGGCAATATTCGCTTTGACCTAGAGGGGCTAGGAGAGGGTCGAAACTATGTCATTTATACCCAGAGTCCGGTAGACGATACGATTAAAAAGAGCGCCCTTATTACAACAAATGGCGTCACAGTATTTCCCGTTGGTTCAGAGCCGCTCAACGTGACTCTGACCGATCAATTCAGCGGCGAAGCGCTGGCCGGAAAGTTAGTTTTTGTATTCATTGTTAGTGAAGACGGATCTAAAGAAGGTATCGCCCTAGGCACAACAGATGAATATGGAAAAGTATCGTTTGATATAGATCCGTTGTCCGAGGGGAAAACGATCCAATTAATGTCACAACCCTATAATGGCGGCTGGACATTGAGCGATCCGGTAACCGTTGTCGGTGAGACCCCGTTTGTTGTCGGGCAGCTTCCGGTTCGGTTGCGTGACATTGATCTGGGCGTCGATTTACCCGGTCAAACACTCACCCTGCTACAGCGCCTCGAAGAGGGTGGAATTATTGCTGTCGCAACGGGTACGACTGATGAGTCAGGTAGGGTTATTTTTGATGCGCAGGGGCTAGATACTGGCTCCATTTATAGTGTTTCGGCGCAAAATATATTCGGTTTTGAAAAGCAGTATTTCAGCCCCTGGATTGAAGGCATTGGAGCGATAGATTTTTCGGTCAGCCGGGATGGCGAATTTAATTATGATATCACAGGACCAGAGTTAGCTGTTCTGGCACCTAGCGCGGATGATATTGTCAGCGCCGGTGGATTTTTGATCCACGGAACGGTGAGCGACAATCTAACCTTAGGTGAACTATTTATTGAGATTCAGGACGAAAATCTCGGTACCACCATTATTCCCATCGTCATCAACGATGGCCAGTGGAGTCAAGTCGTTCCCAGCGAGGCCCTGTCTCCTTCGAGTAATCTTAGCGTCACCGTGCATGCCTCGGACCGCATTGGTAATGAAACCGAAGTTGCGGTCAGCCTTAACTCGGTGCTGGACAAGCTGCCACCTTCTCTCGTCGTTCAATCACATAATGACCAAGATACGGTGTCAGCCGCTGGCTTCTTACTGACAGGCTCGGCCGCTGATAACGTTAATTTGCAGCATGTCACTGCCACCGTTGTCGATTCGGGAGCGGGTCAACTTATGCACGAGCGAGAGCTCGAGGTGGCATCCAACTCAGGTACATGGGCCGTCGTGGTGGATGGCTTGACGGCTGGGGCGGAAGTACAAGTGCAAGTCTCAGCACGCGACTTTGATGGGCACGAAACATCAGCAGTGCTCTCCCTGGATATCGTCGCGCCCGCTGCGACTATAGGGCATGCGATTAATCGTTTAACCTTTGGCGCGACTCCTGAGTTGCTGCAACAGACACGTGGGCTAGATGCCGCAACGTTTATTGATCAGCAATTAGATCCGGCCTCAATAGATGAATCAGCACTGGAATTGATGTTGACCGAACGTGGCGAGCCGATGACCACTGGTCAGCTACAAGATTACCAGACCATACGTGCTCTTCACGCTCAGCGTCAGCTACTGGAAAAAATGACCTGGTTTTGGGAGAACCATTTCAATACTTACTTGGGTAAGTCTGGCTCAGTTGAGCTTGAATTTCGTGAAAACAATCTGTTTAGAACACATGCTCTGGGCCGCTTCCGCGATTTGTTGCAGGTGAGTGCTACCAGTCCCGCAATGCTTATCTACTTGGATAATTACAACAATTACTTTAACGGTCCCAATGAGAACTACGCGCGCGAACTTATGGAAATGCACACCCTGGGTGTGGATGGCGGCTATACAGAAGCTGACGTGGATAATATGGCGCGGGTATTTACCGGCTGGTCTGTAGAGGACAACGAGTTTAGCTACTTTGATTTTGTTCATGATACTGGGGCTAAGTCTGTTTTGGGTCTTAGTCTTGTCGGAAACGAGGGCCAGGATGAGGGTCGTCAGGTCCTTGATTTACTGGCTACGCACCCGTCGACTGCCAGTAATCTGTGCAAAAAACTGCAAGTATTTCTCGTGACCGATACACCTGCACCGCAAGATATAGCGAGTTGCGCCAACGTATTCTTGTCTACCGATGGCGATATTGGAGCCGTGGTCGCGTCAATTCTTCACTCTCCCGCATTCAGTGCTACGGGACAATTCAACAGTAAAATAAAAACACCTCTAGAGTTTATGGCGGGTCTTGCGCGCGGCATGGCACAGGAAATGTCCAATGAGCACTTAAGAGCATTTCTTTGGATGCTCGGAATGCCTTCGTTCTATTGTATGCCACCCACTGGTTGGTCTGAGTTAGGGGCCGACTGGGTCAATTCGACCCAATTATGGACGCGTACAGTGGCCTCGATATCTACATTGTTTAATGCCGACATGGCCATGGGCATGTTCCTCGAAGATTCAGCTGCCTGGTTTATCGACCGGGGTTATGAGACGGAGGAGGCCGTGCTGGGCTATTTGGTCGAGCTTGCAGGCGGTGAAGCATTCTCGGGAGTCGTTTGGGACGAAGCGCGTAGTGTTCTTCGGGGTGCAACCTCATCGTTTGATATTAATGACGACGCTGAAGATGTCGGATCCAGATTGAAAGCGGCGGCTGCAGTGATGTTAAGTGCGCCACAATACCATCTACAGTAAGGGTAAAGAGATTGACTATGAAAAGACGAAATTTTCTAAGAGGTCTACTGCCTGCATCTGTCGCGGCTGTAGCGGGAGTGACATTATCGTTTCCAATGGTTGCCAGAGCGGCGGCCAACAAGCGCTTAGTCGTTGTGTTTCAGCGCGGCGGTTGCGACGGCTTAAATGCAGTTGTACCTCATGGCGACGATGACTATTACAATTTACGGCCAAACCTTGCAATCGCAGCGCCATTGCAGACCAATGCCGAGAGTGCGGTAGCAATAGATAGTGATC
>JBLHSI010000193.1:0-5608 GCA_047626655.1 Halioglobus sp.
GTGGCTGTTTAAACTCACCATCAGCATGGACAGGTGACAAATAGTGTGAATTTCGAGGTATAAAAGAAATCTGGCTAGCGTATTTCGTAATTCCGGACCGTTGTTTGGGGTGAGAGTGTAGTATTTCTCCATCAGCACTCAATATCTCTGCGTTGAGGACGCGGGGATTGTCGGGGTTGCCAAAGTCATTTACATAATTCTTCCAAGACCCTGAATTCTTTTTACTGAGCTCTAGTTTTGCCGCCCTCGCCAAAAAATCTGAATAGTAGCCTAGTGTAGATGCAAGTTCACGCCCCGTATCTTCTGCCTTATCTCTTACTGCGTACTGGAGTCGCTCCTCGGACTCTTCAAATGAGTCGTGGCCGGAGATTATGATCATCGCCAACATAGGCAGAATAACGACGATGGTCAAAAGGGTATTAAGCTGAGAATTTATTGACCAAGTTTGCTGCTCACCGCCAACTCCCCTCAAACCTGGCAATCGTCCTACTGGTGTGAATTGAACAAGCGTAATAGCTAATGCAGTATTTACAATACCATTAGTCATCTGTTTTAGAGCGACGAGAGTTACAGCTGAATCAGGCAATCCAAGCACATAGCTATAGGACACCCACACCAATGGCACCCCAATAAGACACCAATACCCAGCGTCAATAAAAACCAGGTTGTCATTTTTTAGACGAGAACCTATGCAGCCTACAAAAAAGGCCTCCAAACCAAATATTATGATCGCGTAGGGGTGGCCCCATAGAACGTAAGTGTAAGAACCTATGGCGATTCCAACCAAAGTGCCCCACAATATCCCCGACGTTCGCACAGCAACCATCGTCGCAATACTGCCAAACAGAAAATTCACACCAAAAAAAAGTTCAGCATTAAAATAGTTCCCTATCAATCCCATTACGGTTAGAGCTAACAAAGAGACCGCTTCTGAGATGTTAGGCCAACGAATATACCTTTTGCTACGTTCTGTCATTCCATGTACTTCCGTGTTTGGAAATAGCGATCACGAGAGCTTATCCCGGTATTGGATTGAGGCTTCATTCTTACTAGGGATTAGTATGTGGGCGGTGGTTACCTCAGATTATAGAATTCAGAAATGTCTTTTTTATTTGGCTCGACTCCATTGTCATCATATGAATCTTCCAAAATCAAAAAAACTGAAACTACTGTGTGATTGATCTTAATGCAATTGATCTAGTTGTTTGCTGATAAAGCGGCCGATACTTTCCATCGGGAGGGGTTTTTTCAAAACAGCAATAACACAACTGCTCACCCCTTCCTTGGTTCTCACAATGTTAAATAAGTCTTCAAATCCTGAGATCATGATGACCCGAGTTTCGGGGAGAAACTTATGAATATCATTGACTGATTCGAGCCCGGTGTAACCACGCAGAAAGTGGTCCATAATTATGAACTCAGGGCAATGTTCTGAGGCTAGTTTCATTGCCATGATTTGATTGCTGGCTGTGTGTACCGTCAACCCATAGTCATGTAGGGCGTCGGTCATTTCTTCCAGCACCCGAATGTCATCATCAACGATGAGGACCGAGCCGTTTAATAATGCTGTCCCGACTTGCATAAAGTACCTACTATTGTTTAATGTATGCACAACATTTTAAATGTGGAATATGTAATGAATATGAGAGGTTTGTGTAATTTTGTGCAAAACCACCGTGCGTCGATTAGTCAAGATCTTATGAAATGACAAAGTTAAGCTCTAATACTTTCCCTACGATTCTTATCATAGAAGACGATAAGGAGACCTTAGACGAGATCAAGGAAACTCTGTCTGACGAAGGTTTTCTTACCGTAACTGCGGGGAGTATCCAGGGATTTGAAGAGTTGAAAGCGCACCACGTTATCGATCTTTTTCTTATCGATTTAAATCTTCCTGATGGAGACGGGCTCATACTTGCCAGGGAGATCCGAGGAGTATCAGAGGTGGGTGTTATCATTGTCTCCGGAAAAACCAATGAAATTGATCGGGTCGTTGGTTTAGAGATAGGGGCAGATGACTACATTAGCAAGCCTTTTAGCCCCAGAGAGTTATTAGCCAGGGTTCAATCTGTATTGCGACGAACTCGTGGAAATACATTTCCACGGACAACGGTCGACTCTGGTGAAAACATCGCTGAGTTTCTCGATTGGAAACTGGATATAGGCGCGCGTCACCTGTCTGCAAAAGGTGGTGAAGGGGTAGACTTGACTACTGCAGAATTTGATGTGTTGAGGGCGTTTGTAGAAGCACCCCATCGCGTTCTTTCTCGAGACTTCTTGCTGGATAAGCTTCACGGTCTTGATTGGATCGGTTATGACAGGGGCGTTGATGGCCTTGTTAGTCGGCTGCGTAAAAAAATGAAACAGCCCGTTGAAGCCGTGCCATTGATAAAGACAGTCCGGGGTGTAGGATACATGTTTACAGCGACTGTTAAAAATCGCTGACCGGTGTTATGCGGGAACTGCTTATTCGTCGTTTCCTCTTGTCGCATGGCTACACCGTAATACCCGTTAACCCAGCGCTGAACGGCACCCAATTACTCGGTCAACGTGTGTATATATCCCCCAGCGATACTCTCTGCCATGTCGATATGGTCGATGTGTTTCGCAATGCCGTTCATTTGCCCGCTACCGAGTGGGCCTGGCTAAAGCGAATAGACCTCTTGTAAGAACCATAGTGTACCCGGCACCGACCTCATCGACGCGCTGCTAGTGAGCCGGTATGTCTTGTATCAGGTAGTAATCACCCTTCTCCTGGGCACAAATATGTGAGGTAAGCGTCAGTTTGCTCTCGCCATCTATCGAGCCAGCAAAAATACTAATGTGATGTCCGTGATCGGGCTTCCAAAACAGCGAACTACCACAACGGCAGCAAAATCCTCTTTGTGCTGCTGCCGATGACCGATACCACTTCAATCCGCCGCGTTTCAATAGCCTGAGGTTGTCAGGATGTGTCGCAGTTGCTGCGGTGAAATGGCCGCTGGATTTTCTGCACAGATGGCAGTGGCAGCCAATGATCTCGCGCAGATCGCCTTTAACTTGATACTGTATGGAACCACACATACAGCTTCCGGAAAGCTTGTTCATCGCGACTCCCGATGTTTTGAGCTTGTCGAGTTCCTTACTTTACCCGTATTGCGAACAGCGTCGAATACTATTCGCTATAGGCTTTTACGTCGATGCCATACTCGCTGGCAGCGTCAATTATCCAATGAAAAAGGTAATCTGAAAAGCTACGCCGTATCACTAGATCGAAAGAATCGTCAGCGTTTTTATGGATCAATGCAGACGCCTTGGCAAAGGTGGTTTGCACGCAACGACCTTGGGTAAATTGGCTGGGATGGAAATCATAGACACTTGATTTCTTTAACACTTCATTTACCGCTTTTCCCGACAGATTGAGAATTGTTTGGCCACCACTCACATCCGTCACGGCAAAGTGGCCTGTTAGCGTCTCACGCAGTTTGGCCTCTACCGTAGCTTCGGTACCCCCTGGTACGATCGCCAACCACTCGGTCGGTCCCAGCCAGTAAAGGCTGTGCTGGCCGTTACCGGCACAGCAACCCGGTTCTATCGGTAGTTGCAGTCCCAGTACGTCGGCAATACCCTGACGAAACATTTCATTCTGTGGATTACCACGCAGGTTTAGGTGGCCCATATGCGCCTGCTCGACAATTACGACACCAGGATTGGTGCAGTTGTCGCTTATTGCTTGAGCTGTCACATAGTGCAGCGGTGACTCTCTAAGAATAGTCATATCGCCCTTCCCTATTAAGCGTTGTTGCGATTCAGACATTCTGGCGGCCTCCATCGGGATCGTAAAATACGGAGCTGACTATTTCTGCCGAAAGGGTGCTGCCATCGGCTAGCGGGCAGTGAACAATCTCCCCCATACGATTAAATCCGCCTTTGACGACAGCAAGGGCTATAGAACGGCCGAGATGAGCGCTGTGATAGCTGGAGGTTACATGTCCCTGCATGGCCATAGGCAATGTTTGATTGGCATCGCTAACAATCTGCGAACCTTCTGGCAATACCGTTTGGGGGTTAAGGGTCTTCAAGCCTACCAGCTGTTTTCTGCCTTCACGCTGACAGTCCTCGCGACTAAGACCTCGCTGCCCTATAAAGCTGAAGTCTTTCTTTTTACCTACTACCCAGCTCATATTGAGATCGTGTGGTGTCACCGAACCATCAGTGTCCTGACCGACAATAATAAAACCCTTCTCTGCTCGCAACACGTGCATGGTCTCGGTGCCATAAGGTGTAATATCAAACTCAAGACCGGCTTCGTACAACTGCTCCCACACATGGCGGCCGAAATGTGCTGGCACATTAACTTCGTAAGACAGTTCGCCGGTGAAACTAATGCGGAAAATGCGTGCCTTAACATCGGCCACTGTACCATCGCGCCAGTCCATGAATTTAAACGCGTCACTCGATAAATCGATATCATGGCAAACCTTCTCGATGACTTTCCGTGCGTTGGGCCCGGTAATAGTTGCAGTAGCCCAGTGATCAGTTACCGAGGTGAAAAATACCTCTAACTCCGGCCACTCGGTCTGCTGCCACAGCTCTAGCCATGACAAAACACCTGCCGCCCCGCCAGTCGTGGTGAACATTAAATAGTGGTCTTTTCCAAGGCAGGCGGTAACGCCGTCATCGAACACCATACCATCCTCTTTTAGCATCACCCCGTAGCGACATTTACCGGGAGCTAGCTTTAAGTAAGCATTGGTATATACGCGGTTAAGAAATTCTGCAGCCCCGGGTCCCTGGATGTCGATCTTGCCCAAAGTAGACGCGTCCAGCATGCCCACGCTATTGCGCACCGCCATGCATTCACGCCCCACAGCCTGATCCATAGATTCGCCTTGCCGTGGGAAATACCAGGGGCGCTTCCACTGCCCCACATCTTCCCACTTAGCACCGTTTTCCTCGTGCCATCGATGGGTAGCAGTATAGCGCTCGGGGTCAAATAATGGTCCTACATCACGACCTGCTATGGCGCCAAACGTCGTGGGTGTGTAGCAGGGGCGAAATATCGTAGTACCGGTTTCGGCAATGCTCTGCCCTAGCGCTTTGGATAAAATCGCCAGACCATTGATGTTGCTTAACTTACCCTGATCGGTACCAAAGCCCAGCGCTGTATAGCGCTTAACATGTTCCACCGACTCATAGCCCTCCCGCGCGGCTAACTCAATACCGGCAGCCGTGACATCGAGCTGAAAGTCAACGAATTGGGAGGGTGCGCGACTGGTAGACTTGGTATGAGGAATTAAAAATAAGGCCTGTGTTGGCTCGTGCGGAGGTTCCAAGCTGGTGGGCACCACAGATTGATGTGTGCCATCTCCAAACCCAGCTTTTTCCGCGGCCTGCACTCCGGCACTGGCGCCCTCTTCTATGCACTGCGCCAGGGGATAAGTACCGCGGGCAGATCCCGCTGACCGCTCCTGCTGCTTGCTTGGGCCCGGCACAAAACCGACTACATCATCATTCCACTGCGGCCGTGTACCCGTATGAGAGCTCAAATGCAGTGCCGGACTCCAGCCGCCTGAAAAGGCGATTAAGTCGCACTCAAGGCGCTGTGTGGCACCCGTAATGGCGCTAC
>JBLHSI010000194.1:0-5527 GCA_047626655.1 Halioglobus sp.
TGGCCGCTGAAAACTCTTCAGGCAACAGCAATATCAGTAAGTATAGACTGGATGGCTTTTCGGAACTTCGTCTGCTCGAATCTCGTCACACCATTAACTTACGCTACGATGAAGAGTCTGCCTCAGATACAACGACGCGTAATATGTGGCGAACCTCCTACCAATATGATCAATTCTTTACGCGAAAATGGTTTGCCACAGGCAATGCCTTTTATGAGGAAGATGAGTTTAAAGACCTTGATGAGCGCAGCTCTGTTGGTTTGGGATTGGGCTACCAGTTCCTCGAGACCTACGATATGCAACTAAACGGCAAAGGTACGGTTAACTATTTAGATGAGCGATTTAGCAATGGTGTCGAGCGGACCACGCCTGCGTTTCTATGGAATCTGGA
This sequence comes from Halioglobus sp., assembly GCA_047626655.1. Taxonomy (GTDB): domain Bacteria; phylum Pseudomonadota; class Gammaproteobacteria; order Pseudomonadales; family Halieaceae; genus JBALVT01. Next base: position 392 of record JBLHSI010000194.1, read on the forward strand.
TTTTGTCTGGCGTTTTAACGACAAGGGTATGAGGTTCTTTCACCGGCATGCCTTTTTGGTAGCCTTTGACGAGGGGGACGATTTCGAGCTCGCCACCACAACCGGATTCCAGTATCCAATAAACGGCCATTTTAGCTCAGTCATTCAACTCGAATATGATTACGATGAGCGGCCCGCTGACGATCTAATTAGGAAAAAAGATGCGAAGTGGTCGGTTGGTGTCGACTATAATTGGTAGGGGGTGTCTGTGACTGGCAAGTCAGCCCCCATTATTCCCCGCAACGGAGACTCTTCATGCGCCTGATGTTATTAGCTTTACCTTGGCTTGAGCTATTTACCCTAATACAGTTGGGTGTTGAAACCAGCGCGCTAACAGCTGTATTTTATGTGCTGGTTACTTTTTCTCTTGGCGTTACCGTGATTAGGCGCCAGGGGATGGGTATGTTCCAGCAACTGCGCGAGACGCAGGAAGGTAAGATTATCGGCCCCGCGCTGTTTCGGGATCACATGGCAGTGGGTTTGGCTGGCTTGTTGCTCATTTTCCCTGGCATGATATCCGACTTTGTTGCACTTTTCGTGATGATCGGTCCCGTTCGGCGCACAGTTATACGCTGGTGGGGGGGTGATGCTCCGCAGCCATACTCCCCCGACAGCCCCAGTGCAAAGGGTGATGTCATCGAGGGTGAGTTCACCCGCGTTGATAAGCCCGACTAAGCCATTTTATTGTGCTCCCGCCACTGATTGCTCTTGACTGAGAAGATTCCTGGACTAGAATTGGCACTCGCGAGAAAAGAGTGCCAGCCAGGGCTTGAATTTCACTGCACAGCCCCAATCATCTAGTCAGCCCCCAATGGGGACTTCATAACATCCTATAACTGGAGAGCAACACACATGAATATCCGTCCGCTGTATGACCGCGTGGTCGTTCGTCGCAACGCAGAAGAAGAAACTACCGCCGGTGGCATATTATTGCCCGGTTCAGCTAAAGAAAAGCCAAACCAAGGTGAAGTTCTCGCCGTTGGTGAAGGCAAGCTTCTCGATAGCGGTGAAGTGAGAGCGTTGGCTGTGAAAGTTGGCGACAAAGTTGTGTTTGGCCAGTACGCCGGTAGCAATACCATTGAAGTTGATGGCGAAGAACTGATCATCATGGGCGAGAGCGAAATATACGGCGTGGTTGAGTAAGCCAAGCTACCGCATCTCGAACTCACGGAATTTGTTAGTAAACAAAAAGATTAAAATTGAAGGAACACAATCATGTCTAAAGACGTAATTTTTGGTGACAGCGCACGTCGGCGTATGCTGACCGGTGTTAACACGCTTGCCGACGCTGTAAAGGCAACTCTGGGCCCCAAAGGCCGCAATGTAATTATCGACAAATCTTTCGGCGCACCCACTGTCACTAAAGACGGTGTATCGGTGGCTAAAGAAATCGAATTGAAAGATAAGCTCGAGAACATGGGCGCTCAAATGATTAAGGAAGTGGCTTCTCAGGCTTCCGATGCGGCGGGTGACGGCACTACTACCGCTACCGTGTTGGCTCAATCTATTGTTAACGAAGGCTTGAAGTCAGTTGCTGCCGGCATGAACCCAATGGATTTGAAACGCGGTATCGATAAGGCGATTGCAGCTGCGGTTGCGGTTGTTTCTGCGGCTGCTACTCCTTGTGAAGACAGCAAGGCCATCGCACAAGTCGGTAGCATCTCTGCGAACTCTGATGTACAGGTTGGCGACATTATTGCTGAAGCTATGGATAAAGTCGGCAAAGAAGGCGTTATCACTGTAGAGGAAGGCACTGGCTTGGAAAATGAGCTGGACGTCGTTGAAGGTATGCAGTTTGATCGCGGCTACTTGTCTCCTTACTTCATCAACAATCAGGAAAACATGAGCGCTGATGCCGAGGCGCCCTTCATTTTGTTGGTTGACAAGAAAATCTCTAACATCCGCGAATTGCTGCCCTTGTTGGAGCAGGTGGCTAAGGCTTCCAAGCCTTTGGTTATCATCGCTGAAGACGTTGAAGGCGAAGCTCTCGCTACTCTGGTTGTGAACAACATGCGCGGTATCGTAAAAGTAACTGCTTGTAAGGCACCTGGCTTCGGCGACCGTCGTAAGGCAATGCTGCAAGATATCGCTATCTTGACTGGCGGTACGGTTATTTCTGAAGAAGTAGGCCTCGATTTAGAAGCTACAACTTTGGAGCATTTGGGCAGCGCTAAGCGCGTGGCCATGGACAAAGACAACTGCACTATTATTGATGGTGCCGGCGATGCTGCGTCTATTCAGGCTCGAGTATCAGAAGTGCGTGTTCAAATAGAGAACACTTCTTCCGATTATGATCGCGAGAAGCTGCAAGAACGTGTTGCCAAGCTGGCGGGCGGTGTTGCTGTGATCAAAGTTGGCGCAGCTACCGAGATCGAAATGAAAGAGAAGAAAGCACGTGTTGAAGATGCGCTTCACGCGACTCGCGCTGCCGTAGAAGAAGGCGTAGTTGCAGGTGGTGGTGTTGCACTGGTTCGCGCTCTCACTTCACTGGGTGATCTGACTGGCGATAACGAAGACCAAAACCACGGCATCAATGCCGCGTTGCGTGCAATGGAAAGCCCATTGCGTCAAATCGTCGCTAACGCTGGCGGCGAAGCTTCCGTAGTGTTGGATAAAGTCCGTCAGGGCGAAGGCAACTATGGCTATAACGCAGCCACGGGTGAATACGGCGATATGATTGAAATGGGTATTCTCGATCCCGCGAAAGTAACGCGTACTGCACTGCAGGCTGCGGGTTCTGTAGCTGGCTTGATGATCACCACTGAAGTGATGATCACCGACGCTGTCGAAGAAGGCGGCGGTGCTCCTGCAATGCCTGATATGGGCGGCATGGGCGGTATGGGTGGCATGGGCGGCATGATGTAATAGCCTCCCAGGCACCTAACAAAAACCCCGCCTCGGCGGGGTTTTTTTATGTCTCGGGCTCCCAGAGCGTGTACAATAGCTGTGGTTTTTAATCGATAACAACAGGGGAAATAGTCATGCTCGAATTTATTTTGCGTTGGGGTCACGTGATGTTCGGTGTTACGTGGATCGGACTGCTGTATTACTTCAACTTTATCCAAGGTGAGTACTTTAAGGAAGCTGAGGCTGACGCCAAAGCGGACGCTGTTAAGAAGCTAGCTCCTAGGGCGCTTTGGTGGTTTCGTTGGGGTGCAATGCTTACATTCCTGAGCGGTTTGTACTTGCTGCATCTGGTAGGCGCTACAACTAACTTTATGTCGATGCCTTTGATTACTATGGGTGCGCTGGCTGGAACCTTTATGTTCCTCAATGTGTGGTTAATTATTTGGCCAAACCAGAAAGTCGTATTGGGTCTCAAAGAGGGCGATGGTCCTAGCTCCGCTGCTAAAGCCGGCTTGGCCTCGCGTACCAATACGCTGTTTTCTGGCCCAATGATGATGGGAATGCTGGGTTCTAAGCACGGCTTTGAAACCTTTGGTGTCGTGAGCGATAACGCACTCTACGCAACGCTTGCGATCATCGTCCTGCTTCAGGTTAACGCCGTGGTTGGTAAAATGGGTCCCATGGCTTCGGTCAAAGGTGTTATCCATTCAAGCATAGGCCTGACCATTGTGTTGGGTGCTATCCTAAAGTACGTGTAAGCGGTTAGATCTATGTCTGAAGATGATCTGGATCATATTCCCTCGATTGTTCCGTCACGGGACAGGGAAACCCACTTTGCCAGCACCGGTGCTAGCCGGGCCGGTAAAGGGGGGGGCAGCGCCAAGACGGTTGGGCGGGCGCCCACTGCTAGTGCGGGAATCTGGTCCAGTTTATTCATAACCGTGGCATTGGTTGTCGCCGCGGTAGCGTGCGCTTGGGCGTGGCAGTTACAGGAAGCCTTGCAGCAATCTAGTTTTGCCATGGAAAAAGCAGATCAACGTATAAGCGATCTGGAAGATAGGCTGGCCGATACCGATGAAGGTCTCAGCCAGAATACCGCCGCCATGGCGGTAAAAATAAGTGAGTCTCAATCTGAAATCCGCAAACTGTGGGATGATAGAAAGAAAACGAACCCCAAGATACTCAAATTGACCGGGGATGCGGCCAATGCCCGCAGGAAAATAGCTGCAGCGGAAAAGTCTATGACGGCTACTCAATCCCAGCTTTCGGTGGTATCCACAGATGTCGCTAAGTTAAAAAGCGTGGCTGGAGAGCTGGATCGTCTCATGACTAGTGCCAAGTCTAACCAGGCTGAAGTTGAACGCGTAGCCGACGATTTGAATCGCATAAACCTGGAATACGCCAAAATTGATAAACGAGTCAAAGACAACGAAGAGTGGTTGGCATCGGTCAATGCGTTTCGCGGTCAAGTTAACTCGGCGCTCACCCGTATGCAGGCCGATATAAGAGCGCTACAGGCAACTCCCTGAACTCTCGCGCCAACTGGTCGCACGCGCTACTATTTCTCCATTGCTAGCAGTACCGCCCATAGGTCGTGAACCCATCCTGTGGGCAGTGTATGATAGCCCTCCCAACACATCGCCAACGTACAAAAGGCCACAACCATGACCCTCATCCGCCAGGACGATTTCATCGATAGCGTTGCCGACGCGCTGCAGTTTATTTCCTATTACCACCCTTTGGATTTCGTTAACGCTGTGCACGATGCGTATAAGCGAGAACAAAATCCGGCAGCTAAGGATGCAATAGCTCAAATATTAATCAACTCGCGTATGTGCGCTATGGGTCATAGGCCTATTTGCCAGGATACCGGCATTGTGACGGTGTTTTTAAAGATAGGAATGAGCGTTAGTTGGGAAGATGCCACCATGTCGGTGTCGGACATGGTGAACGAGGGTGTGCGCAGGGCCTACACGCATCCCGATAATGTATTGCGCGCGTCGATACTCGAAGACCCCGCCGGCGCTCGAAAAAACACCGGTGATAACACACCGGCAGTGATTCATATGGAAGTTATTGAAGGCGACACCGTCGACGTTCAAGTTGCTGCTAAAGGGGGTGGTTCGGAGAATAAGTCCAAACTGGCGATGCTCAACCCGTCTGACAGTATTGTCGATTGGGTAGTCAAGACTGTACCCACTATGGGGGCTGGCTGGTGCCCGCCCGGAATGCTGGGTATTGGAATAGGCG
>JBLHSI010000195.1:0-5516 GCA_047626655.1 Halioglobus sp.
CACTCAATAAATTTCCTGAGGAATATGACAAGCTCAGAGCAGATCACTCGCTTATTCCCAATATGATTTCCGAGACGATTCGCTGGCAAACACCATTGGGTCATATGCGACGCATTGCCAAGGAAGATACCGAACTGGGTGGTAAACAGATCAAGAAAGGCGACAAAGTAGTGATGTGGTATGTGTCAGGTAACCGAGATGAAGAGGTTATTGAAAATGCCAATGATTTCATCGTTGACCGCAACCGCGCTCGGCATCATGTCTCGTTTGGCTTCGGTATTCATCGTTGTATGGGCAATCGGCTGGCTGAGATGCAGCTGCGAATTCTTTGGGAAGAAATTATGCTGCGCTTTAGTCAAGTGGAAGTGTTGGAAGAGCCACAGCGTGTACCTTCCAATTTTGTCATGGGCTATACCCATTTACCGGTAAAGTTGCACCCACTGGCGTGAGATCATATAACGAAATGGACCGATTAGGGACGCTTTACATCGACAAAGAGAGCCACAAATTTTCGGCGGCTCACTACACTATATTTTCAGCGCAGTCTCGCGAGCGCCTTCACGGCCACAACTACTCAGTCTCGACTCGAATTGTAGCGCCGGTGGGCCCCAACGGGTTATCGGCAGATTACAACGTTTACAAAAACAGAACGGCAGAACTGTGTGACTCGCTGGATGAATACCTAATATTGGCTGGTAATTCTCCGTATCAAACCATTGCCGAAGAGGGTGATTATTTTAACGTGGTATTCGCACAGGACCAGATGTCGTTTTTGCAGAGCGACACATTGGTACTTCCCATTCTCAACGCTACGGTTGAAGAGCTTTCGCATTTTTTGCTAGAGCGCATGGTTGAAAAAAGCGAAGGTGAAGACCTGCGTGAAATTGAATTGTTCGTTGCTTCAGGCGCCGGTCAAAAAGCCAGCGCCACTTGGCTGGCGCCCACCGGCTAGGCCGCTATTCCACAATGGCGCAGTAGAGGTTGAATGTCGGGTGTCCTCCCGCGGAAAGCAATAAAGGACTCCATTGGATCTCTGGCACCGCCCATTTCGAGAATGTTCTGCCTAAAGGATGCGCCGGTTTCCGCGTTGAAAATGCCTTCTTCTTCAAACTTGGCAAAGGCATCGGCAGACAGCACTTCGGCCCACTTATAGCTGTAATAGCCGGCAGCGTAGCCGCCGCCAAAGATATGCGAGAAGCTATTTTGAAACCTGTTCCAGGCGGGCGCTTCAATCACGGCAAGGTCTGCTCGTACTGAGTCAACGATAGTCTGCACGCTGGGGCAGTCGGGCTTTCCCCACTCCATGTGTAGCCTGAAATCCAGAGTCGAAAATTCCAGTTGCCTGGCCATGCCCATAGCGGACTGGAAGTTTTTGGCAGCGAGCATTTTTTCGAGTAAGTCAGGGGGCAGTGACTCACCCGTCTCATAGTGGCCTGAAATGAAGGTGAGTGCCTCTTTTTCCCAGCACCAGTTCTCCAAGAACTGCGAGGGCAGCTCAACCGCGTCCCACGCTACGCCGTTAATGCCAGAGACGGAAGCCACCGATTGACGGGTAAGCATATGATGTAGCCCATGGCCAAACTCGTGAAACAAGGTGACTAACTCGTTGTCGGTGAGAAGAGCCGGTGAATCGCCCAGCGGTGGTGTAAAGTTACACACCAGATAAGCCACAGGTAATTGCAGAGTACCGTTGTTGTATCGACGCACTCGACAGTCATCCATCCATGCGCCGTTTTGTTTGTGTGGTCGGGCATAGAGGTCCAAATAGAATCGGGCGATGATAGCGCCGTCTTGCTTTAGTTCGTACAGTTGCACATCGTCATGGTAGCTATCAAAGGTATTCACCTCAGTCATTTCGACCCCATACAAGCGTCTACACACTTCGAACAAACCTTTTAGGGCCAGCGGTGCAGGCAGGTAGGGGCGTATGTCTTCCTGAGAGACCGAGAACCGCGCCAGTCGCAGTTTTTCGCTGTAGTAGGCAACATCCCAGGCGTTGATTGTATCCACGCCGTGCTCGCTTTTGGCAAATTCGTTGAGTGATTTCCACTCAGCACTAGCCTGATCTTTAGACTTGTCTGCCAGTTCTTTTAAGAACTGCACCACTCGGTCGGGTGACTCTGCCATTTTTGTCGCCAAGGAAACCTCAGCATAGCTGTCAAAGCTCAGCAGCGTGGCTAGTTCATGGCGCAGTGTGAGTATTTCATCGATGATGTCTGAATTGTCCCACTGGCCGGCATGGGGCCCTTGGTCGGATGCCTTGGTGATATAGGCGCAATAAATTTCCTCGCGTAACTGTCCGTCATCACAATAGGTGAGAACCGGTTGAAAAGAGGGCCCTTCCAGATTGATCAAATACCCCTCTAAGTCTTTTTGTTCTGCTCTTTGCTTGGCGCTGGCCAAGGCTGTTTCCGGTAGGCCCTTGAGTTGCTCTTGCGTAACCTGCTTAGACCATGCGTTGCTCGCATCCATCGAGTTGTCGGAGAACTGGCTGCTGAGCTCTGACAAGCGCGACTGGATGACACCGTAACGCTGTTTGTCGGTGGGTGGCAGAGCCACACCCGCGAGTCGAAAGTCACGCAGAGCATGCTCAATGGCTGTTTTCTGGCCATTATTCAGCTCACTGAAAGTATCGCCTTCGGCTATTTGTTGGTAAGCAGCATGCAGCTGCGCGTGCTGGCCCATCCAGGTACGGTAATCTGACAATTGAGAGAGACAGGCATTGTAGGCGTCGCGCAGTTCATCGGTATTCATCACATTGTTTAAATGACCAACCGGTGACCAGGCTTTGGCCAAATCGTCCTCTAGCGCCTCAATGGGTGCAAGTAAATTGTCCCAGCTGTAGTCAGAATTTGCAGCGAGCAGCCGGTCGATAGATTGCTTGTTGTCAGCAATGAGCGATGATATAGCGGGCTCAACATGCTCGGCACGAATCTGGCTAAACGGGGGCAGCAGAGCTGGCTGCAGTAGTGGATTTGTCATGGTGGTTAATCCTGAAGTGGTGGTGATGTCTTTTTCTTGATGAGTGGAGCGAACCCATCATTGGCAACACTGTTGCCTGATGATTTAGGTTTGCCCTGGTTTTTCTGGTTGCGTTTGCGGCTTTTGCTCTTGTCTGTACTGGCTGTGATGCGTTTCTTTTTCTTGGTACCGGCGGCTTTTCCAGAAGATTTTACTTTTTTGGGCCCTGTGAACTTTGCCTTTAGGCCCGGCAGTGCGCGTCGCTCGATCGATAGGTTTAGATAGCGCTCTATTCCTGCAAGTAAGTTCCACTCGGTACTGCCCACCAGAGATACAGCTAAGCCTTGTGCGCCGGCGCGACCGGTGCGCCCAGTGCGATGCAAGTAGTCATCGCCGTTGCGCGGTATGTCATAATTAATGACAAGGGAAACGTCTTTAACATCCAGGCCGCGTGCAGCGAGATCGCTGGCGGAGACGATATCAATTTTTCCGTCTTTGAACTGTGTGATCACATGGCGGCGCTCCTCGGTACTCATTTGACCATGTAAGCTGCCGCAGCGAAACTTGTGATATGACATTAGGCCCGCTAGCCGCTGTGCGGTAGCGCGTTTATTGCTGAAGATTAGGGCGCGTTCAAAGCCGCCATGTGCCAATAAGGCGGCCAGCACTTTGTCTTTGTGGTCGGCGTTGTCGGCGAGAATCATCTGGTGAAAAATACTGCTGTGAGCGTCCCTGACCCGACCAATATCAATGATCTCGGCGTCCTTCATCATACTGGCTGCAACACCCTCTAATGCGCGGTGTTGCAGTGTGGCCGATAGCATCAGCACTTGTTTCTCTAACGCACAATATTCATTTATTTTGAGTACGTCCTCACGAAAGCCCATGTCTAGCATGCGATCGGCTTCGTCTAACACCAGCGTTTTCATACCCGAAAAATCGGCGCTGCCTTTTTCGCAGTGTTCCAATATTCGGCCGGGCGTGCCCACTACTATTTCCGGATTCTTATTAAATATTGAGCGTTGAAACTTGAAGTCGGCACCGCCGGTAATGGCCTGTACCGACAGAGGGCATTTGCCAGTGAGTTCACGGCATTGTTTAAGTACTTGCCGGGCCAGTTCCCTCGTGGGTACCAGTATGAGTACCAGCGTGGCCGTATCATCTTCCAATTTTTGACTGAGCAATTGGTGCAGAATAGGGAGTAAATAGGCCAGTGTTTTGCCACTGCCGGTTTCTGCGCTGACACTCAGGTCTGCACCGGTGAGCACCGCCGGCACCATCTTTTCCTGCACAGCCGTGGCTTGCGTGAAATCTAAGGATTCCAGCGCTAGAACTAGTCGTCTATCGAGTTGCAGTTGACTAAACAAGAGATGCGTCCCCAAAAGGCGCTATCGTAACCCAATGGTCGGTTAATGCCATATTTGTTTGCGCCAAATTGTTGGCTTCGGGGCCAATTGTTGCAAAGAGATTACGGCATGTAAAAGCGCGTGTATGATAGCGCTGTAAGTTCAGCACTGAAAAGGAGTCAGGTAACGGTGGCAAAGGGTATTGTAATACGCAAAACCGGCGGGCCGGACGTGATGGAAATGGTTGACCTGGACCTGCAGCCACCAGGTCCGGGCATGGTACGGGTAGTCAATAAGGCTATCGGGCTCAATTACATTGATACCTATCATCGCAGTGGCGCTTATCCTTTGCCCCTGCCCTCAGGGTTGGGCTTGGAGGGTGCAGGTGTTATTGAGCAGGTGGGAGAGGGCGTAGATCTTGTCGTAGGTGACCGGGTTGCCTACTGTTCCGCTGGCTTTGGCGCCTATGCCGAAGCTATCAACCTGCCCGCAGCACGTCTTGTGTCACTGCCGGAAACCATCGATTTTGAAACCGCAGCGGCCATGATGCTTAAGGGCCAGACCACAGAGTATTTGCTGAGGCGTACTTTTGCTTTGCAGGCCGGTCAAAGTTGCTTGTATCACGCGGCGGCTGGGGGAGTAGGGCTCATTTTTGGCCAGTGGGCCAATAGTATAGGTGCGACGGTCATTGGCACCGTTGGCTCGTCAAAAAAGGCAGACATTGCACGTCAACACGGATATCAACACGTCATCAACTACAATACCGAAAATGTCGTTGAACGGGTGCGGGAGATCACTGGTGGGCAGATGCTTCCTGTGGTGTATGACGGAGTCGGAAAAGATACATTTGAATCGTCGCTAGACTGTCTGCAACCGCGCGGCTTAATGGTGAGTTTTGGCAACGCTTCAGGAGCGCCGGAACCGCTTAATTTGCAAACGCTCAGTAGCAAAGGCTCACTCTACATTACCAGGCCGACCTTACTCACCTATCTCATGACCACCGAAGAACTTCGCGAATCGTCGCAGGCGCTATTTGATCGAGTATCGAGCGGTGATATTGTCATTGAAGTAAATCAGCGCTATGCGCTCGAGGATATTCAACTCGCTCACCGGGACTTGGAAGCGCGTAAGACCACGGGCTCTACCGTAATTCTGCCGTAAGGAATTTACCGTCATGATTTTTGAAAAAAAAGCACCTACATTGATTGG
>JBLHSI010000196.1:0-5468 GCA_047626655.1 Halioglobus sp.
TCAAAGACCCTTGCAACCTGCGCTCGCCTCAACAACACATGGGCGTGGTGCATTCCTCAAACTTGTGTACCGAGATTACACTCAACACTTCTGAAGACGAGATTGCTGTCTGCAACCTGGGCTCAGTTAATCTGCCCCAGCATATCGACGAGAACGGCCTCAATCTGGAGAAGCTAGCCAAGACAGTCAACACCGCCGTTCGCATGCTAGATAACGTCATCGACATCAATTATTACTCGGTACCGCAGGCGCGTACTTCCAATATGCGCCATCGCCCGGTGGGTCTCGGTTTGATGGGTTTCCAGGATGCCCTATATAAGCAGCATCTGTCTTATGGTTCGGATAAGGCAGTAGAGTTTGCCGACCGCTCCATGGAGGCCATCAGCTATTTTGCCATTCGCGCGTCAAGTCAGTTAGCCGAAGAGCGCGGAGCTTATGCCAGCTACGAGGGCTCGTTGTGGAGCCAGGGTATATTCCCTATCGACTCACTCGACTTGCTCATTGAAAACCGCGGAGCCGATTATATTAAAGTCGACAAGAGCCAAACACTGGATTGGCCAGCCCTGCGCGCCACAGTGAAGGCCACCGGTATGCGCAACTCTAATGTTATGGCTATCGCCCCTACGGCAACCATCGCCAATATCACCGGGGTCTCACAATCTATCGAGCCTACCTATCAGAACCTGTATGTTAAATCGAATTTGTCGGGTGAGTTTACGGTGGTAAACCCTTATCTGGTAAACGATCTGAAAGCCCGCGATTTGTGGGACTCGGTTATGGTCAATGATCTGAAGTACTACGATGGCAGTGTACAATCTGTAGATCGAATTCCGGCAGACTTGAAAGAGATTTACTCGACAGCGTTCGAGGTGGAGCCTCGCTGGTTAGTCGATGCAGCCAGCAGAAGACAAAAGTGGATTGATCAGGCGCAATCTCTGAACCTCTATATCAATAATGCTAACGGCAAGAAACTGGACATCACCTACCGTATGGCTTGGTATAGCGGTCTGAAAACGACCTATTATTTGCGCTCTCTGGCTGCTACTGGCACAGAAAAATCAACTATCGACACAGGGTCATTGAACGCCGTTTCTTCGGGTGATCTACAACCAGCACAACCCGCCCCGGTGCCACTGGCTTGCTCGTTGGACGACCCTGACTGTGAAGCTTGCCAGTAACAACGACCGGCAGTAGATACCGACATAAACAGACACTATAGAGAATTGAAACAATGCTGAACTGGAATGATTTTCACGAGGAAGAGGACGTATTAGTCGCTCCCACTCTCACCGCCCAGCCCCCGATTTCCGAGGCTGTCGTCACTAAGCCTGCGGCAAGCCCGGTTGCTGCTGCGGCCCCACAACCGGCAGCCGCTGTTGCACAAGTTAAGGCTCCCATAGCAGATGACAGCCCCATCGCCCTCGCCGCTAAGGCGATTGAGAACATCGATATAGCGCCCGGACTCGAAGAGCTCGAAATGGGTGCAGCGCGCGTTACTGTCGATGAAAAGGCAATGATCAACTGCCGCGTAGATCTTAACCAACTGGTACCTTTTAAGTACGATTGGGCGTGGCAGAAATATATCGATGGCTGCGCCAATCACTGGATGCCACAAGAAGTGAATATGACGGCGGATGTCGCCACATGGCGCAGTCCAGAGGGCCTGTCAGATGATGAGCGACGGATTATCATGCGCAGCCTGGGTTACTTTTCTACGGCAGATTCACTGGTCGCCAACAATTTGGTATTGGGTGTATATCGCTTAATCACCAACCCCGAATGCCGTCAATATCTTTTGCGCCAAGCCTTTGAAGAGGCTATCCACACTCACGCCTATCAATACTGCATCGAATCTTTGGGCATGGATGAGGGCGAAGTCTTCAATATGTATCGTGAGGTACCCACGGTAGCTAAAAAGGCAGCCTGGAGTATCAGCCACACTCATAATTTGAGTGATCCAAATTTCTCAACAGGCACACTGGAATCCGATCAGACACTGCTGCGAAACCTTATCGGTTTCTACGCCGTGACAGAAGGCATCTTTTTCTACTGTGGCTTCACTCAGATACTATCGATGGGTCGCCGAAACAAGATGACCGGAGTAGCGGAACAGTTTCAGTACATTTTGCGCGATGAGTCGATGCACCTAAACTTTGGTATCGATGTCATTAACCAAATCAAACTTGAAAATCCGCACCTGTGGACAGAGGAGTTCCAGCGCGAAGCCGTGCAAATGATCCTCGAGGGCACGCAGTTAGAGATTGAATACGCTCGGGACACCATGCCCAGAGGTGTATTGGGCATGAATGCTCCTATGATGGAAGAGTATCTCCAGTTTATTGCCAATCGACGACTCTCACAGCTGGGGTTGCCTGAGCAGTTTCCCGGAGTTCTGAATCCCTTCCCCTGGATGTCGGAAATTATGGATTTGCGCAAAGAGAAAAATTTCTTCGAAACGCGAGTTATCGAGTATCAAACTGGCGGCGCGTTGACCTGGGATTAGAGAAAATGGGCAACATTCCTATGACTCCACGAGGACTCTGACAATGAAAAATACCGACAAGACTCCCAAGGATACCGAAACCATCCTGATGGCACTGGATCAGATCAGTCAAACGATCGACGTGATGACCAGCGTAGTCGGTCGGTTGAGAACCTACCTGCAGCAGGGGGCTGCAGCAGGGTCAGACCAAAGTACTAGCACTCCGTCAGAAGTTCAGTCGGACCGTATTCTTCACTGAGGCCGAGCTATCTGCGGCCATGTTTCCATTTGGAATATGAGTACCGATTGAAGATGTAGAGACTGACTAGTCTCTACATCTTTCCTGCACATCGCGTTTAATCGCAAGCCAAAACAAATTCGAAACCACCACAAACAGCAGCGACCTGCGCGTCGATACAATTATCATCATCTACTTTGCTGCTGTCGGGATAAACTTCCGTAGTGGTGCAGTAAGGTGCTCCACTAACACCGGCACATAGCCCGAGAGAACCTATCTCGTAATTAATAACCCCACGCTGCGCTACGGAGATACCAATAAGCTTGCCGTGCTCGTCCGCAGGCGCGATGTGCGTTACCTTTTCTACCGACTCTATAATGGCAGTTTGAAAATCGTGCTGTGGATTCTGAGTATCCCCTACGGTGTAAAACCCGTCGGGAATCAGCCAAATATCCGGATCAACCGCGTCTCTAGCCGCCAGCGCGGGACCAAATTCACTGTTATCGGTATCGGTAGTTTCGTGCAAATCAATGTGAACGGCGAAATCAAAGCTATGCTTTGCCAAATACTGCATCAACGCCGAGGCTTCCTCGGAGGGGCTGCTGGGGTAAAACGACCTGTTGGGATCTATGGCATGCGGGTTCCAACGATTAATGGTCTCATAAGCCCAGGGGCTAATGCAGGGCGCCACAACAATATTAAAGTGGGGCATATAGACCATAGCTTTCTCCTGGAGAAAGCGCAGAGCGCCCTGAACACCGCTGGTTTCATAGCCATGCACGCCGCCGGTAATGAAGGCGGTTTTTTTGCTGCCATCCCACTCGCGACTTTTGACGACATGCAGTGGATAAGTTTCGGCTGCATAAATAAGCTCACCGTACTGCTCAACGATAAAGCACTCAGGAAGCGCCTCAATTTTCGCGACTACCTCGCTAAAATAAGAACGTTTTTTGCTCTGCATAGCGAGCCATTGAGCCTTTTCTTGCTCACCCCATTTGATACCGGGAACACCAATAGCATGGACGGAAAATTGCGACATACGCAGAACTCCTGAAGAGCTTAGCTTATCAAATTGCATAGTTAACTGATCTTGGCGTCTACTCAGCGACTTGTGAACCGACAGTTTATCGATAGCCGCCAAACCCAGATTAGTGCGAATACGTTCACTGTAGGCCAGACCGACAGCCAGTTCAATAAATCTGGAGCTTACTTCATCCCCGGCATTGCGAAAGGGCAAAAAACTATCGATAGTCACGTTGCCCATCCACTTCGCTGACTTCTCATGACCGATTCGATCGCCGATCGCTACAAATCTCGGATAGATAGCTTTATGTCTATGCGCCTCATTGCAGCGGTTCTAGTGCTAGTGGGTCATAACTTTGAGCTTTCGTCTCCATCAACGCCCGACCCTCTTCACCACTTGGTGGGCTATGGCATGGCCAAAGTCGCCGTGGATCTGTTTTTTATTATGAGCGGATTTATGGTCGCCGGGAGCTTGCTACAGCAGAACAACTTGCCTTCTTTTGCGGTGAATCGTGTGCTACGTATCATCCCCGGCCTTACCGTGGCCGTCATTTTTTGCACCTTTATCATCGGAATAAGCTATACCACATTGACACTGCAAGACTATCTCAACGATGAGACTGTTTGGCAGTTTCTGTTCGGCAAGTCGACCGTATTGGGCGTCGTAGTGACGGGTGGTGGAAGCTCACTGCCCGGCGTATTTGAGAGTAATCCCATACCCTCGACTGACAATGGGTCGCAAACCAACACCTATCCAGACGGTGGGGCTGAACCCTTCCGCGGCGAGAAAGGTTCTACCTGGGAAGGCGGATTTAGGGTTCCCGCTTTGATTCGCTGGCCAGGTGTTGTCAAAGAGGGCACGGTCATCAACGATATTTTTTCGCACCAAGACTGGCTGCCAACCTTTTTGGCAGCAGCGGGCGAGCCCAACATTGCGACCAAACTGAAGAAAGGCCACCGCGCGGGTGACGCAACTTACAAGGTTCATTTGGATGGTTTTGACCAAACAGATTTACTGGCGGGCAAGGGTCCTGGCAAGCGTGAGAATATTTACTACTTTGACGATAATGCCAATTTCAACGCCTTCCGTTGGAACGATTGGAAAATTCATTTTGGTTTTCAGATGGAGGGTTGGGGCGGCCCACGAGAGGCTCTCAATTTCCCGCGGGTGATTAACCTTAGAACCGATCCCTATGAGACTTCTATAGACTCCAGCCTCTACAGCCGGTTTTTTGCCGATCAATTGTGGCTATTTGTTCCCACCCAACGGGAAGTCGGGAAATGGCTTGCCACATTCAGAGAATTCCCTCCACGCCAAGCGACTGCCAGTTTTACTATCGACCGTGTCATGCAACAGATGCAACAAATGATGCAGATGAAGGCCCCTGCCGCGGCACGAGGAGCAGCCGCAGGGCAGTAACATCTAGGCTACTGGTGGGCGGCCTGCGCAACGCAAGCCGCTCAACAGCCAAGCATTCAGAAAGGCTGTAGAATTTGAGCCATATCCTCAGAGTCATGCGCGACCACTACCTCCATGTCGTCATTGCCATTCATCTCTCTCAGCCACAACCGTAATTGAGCGGTACGGGAGGTGCTTTCGGGAACTAACAGATAGCTGTATATCGGACCCTTGTCTTTATTATTTAGCAGGTCCGATTTATTGTTGGTAATGTCACCCGAAAACAGTAACAGCCTATCGCCATCGGCAACCACGAAGAGAGTCGA
>JBLHSI010000197.1:0-5455 GCA_047626655.1 Halioglobus sp.
ATGCCACAGAGCGGTATCGACGTTAGTCAGGCGCCGCAGCGCCAGCATTATCGCAACAGACTCCAACTGCATTATCGGCACAAATACCTGGGTATGGTAGACGGTCTAAAGGATCAGGTTGTCGAGATTCCCAAGTGCCAAATTCTAATGCCACAGTTACAGGCACAGCTACAGGCTCTGTACGACGACAAAAGCTGGTCGAAGGATCACAGCGGCAATGGTCACTGTGAAATCTACTGGCAAGATGACAGGGTTAACGTCAGTTGGGACAAACCTTATGCTGACGGTGGATTCACCCAAGTGAATCAGGCCGTTAATACAATGTTGATTGACGAGGTCAGAAACAGGGCTTTAGCGGTACCATTCGAGCATGTGCTAGACCTTTTTTCCGGCTGCGGCAATTTATCCAGCCCAATCATCGCCGAACAATCGGTGCCTAGGCGCATGGTCGATGTGAGCGATACAAGCCATGCCGACTTTATGGCAATGAATCTGTATGACAAAGATGCCCTACCGCGATTTCTGCAACGCCAGCGCCTAAAGCAATTTGATCTGATGCTGGTAGATCCGCCCCGCAAAGGTTTTCCGGCACTAAATGACTGGGTAAATAAGCTGAAGCCAAAACGCCTTATCTATGTAAGCTGTAATCCGGCAAGTCTAGCTGCCGACGTGCAAAGCTTAACAGGCAAGTTTAAATTATCGCATTTGAGCCTTCTGGATATGTTTCCCTCTACCTACCATTTTGAAACCGTGGCCACACTGGACTTTAAAAAGCACTAACGCTATAGCTGAGTAAGTCGGTCAAGGACGATCGGCCGTTTTCATTCCGATCCTTGAAGTAATTCTTGAACTATCCACGATTTTCGGCTCGACGTTTCTCGCCATTATGGCCCCGCGCTTGATACGATGAGCGAACGCTGCGCTTCAGGGAACGGTACTACCATGGTCAAGATTATTTCACCCTTCGATGAGATCACTATAGGCCCACTAAACTTGCGCAACCGCTTCATCAAATCGGGTGCCAATGAAGCCATGTGCTTGAATGGCAGGCCAACCAGCGCGCTGGTAAAACATCACAGCGAGTTAGCAATGGGCGGCGTGGGCATGACGACCGTGGCTTACATGGCAGTGGCGCCTGAAGCTCGCACCCTACCCAACCAAATCTGGATGCGCCCCGACATTCTGCCCGACCTACGTGCGCTTACCGCAGCCGTACATATTGGTGGCGCAGCGATTTCTGCGCAAATTACTCACGGTGGTTCATTCGTAACGGGTATGAAAGTGAAGGGGCGCACCATTAGCGCCTCCTCGGGTTTTAACCCGGCCGGTATGCTAAAAGGCAATTTTCTACAGCGAGCAATGACAGAGGCTGACATGAACAGGGTTACCGCTGAGTTTGTTGCCGCTGCAAAATTAGCACGGGATGCAGGATTCGACGCAGTGGAACTGCATATGGGCCACGGTTATCTACTAAACCAGTTTATCTCACCACTCAGCAATCGACGCAAGGACGAGTATGGCGGCAACTCAGGTAACCGAGTTCGCTTTCCAGCGCGTGTTCTGGCGGCAGTTAAGCAAGCCGTGGGCGATACAACTGCAGTGCTAGCCAAAATCAATGTATCAGATGGCGTTTCCCGAGGGGCAAGCGTGGAAGACGCTATTGTGACAGCTAAATCACTGGAGGATGCTGGCGCCGATATGCTGGTACTCAGCGGCGGACGCAATATTGAATCCACCTGGTTCATGTTCGGCAGTCGTATGAATCGTGTGGAAATCAGTAAAGTCCTCAAGCAACAGGGAGATAGGCTGACGGCATTGATGATGACTGTGGCCGCTTCAAGCGAACCGAATATCAGTTTCAAAGAGATGTATTTTCTTGAATATTCGCGCAAAATTCGAGCAGCGGTAAAACTGCCGCTGGCCTATCTCGGTGGCGTAAAATCGCTTGCCAATGCCGAGCAGGCCATAACTGAGGGCTTTGAAACCGTGGTTTTGGCTCGCGCCCTTCTACACGATCCAGCCCTGGTTAATAAATTTCGGAGTGGCGAACTGAGCAAATCTGGCTGCGACAACTGCAATGGGTGTGTGGCTTATATTTATCACCCTGCTGGCACTCGATGTGTCTATAATCCACCCAATGACCCGACCCTAAACCTGACACTGGCTTCTGATATAGACTAAGCTCGACCTCAGCCAATATGCCCCATTCCATACGAAAAGCGCTTAACCTTCTTTAATATACTAGCCCCATCCGATGTGTAACATCCGACGTATAATCGGACGGTCGAAGCAGGTTTCGCCGTATCCAGGGTGCTTCGGCGTCAATATCCCCTATAGGTCCAATATAGGGCTTTGGCGCGAGCCAAGTTCATTGTCTATCATCAGCAGCCCATAGCCCTCTCCGTTCACCAAAGTCAGCTTTGAAATTATCTCGCTTACAGTTGACTCTTCTTCCACTTGCTCATTCACGAACCACTGCAGTAGATTATAGGTCGCATGGTCCTTTTCCTTCAGCGCCTGATCACTCAAATTGTTGAGTTTGGCAGTCATCCCCTGCTCGTGCTGCAGGGAAGACTTAAACACATCGAGAATTGTGCCAAACTCATTCGGCGGCTGCTTTATCTCCTTAAGAACCACGTGTGCACCCTGACCTATCAAATAGTTGTAGATCTTCGTCGCGTGCAACTGCTCCTCTTCATACTGTTGCTTGAGCCAAGCGGCAGCACCGTTAAAATCTATGTGGGCGCAATAAGCCGACATCGCCAGATACAGGTATGCAGAATGGAATTCGTCATTTAGCTGGTTGAACAGAGTTTTCTGCATTGCTTCGGATATCACGGTTTCGCCTTCAATGTGGGTTTCACACTATTGTATGAAACCCACTCCAGAGATACCAGTCTTCCTCTGGGATTCCGATCGTGCTCTGGTAGGCGCATGCGATTGCGCCGCCGCATTATTAGTATTTCCAGCCAAGGCCGGTTGTCAGACCGTAGTCAAGACTGCTTTCACCTTCATTCTGGTTATCGTAGGTACCCCATATGGTAAAGTCGAAAAACAGGTCTGCGACAATTTCCCAGCGCAACCGCACATCGGAGGCGCCACGAACTCGGCCACTTTCGGTCAAACTGGGGTATACGCTGCCACTCAACGCCAGATCTAGTTCCGGGGTGTTGAATTTCCAAAGCCTATAATCGGCATTAATAAAGCCCTCCACACTTTGAGTCTCGTTGCCAGAAGTTGAGCGCTCGGTCAATGCCTGAACTCCGACCTCCGTCGCAAACCGATGTCGGTTAGTATCGCTAAAATAGCGCCCCCAGCCGATACCCGTAGTGATTCGGTAATCTAGCGCCAGCTCATCGTTTTTTTCGTAGTTTGCATGCAGGGTCCGATACAGTTGCGTCCGGTCTGTCCAGACCCGCCGCGACAGATCCACTTTAGAGCTTTGCTTCAGGTCGCCGGCGGTATTGGTATTGGTGGAACGCCCCGTAAACTGATTGCGGCTGTCCTCGTCTTCATAGACTATGGTCGTGTTGAATTCAAGCGTGGAAATATCACTCGCCTTATTGAAGGCAGCGCCAGTGGCCAGGTAGATATCTATCCGGTCCTTGAAGTCATTGGCCACCGGTCGCAGTTCCACAATATCCAGCGGCGCCAGCTCTCGCGTTCCGCCATAATGATGGACGGTTAGAATGCCTGCGATGTCCATGATCACTGTGCCATAAAAACGTGAACCATCGTTGGAGCGAACTTCATAGCGATAGTCGCTTTCCACAGCAACGACGTCCTCCCACTCAATGGCAACGGTACCCATGGAATCGGTACTGAGTTTAAGGATGCCACTGAACAACTCCTTGATTTCGCCGGTAATATTGTTGCCATTTTTGAGCGTGATGCTATCAGTCTTGGCGTGGGCGAACACGGCGTCGGCAGACAGTATTGCGGTGAGCGCCACCGCCAGCTGCAGAAAGAACCTGATCACTGTTGATCTCCTAGCCTAGGAAAATATACGTTAATACAGCCATGATACCTGAATAGGGCCATTATGCAGCAGGGCGGCGGACCATGGGCTTGCGTGGCCAAAGGCACTTACTGACCTTCAGAAACCTCAAAGCTTCCGACCAATACCAGATGCAAATCAGCTCTCACAATAAGGCGAAGTTGATGAGCGATCTCGGTAGCGAGGAGTCAGGTTTTGGCGGTGGTAGCGCTTCCCGTCGTGTGACGGTCGCCTCGCTAACGCCGGGAAGAAGTCACGGGGCACATCAGTTGGGTGCTGAAAGAGCCGCTACCCGCGTTGCGTTGCGTTGCCGCAAAGGTAGCTGGACAATGGAATGTTGGCTGTTTACGACTGCTTACTGGCATAGACAGCCTCCCCACCAACAAACAAGATGCCCGCCTGTAAGTTGCCAATGCGGTTACAGGAATTCATCAATTTCCGCAAACTTCCGTATGCAGATATCAGACATCTCCGGCCAGGCAAAATCGCCCGCTGGGTCGAGGTGTATAGTGGCCACTTTGGCATTTCTACCGGCCTGTAAGTCAAACAAATAGTCCCCCACCATCACCGCATCACTAGGCTCGGCCTGCCAATCCTTGAGTAAATGATTGATACCATCAGGTGATGGTTTTGGTGTACAGGAATCTCTATCTAACCGGTGTTGTATCGGGAAAAAATGGTCTATGCCACAAGCATTCAATGTAGTTTCAACCACCGGCATGATGTTGCGGGTAAGCAAACCTAATTTTGCACCTCGAACTTGTAACTTTTCGAGAAGCTCTGGCACGCCTGGCATAAGTGTCGATTTGCCTGCAAAGTGACATTCAAGGTCATTCAGCTTTAGCCAAAGAGGTGCCGATTGTTCATCTGGCATAGCGTGTAGAGCTTCCAAAATAGGCTCATTTGACCTCAACCCCAGTTCTTTACGCATATATTCAAAATCATGTGAGCTAGTGGTTAATGTTCCATCCATATCAAAAACCCAATGATTACGTCGATCTAAACGGTGTACTTCCCACATTAGTTTTTGCCCGTATTGGTGTTATGTCATTCTAATGGAAACGGAAACGGAAACCTTAACTTAGTAATAAAAGCATGACTTGGCGAACCCGAAGCAACACAGAAAAAACAGAGAACCAAAATGGTAGCCTGCTGTTCTTCGAGTTGGAGGTATTCACCAGTAGGGCATCAGCGGCATAATCTATTTTGCAACACCGGTTGTTGAATTACATCAGGTCGCCCATATTAGTGACACTATCACTATTTACATCACCGTGTGTATATTTAAGCGCACCTGCTATTCGTTTGCCAAGCACAAGCTGTGTTGCGATTAATACATCTGTTATTAATAGTGCCGCCCGTCAGATTAACCGTACCGGTGTTCCCTACGCGAAGGGTATTGGCACCATCAACAACGCCACCATTTTTCGCATTCAGTACACTAGTAGCACCTGCAAC
>JBLHSI010000198.1:0-5274 GCA_047626655.1 Halioglobus sp.
TGGCATCTAAGCCAACTGTCACTGTAATGAGTTGGCCATCGCGCTCCAGGTCAAACACAGCCTCTTCAGCTGAACGCATTAACTGATAGAGGCGCACCGTATTACCCGGGTCGTCGAGAGCGATGCCGTTAACACTGGTAATCATATCGCCGGAACGAAATCCCAACTGCTTAAACTGAGCGCTTTTCGCGCCAGGAGCTACCTTATAGCCCTGCAAAACCCCATCGCGCCGAACCGCACTCACCTGCACCAGATCGGCGAGTGATTGCGGATCTTTATAGAGCGTCTCTCGCAGAGATTTAGCGGAGGCCGTAGCGCGCATATCGCCGCGTTTGTCGATGGCCCGCAACAACCGATCTGCCATATCATTACCTGGCGCTGTCACAGGAGCAGGAGCTGGCACTTGAGCGGAGAGCGGTGAATCTTCAAATAAAAGCAGCAGCTCATAGGTGCCTTTATTATCAATGACCACTCGATCCCGCATGACCTTGGCCAGCGACACCCTACCCGACAGGGGCAATTTGTCCTCAACGGCATAAACCTGCTGTTTAGACTTGTGTTCTATAATGGCATGCCCTAAACCGTCACTGCTCGATGCGACAATACCACGCAGCCTCAAATCCAGTCGGGTTTCGGATGCACCATCTTCAATGCCTTCGCGACCCGTAGCCTGATTCGAGACAGGCTCTACAGGCACGGCAACGGCGGCTGCCGCATCAGCTTGGCCCAGTAAATGCCAGGACAGCATCTCATCAATGTCAATGCCCGTCCCCGACTGCTGCTCAGCTACAGCCTGAATCGGATTTACAATCTCGGATTGTCGAGGTAAATCAGTATCGCCATAGGGCAACAACGCCCAAACAACTTGAGCGCAGGCCACCACTAGCCAAACCAGCGCTAGCGCCAACACAAAGTGACGCATTTGCGTCACACGGGCGGGCTGCTTCAACGGCGCTATCAGCAGATTGAACTTAGCCAGGCCGGCCTCCAGTTCACTGCTAAATCGGGATAATTGGGTACCGCTCAACGATCTCTCCATCACTGTAAGAAGTGGACGATTATAAGGTGCGAGACACAAAGATGACACCGCTAATAGCGTTGTCTGTCGGCAAATTTCACTCTCTTTAGATGGGCCCACCTTCGCGCTTATCTAGCGCAAAGGTGGGAGTGTAACGAGGTTACTGTCTAGGAATCGAGGGTCTGGTAGTGATCCATAAGAATCTGCGCAACCTCGGGTCGCGAAAACTCGGGTGGCGGTGCAATACCCTGCCCCAGCATCTCGCGAACTTTGGTACCCGATAACAGCACGAAGTCTTCCTTGTCGTGATCCGGCGCATCGCGCATCATCACGACTTTATCCAACTTCTTACTATAGGCTGTGTGATCTGCTCGGTATATCTCGAGCTCCAAAGCACCCGCGGGCACTTCTTCGTCAAAAATAGTCTGAGCGTCAAAACCACCATAGTAATCGCCAACGCCGGCATGATCGCGACCCACAATTAAATGGGTACAGCCGCAGTTTTGACGAAACACCGCGTGCAGAACAGCTTCTCGTGGGCCGGCGTACAACATGTCAAAGCCATAGCCTGTAACCATTACGCTATTGGCTGGGAAATAAACATCGACCATCTTACGAATTGAAGCATCACGCACATCGGCCGGAATATCTCCTGGCTTGAGTTTGCCCAACAACATATGAATCAGGACGCCGTCTGCTTTTAAGTCGTGCATCGCCATACGGCACAGCTCTTCGTGAGCTCTGTGCATAGGATTTCGCGTTTGAAATGCCACCACCTTCTCCCAACCGTGGCTCTTAATTTCAGCTCGAATTTCCACCGCCGTACGGAATGTCTCGGGGAACTCGGCTTGAAAGTAAGAATAGTTAAGCACCTGGATAGGACCAGACAGCAAACTGCGACCCAGGCCCTTAAAGGTAGACACACCGGGATGATTTTCATCGTCACTGCGAAAAATCTTTTCCGAGATAAAGTCTATTTGTTCGTCGCTGACATTTTCAACCGCCTCGACATCCATAATGGCCAGCACGGGATTGCCTTCCACATTGGGGTCGCACAGGGCGATGCGCGAACCGCTTATAATATCGGTGTTGTCGGTAAGATTGACTATGGGAACCGGCCAAAACAAACCATCGACAGTATGTAGATTTTCAGCAACGCTCAGGGCGTCAGCGAGATTCATATAGCCAGTCAGCGGATTAAAATAGCCCGCTGCTAACATGACGGCATTCGCTGCGGCTGCCGAATTTAGCAACAGTGAAGGCAGACCATTCGCTTCTTCTAGCAGTGCTGCGCGCTGTGCGTCGTCTGCCACATACAGGGCATTCAGTTCCTGAGAACCGTGGGGCTTGATCATGTGTATCTCCAATTAGGGTGTTATTTGCTTTTAATGATGCCGCGCTCGCGCAACTCGGCCAGAATAATTTCCACTTCCTCGCTCAAGGTTTGCCTATCCGAGTGCAAATGTACTTCCGGGTTATCGGGTGCCTGATAGGGATCATCAATACCGGTAAAATTCTTGATCTCGCCCGCGCGTGCTTTTTTATACAGACCTTTGGGGTCACGTTTTTCTGCCTCTTCCAGAGCACAGTCGACAAAAATCTCAATGAAATCCATTCCCGCAGCTTCGTGCAGGGCCCGCACCTGGTCTCGATCGGCGGCATAGGGGCTAATAAAACTGCTCAACGCGACAACACCCGTATCAACAAACAGCTTGGCAATTTCACCAATACGGCGGATATTCTCAGTTCTATCTTCTGAGCTAAACCCTAGGTTTCGGTTAATCCCCAAGCGCACGTTGTCGCCGTCAAGGCGATAGCTGAGCACACCCATCTCACTCAGGACCCCTTCCAACTCAACTGCAACGGTACTTTTGCCACTGCCAGATAATCCTGTAAACCACAGAGTTGCCCCGCGATGACCGAGTAATTTGGATCGATGAGCACGAGTGATATCGCCTTCATGCCAATGTACGTTAGTTGCTTTCTGCTTCGTCATTTTCATTCTCTCCTTCAGAGTACCTATTCAAAATAAATGCCCGCCTGTAATCGCTGAACTGCTGCGACAGACCGGCTTTGCTAAAACCGTATTGCTCCAGTGTGTAGTCGTGGCTTGGGCGCAATTCGCGCCGATTAAAAGCCTGCCATTGCTCCATCTCTACCCTTGCCTGCGAGGTCAATTTCATACCCAAAAAATCGTATATTTTCTGTATTTCCGATACCGGTTCACGCACCGTATCTTCAAACCACAAATCCAAAAACGGGGAGTTTCCGATTGCCTTTCTCACGGCCATGGTCTGTCGCATGCCATTGGCAAATTTACGTGCCCACTGCGAGCCGGCCACTTTCGGATCGGCATGGTCCGAATAGATAACCCAAACGCCCGCAATCAAACTCGTAAGCGAGGGTATTGTATCAACAGGGTCTCGATGCGACTGCACCACTCGCACATCGGGGAACACGGAGAACAAGAGATCCATATAATGCAGGTGATGCGGTGCTTTTAGCACCCAGCGATGCCCGGACTGGCCACTGCGCTTCTTCTGCCACTGGAGAAACTGGAGTAAGCGCTTAAAATACTGGTAACCGGGTGAGTGGTCCTGAGCTTCGACCCACGCATCAAACGTGGGTATATTAGCATAGGCTTGCGTGTTAAAACTGTAAAATGATTGCTCTAACAGCATGATATCTTCATCCGGCCCCATGGCGTCCATGGGATGAATGGCGAGCAGGTCTGGGTTGGCCTCTAGCATAGCGCTCATTTCAGCTTTCGCCTCCCCAATGCGCCGATCACCGGCTACGCTAAAGTCCCAATTCAACGCGGGACAGGGATAGCGAACCTCATACCAAAGAGGTGCAATCATGCGAGGATCGGCAGCGATGGTGCGATGCAACATGGTGGTACCGGTGCGCGGCAAACCCACAATCACCAGAGGAGCGATTATCTCCTCGTCCAGAATTTCCGGAAAACGCTTAAAATACGCCTCAACACGCAATCGTGTTGCCAGTATATCGACCACTCTCTGGCGCAAAATAACGCTACCAAGATCATTGAGCTGTGCCTCGTATTGCAGCGACCAAAGCAGTTTCTCTAGCGGCTCACGATAACTGTCGTCACCAAAGTCCTTTAAACCGTCAACTGCACAAGCCGTCGCTGTAATCCCCTCTGGACTAAAGTCAACGGGACTCATGGCCGCGCACCTAACACGCCGCGCAATTCAGCCAAGGTTAGCACTCGCGTATGGACGGCGGGAAAATCCGACGCCCCAACGTAGCGCAACAACATAGCGCCTACCTCATGCGAGGCAGTCGTCAGCCAGTTGGGATAACGCGGCCCCGGATCTTCGTGAGCCACAATAATCTGCACTCGCTTATCATCGCCAAGCCTGGCATTGGCGTTATTTATGGCTATCCGGTGATAGCGATAATCCAGAGATTCCATCCAATGATTCGACAGTTGAAAATTCCACGCCTGAAACTCACGTGGCGGCGTAAACTCAATGACTAGTACCTGATCTGATGTGAGGCGCCAGCAGCTGTTGTGATAATGAATTTGAGGGTCGCCACCAGCTGCAAGACACATCGATTGGTCGTTGGGCGGAAGCTGATTGACATGCACACTAAACGCATCCATCCAGCGCGCAAACAACCCGGCCGTGCCGCTCACAAAAGGGACCACTTTATTGAACTTCGCAACAAAATCCTGCGGACGCACTATATCACTGCGCACCGGGTCCAGACACTCAATGGACAATGACGCGCGAGTATCTTTTTTTCGATCACGAAAGGTTTGCCGCACCAGTACATTGTCACTCTCCGCTCGCAGCGGCAGCCAATTACCGGGGCACTTTTGCATACTTAAAATCAGCTCAAAGTTGCCGTCGCGATCTACTTGAAGGTCATCAATATTGACATGCCCAGTGGGAGCCATATCACCACCACTGGCGAAAGAGCCGGCCTTAGATTCGATACTTAAATATTCGACAGAACCCCGGTTCCCGGTTATCCGATAACTGCGCTTGCCATCTATCGCGCAATTGAGATAGAAGTTGTCGGGGTTGTCATTGCCGATCTTGGCCGTTTCATGTGAGAGTGAATAAAACTGCGGATAGTCAGGGTTATCATATTCTATGTTTTTTTCTAGACTCAGCCTGAGCAGGCGGGTCAAATACCGAAAACCCTCTACGCGAGTAAGCGAATCGGTGGGCGAGGTGCCAGACAATATTTGGTCGCCGGCTTGCTTAAGATCATCGCAGAAC
>JBLHSI010000199.1:0-5215 GCA_047626655.1 Halioglobus sp.
CCAAATTTGGAACTATTACTAGTCCAGTCCCTTGGCCATATTGAAAAGTATACGAAACTATCGATCGCGTAGGTAGCGCCAGAAATGTCGATAGCACCCAGTAGTGGAGTTATGAAAGGTACGGCTGTATAGAAAACTGACTGCGATAACCGGTATTTTGCAGGGCTTATCAGCGGGATTGGCCAGATTGTAGGATAGTTCAAACATGCAGGGGTATCGCTCAACCGAGCCTCTTGTACTATGGGCACATGAACATAATCGTTTTCATTTTCACCGCATGGCTTCTATCAGGCAGCGCACTCTCGGCGGATGCGAAGAACACGTCTCGCTTTGAAAAGATAACATCGTTACTACAAAACGGTATGGGGTCTCGAACAGATGTATTTGGACAGTCGGCTCTAACAATCTTGATGGAGATATATCTCGCCGAGGCTGAGTTGGCAAGACGAGAACAAGAGGAACTGGGTGGCAACGTAAAGCTTGTGAACTGGGCGGCTGCAGTTGATCAGTATTCTCATCAATTAAGTGTGATGCTAGAACAGATAGGGACGGGCTCACCGGTGGAGATACGTTGGGCGAGTAGCGCATTGTTGGTTGTCGCGGTAGACGGAAGATCCGTTATATTGAGTCATCCCAGAGATGATCAGCAAACCGCTCTCGAACACAGAATAGTATTAGACTTCTGCGCTCAAAATAGATGTGAGCGCTCACTTCAAAGGCTGGCAACAGAAACTCCAGTACCTGTGTCTGCGCCGATTTTTAGCCCTAATTGGAGCTTTACAGTCGCCGGCCCAGTGTGCAGCAGCCATGCCGTACGAATTCAGTTTAGAGCAGCCGGTGAACTAGCCAACTATCGGCGATTGTGCCGACAGCTTTTTCAAGAAATATCGTCGTTGGCAACAGAGGTTCGCTGGCAGGAGAATCAGGGCGTCAAAACGGATTGGGGGAGCATCACTATTCGCCAGACTCCCCACTCGCCAGAGCACATCGTGGCCTTAACGCCCTCTGGAGATGTGACACTTCTGCCTCTCCCTTTGCTATACAGCAGCCCGGGTCTGCTAATTGCACTTGTGCCGTGGTTAAAGGCTCAGGTGGCAGATAGTGGTCATTCAGCGCTATTGTTAGATGCTGAGGATTATCACTGGAATTAGCGTTAATGCCATTCGGAATAATATCAACTTACTTTTTTAGTCCAGCCTTGGAAAATGCGTCGGCAAAGGCGCCGTTCGCGGCGGGCTTGTCGCGAAGTACTTTGGTACTCTCGCGACTCCTATTTTCTTTCGGCTTGCGCGATCCTTTTTTTGAAGCTTCCTCCGCACTATCTGCCAAACGCATACTGAGGGCTATCCGCTTGCGAGGTTCATCAATTTCCATGACTTTTACTTTAACGATGTCGCCAGCCTTGACCACATCGTGCGGGTCCTTCACGAAGCGATCAGCCAACACAGAAATATGTACCAGGCCGTCTTGGTGGACGCCGACGTCGACAAATGCGCCAAAATTGGTCACGTTGGTGACAGTGCCTTCCAGGACCATGTTGGGTTTGAGGTCTGATAGTTTCTCAACACCCTCAAGCAGAGTGGCTACTTTGAACTCCGGGCGCGGATCACGTCCTGGCTTGTGAAGTTCTGTGAGAATGTCTTGCACCGTACTCAATCCGACCGTGTCGCTGACATAGTTTTTGGGTTCCAGGGTGCGAAGAAAGCTCACATCGCCAATCAGGCCTTCTAATGTGCGTTTTTGATGTTGGGCGATGCCCTCCACTACAGAATAGGATTCGGGGTGGACGGCGGAGCTATCCAGTGCATTGCTGCCGCCCATTACACGTAGGAAACCCGCTGCTTGTTCAAAAGTTTTTGCGCCGAAACCCGATACTTTCATTAGGCTTTTACGGTTTGAAAAGCTGCCATTGCTGTCGCGTAGTGCAACAATGTTTGAAGCCACCGTTTGGCTTAGGCCAGACACGCGACTCAATAAGGGTACCGAGGCAGTATTAACGTCGACACCGACAGCATTCACGCAGTCCTCCACCACCGTTTCCAGCTGCTTGGCCAACTGTACCTGGCTTACATCGTGTTGGTACTGCCCAACCCCTATCGACTTCGGCTCAATTTTCACCAATTCGGCCAGCGGGTCTTGCAGTCTTCTAGCAATAGAGATGGCGCCACGAATAGTGACATCCAGATCGGGAAATTCTTTTGCGGCAAACTCAGAGGCTGAATAGATTGATGCACCTGCTTCGTTGACCATGACCTTTTGCACCTGTAATTCAGGATGGTCTTTGAGTAGATTACCTACAAATTGGTCGGTCTCTCGACCTGCTGTGCCATTTCCAATTGCGATGAGAGAAATGTCGTGCTTCTGAATCATCTTGAGTAGCGTCGCGCCGGCCTCGGCGATTCGTTTTTGCGGCATAGTAGGAAATATAGCGCCGTGATCAAGCACTCTTCCGTTGGCGTCCAGAACCGCCATCTTCACACCTGTACGCAGACCAGGGTCCAGCCCTATAGTAGCCTTCGGTCCAGCCGGTGCGGCCAACAATAGATCTTTGAGGTTGGTTGCGAATACCCGAATAGCCTCCAATTCTGCAGTCTCGCGCAACTGCCCCAGTAAACTAGTTTGCAGGTGAGTCAGTAATTTTATTCGCCAAGTCCAGCGCACGGTTTCGGCTAACCATTTATCCGCTGCCCGATCGCTATTTTTTATGCTCCAGTGTTCGGCGATCATCGCTTCGCAGGGATGTGCATCGGTGGGCTTTTCATCTACATGCATAATTAGCTTAAGATTCAAGACACCTTCATTGCGCCCCCTGAACATGGCCAAGGCGCGGTGAGAGGGCACTTTATTGAGTACCTCTGTATGTTCAAAGTAGTCGCTGAACTTCGCGCCTTCACGTTCTTTACCTTCAATTAGACGTGCATCCAGGCTCGAATGGTCGAGTAAGAATTGACGTGTCTTAGCCAGTAAATCCGCATCCTCAGCGAAGCGTTCCATCAAGATTTGCTTTGCTCCATCTAGGGCTGATTTTGTATTTTCAATGTCGGCACTGGGGTTCAAATAGTTCGCCGCGATGTCTTCCGGCACTAAATCGGGATTGTCCAATAACGTATCGGCGAGACCCTCTAATCCAGCTTCACGGGCTATTTGCGCTTTAGTCCGTCGCTTTTGTTTGTAGGGAAGATAGAGGTCCTCCAACCTGTTTTTGTTGTCAGCCAGTAAGATCGATTTCTTTAACGCGTCGCTCAGTTTTCCCTGCTCCTGAATACTGTCAAGAATGGTCTTGCGACGCTCCTCCATGGCCCGCAAATAAAGCAGCCTTTCTTCGAGTTGGCGCATTTGTGTGTCGTCGAGTCCCCCGGTAACTTCCTTTCGGTAGCGAGAAATGAAAGGCACAGTCGCGCCTTCATCAAGCAAGGAGACGGCGGCGAGAACTTGGTTTTCACCCACAGACAGTTCTTCCGCAAGGCGTTGTGATATAGATAGGCTCATAGCTGGGGTCTTATGTTCGTGGCTGGATTAATGTGCTGAGGTTCAGTTGGGAGAGTATGCGCTAGTCGCAATAAAATTTCGATATGGTATTTTACTCGCGAGTGTGTATGGTTCTTTGCATTGAAAAAAATGGAGTTCGTCATGACTCGACATCGATGTGGAGCAATAGTTTACTTTATAACCTTTTTATCGGGATGCCATTCCATTGATATGCCAGAACTAACATCAGATAACGTCACTGCACCTATCGCCAAAAAGTATGTATCCGAACGCAGCTACCACGGTTATGCGCTAGCCGATGACTACTTGTGGCTCAAAGACAGCTCATATCCTGTCATTGACGACGACAATATTCTGGACTATCTACGCTCGGAGAACAGGTGGTTTGATCAGCAAATGGAGCCCCGTAAGAAATTAGTGAACCTTCTCTTCGAGGAAATGAAAGGACGACTTGAAGACGATAACGTCGGAGTGCCCTGGAATGAAGGTGGGTACACTTATCGGTGGCGTTTTGCCGCCGGCTCACAGTATCGTATCTGGGAGCGTCGGCCGTTAACAGGCGGAGATTATGTGGTCATTCTCGATGAGCCAAAAGAGGCCGGTGACGGTGAGTTTTTCGCAGTCAGCCAGTTAGAGATAAGTCCCAATAGTGAACTGTTGGCTTGGCTGGTGGATGATAGTGGCGCTGAGAGGGACCGTTTAGTCATAGATAATCTAGTGACCGGTGAGAGGTTTTCAGAGGGCTTGGATAATCTTACCGGCAATATTGTCTGGGCTGGTGATAAGGCATTATTTTATACGCCCGTTGAAGACGATAGCTGGCGAGCAGAGCGGGTTATGTATCATATATTGGGATCTGATGCGGACCGCGATGAGCTGGTATTCAATAGCCAGAACAAGGGCTTATTTTTATCGCTACAACAAAGCCAGTCGGACCAATATCTGTTTATCGTGCTGGCCGATCATCAAAGTTCCGAGGTTCGCTTTGTTGACTTAGACGAGCCTACCAGTAAGGCACAGCTAGTGGCAAAGCGGCGCGAGAACGTTATGTACACGATGGACCATGGCAATGACCAGTTTTACATATTGGTGAATGATGAGCATGCTAATTTTCGCGTAGCGACTGCGCCGGTTGCCCATCCTGAGCCCCAAAATTGGCGCACTCTGTTGGCTTCTTCGGATGATATCTACTACCGCGATATCAACGTGTTTAAAGATTTCCTTGCGGTGGAGGAAATGTCTAATGCGCTAAGTAAAATACGGATCAGATCGCATTCGGGAGATGAGCATTATGTAAAGTTCCCCGAGCCGCTTTATACCAGCTCATTGGGCTATAACCCAGCGTACGATACCCCGAGCCTGCGGGTGAGTTACGAGTCGATGATAACACCCGATTCGACCTACGATTATCAGCTCTCGAAGCGTGAGTTGGTGCTTCTTAAGCGACAAGTAATACCCAGTGGTTTCGACGCTAGTGCGTATGTAACCGAACGCCGTTGGGCCCCCACTCGAGATGGTGTCAAGGTACCCATTTCTCTGGTCTATCGTAAAGATGTGTCTCTCGACGGTAAGGCACCGCTTTACTTGACAGCTTACGGTGCTTACGGCAGCGCTATGGCGCCCTCTTTTTCTGCCCTGCGCCTTAGTTTGTTGGAGCGTGGAGTCGTTTTCGCTATTGCCCACGTTCGCGGTGGAGATGAACTCGGCTATAGTTGGTATTTGGATG
>JBLHSI010000200.1:0-5159 GCA_047626655.1 Halioglobus sp.
GCTGACAAATAGTTTCGATCGCGCACCGTGAAACCCCGATCCAGGTGCTGCATGTCGTCACGCAGCGCCGGTGTCGGCCCGGAGTGAAACTGAGCGCTATGATCGAGCGCGGCAGTCACTTCGTCTTCGACAGTCAATTCCGGATACGTTAAGTAATAGTCGTTCAGCCAGAGTCGCGTCATTTGATAGGCCAGCAGCTCTTGTGACTTGAGTAAACAGCTAGTGTTGTAACCGGCGATAACAGATTTACCGGTGTCTGAAGCTACACTTCTTGCAGCTAACACTACGCCATGGCATATCGCTGCTACCGGTTTGTCTCGCAGGAAAAAATCAGCTACCAAACGCTGTAACACCGGTGATTCGAGATACTCCTTCACGCCCTTGTCGTGACCACCGGGAAGCAGTAAGGCGTCGAAGTCGGCTTCATTAACGTCCTGGTAAGATTGCGGCGAGAGAAAAGCCGCGGAATTCTGCATGGCCAAGCAAGCTTCAACGGCATCACTGCGGGTTTTTAACAGCGATCGCCAGATACCCAAGTTTTTACCATGCAGCATCGCCCAGTCGGGCGTTGCCACTTGGCCCTTGGGGGTCGCAAATGTAACACCGTAACCATTTTCTGTCAGCAGCTTCCACGGGATAGCAACTTCGGTGGGATCAGCACCATAGTTGGGTAGCGGCACTAGTACTCTGGTCATTGGAAAGTCTCCGAGACTACGCTACATCCTCTGTTGTATATCAGCCAAAAACAGCTGGAAAATATCGTTTACCTGTGAAGAGCACTCTAATTGAACCATGTGCCCCGCCTTGGAGATCATTTTTACCTGCCTTAAATCTGGAAATTGGTCACGCATGAGTCTTACCGGGTCATCGCCATGAAAGCCCTCTAAATCGACATCCCGCTCACTGCCCAGAAAATAGGCGGGCACTACACTTTACGTGTTGGCGAAAGCTTTTCGCTGTTGCCATTTCAAATCCATTGAGCGGTACCAATTGAGCCCGCCGGTAAATCCGCTGCGCGAATACTCGCTCACAAAGACCTCCAACTGAAGTTCACTGAGCCATGACCACGGCAGGTTTGACCCATGCCGCGCATGTCTGGGGCAATGACTCTAAAACCTGCGACAACCAGAGCCGTAATCTGCCGATGCCAACTAAACCAACAGTGAGGAAAGCCCTGACAGAGAATGACTGTCACGCCCTTTCCTTGTTCTGCGTAGTGGGTGCGCTGCCCATTGATTTGGGCATAGCGATGAATCCAATCGATAGCGATGGCTGTTAGGCCCCAGTCAACTAATCGCGGACTGAAACCCAATCGTCTGAATCGTCGAGCATGGATGTTATCCAGTCCATAAGAGGGACTCCACCGGCAGTTTGGTCGGGTTCTGCCATCAAGAAAGTGTGTTTGGCACCCTCTACTATCCAGCTGCGCTGCCGCGTTGGATGAGCATCCTCTAACTGCTTCATTTCGACCGTCAACGCAGCGTCAAAAGCGTCACCACCAATTTGTAAAAAGGCATCACCTATAACGTTATCGCGTGTATAACTGAGCATCCCGCGGCGTACATTTTCATCTTGATCTAACTGCCATATCTGGTACTCGGTAAGGTGGCCGTCTGCGGCAACGCACTCCTCACAGCTAGCAGGTATAAAGGCGGTGCTATTCCAGTCTTCTTGTAAAAGTGCCTGATAGCTGGGGTCGTCGGGACGACTCACACCTACACCTGAGTCATTGACCAGATCAATGCGGACGTCTGGGTAATGGTAACGAACTAAAGGCAGAGCGAAGATCGTGCCGAAGGCGCCTGCACTAGAGCCTGTTAACAAAATTCTGCGAGGTGCGGGGAAGTTTGCCAAAGCAACGTCCAGAGCGGCCGAAAGGTTGTGTAATCCGCGCTGAAATCGATCGTCTACCCCGTCGCCGTCGGAATCGGTATCACGGTCACTGGAAAACAAACCACCATCGCAATAAGGCAAATACACTTGGTTCCAGTCCTTAACCGGATTGTTTTCGCGGTTCGGGTCCATAATTCCAGCTGACACTAAACCGGGAGAGGCTTCTGTTGTAGCCGCACAGAGCTCAGACCAACACGCCCCGCCACCCTGCAGGAAGATAACTAAATCTTCCGAGCCCTGATCGCGAGTCGACATCGTGTACTCACCACCGTCTAAACACAGCGGTCCATCACCGGCGCCAAAAAAGTGATTGACGGTATCGCCCTCAGGCTCAGATAACATCGGCGTGTACATACCTAGAAAACGCGTTATGCCCTGATCATAGATTTCCTGAAAAGGCTTAGTCTGCGGCTCAGGAACTGGTTCTGGTTCTGGCTCGGCTACTTGTAACACTGTCCTTG
This sequence comes from Halioglobus sp., assembly GCA_047626655.1. Lineage (GTDB taxonomy): Bacteria > Pseudomonadota > Gammaproteobacteria > Pseudomonadales > Halieaceae > JBALVT01. Next base: position 2,355 of record JBLHSI010000200.1, read on the forward strand.
AAGAACTACTGTCATCTGAGCAACCCACTAGTGTTGCAAACACGATGACACAGGCAATAGACGCCCGCCCTAAGAACAACGAAATGAGACTAACAACGGGATTTTTTTCTGTAGACATTCAAACCACCTCGGCTGACGGATTATTCTTTTGATATGCGCAGCACAATAGCACAAATCTACGAATAGACTCGCCAGGCTCCGCCATACATTAAATTGTCATTATAGTACTTATGCCGGTTGCGATAGGTCAACAAATTGTGACGCCCCGGTATTTATTCGATATAGCCGTAAAATATCTCAAACTCAACCGTATAATCTGGACATACAGCTGCGCTATAACATTGAATGTTTTGCTGTGGCTTACCTAACGCGATATTGGCCACGTATCGGCCACTCGATAGCCTTGCGGCCATGGGTCGGTAGGATCAAGAGTGTACTCAAATGTACCGGTAATCCAGGCTCTACCTGAAATACGCGGATGAATCGCAGCCCGATTGCCTACTTTGGTAAGTCCGTCAATACCACAGACAAAACGCGACCCCAATATCGACTCCCCTATAAAGCGCTCACCTTCGGTCATTTCACCTTTGGCATGAAGGATTGCCATTCGAGCGGAGCACCCCGTCCCCGTGGGACAGCGGTCAATTTTTCCAGGTTTTATAGCCACCGCATTACGGCCCATAAGTACGCCATTCTCTCTCACTATGGGGGCTGTCATCTGGCAGAAAGAAATATGCCGCCAATCGGGGTTTTCAGGGTGCGTAAAGCCCAGTTGCTGATTGGCTGCATGAGTAATTCGAGTCCCGATCAATGCTAACTCAAGCGCCTCTTCTGGCCTCAACTGGAACCCGAGATCATGTGCATCAACAACCACAAAACTATCGCCGCCATAGGCCGTATCGACGACTAATGTCCCCACACCCTCCACTTCTAAAGGAACGCCCAACTGGTCGACGAATGACGGCACGTTGCGTACCTCAACCCGATCTACTTTGCCCTTACTACAATGTGCCAAGACTTCAATTAGACCACCCGGTGGCTCCAGGGTCATTTTGGTAGTGGGTTCTTTCATCTCAATGATACCGGTCTCTAGCAGCACCGTGGCAACACACATGCTATTGGAACCAGACATGGGTGGCGTGTCTTGGGGTTCCATGATGATCCACGCCATTTCAGCTTTCGGATTAATAGGTGGCACCAACAAATTGACATGCCGAAAGACGCCCCCTCTGGGTTCATTGAGGATAAAATTTCTTAGCTGATTGTCATTGGCTATCCAGCGTGACTGCTCCCAAATGGTATCGCCGGGCGGCGGCTCGACACCGGCCACGATAACGTCACCCACTTCACCTTCTGCATGGCATCCCACCACTTTGATTGTCGACCCCAATTGCATATGAACGCCTCCTATGCGCCCTGTTTAGGTACACCGATAGTAACCATAATGACGCTTAGTGCCTAAATATCTCGAGTCACAGTTTTTTCACTTTATGCTATTGTAGAACGATCGAATTCTTGGATCCTACGTAACCAATGCATAAGCAATTTTCAAACGTGGTACCTGTAGCCAGAGTCGCTCACTCTTGCGAGCACAATACACAGTGAAGTATGCACTGAAAACCAATCGATTATTCGATGGCGAGCAGTGGCTTGAGCAACACAGTGTTGTTATTGAAAACGGGCTTGTCAGCCAGTTGCTGCCTAACAACCAACTCTCTAACGCTATTGAGACCACCGTAATTGATGCGGGTACAGTGGCTCCAGGGTTTATCGATTTACAAGTGAACGGCGGTGGTGGCGTAATGCTTAGTGACAAGCCTTGCCGTGAAAGCGTCGACACTATGACTGCAGCACACCGCTCGGGTGGCACAACCTCCATGATGCCCACCGCCTTAAGCGAGACGAAAAATAATCAAAACGCCTGCGTGACTGCGGTGAGAATGGCGCGCGAGCAAGGAAATCTCGGCGTACTGGGCATTCATTTGGAAGGGCCCTTTTTCGATAGCGATAAAAGAGGCGCACACGCAGCCAACATGATTCGCACATTAACCGAGGATGATATTACGTGGCTCAGTTCGCTCAACGATTTACGTCTTATTGTTACCTTAGCACCGGAGCACACCCAGCCGGGGCAGATACAATCTCTAACAACATCAGGTATTCATGTTTTTGCTGGGCACACCAATGCCAACTATGAACAACTAAGTGCAGCAGGCCAACAGGGGCTGCGCGGCTTCACCCACCTGTTCAATGCCATGAGCCCACTCACCGGGCGAGAACCGGGTGCTGTAGGGGCGGCTTTGGATAACGACCAAGCCTGGGTGGGAATTATTGCCGACAACCACCATGTGCACCCAGCTAATATAAGACTTGCTCAGAAAATAAAGCCCCAGGGGAAACTATTTTTAGTAACAGATGCGATGGCGACGGTTGGCTGCGAAGACACGACATTTGAAATGTATGGCGAAAAAATTCAGGAAAAAGGCGGCAAACTCATCAACCGCGCCGGAGCGCTGGCCGGCAGCGCCATCACCATGATAGATGCCGTTCGCATCGCGAATACGGTAGTGGGAATACCGCTTGAAGAAGCACTACGAATGGCGGCTGCTTACCCGGCCAGCGTATTGCGATGCGACGACCAGCTAGGATTTATTCGACCAGGCTATCGCGCAGATATGGTCCATTTTGACGAGGGCTTTAAGGTGCATAGCACCTGGCTAGCCGGCGCGCACCAGAGCCATCGCTAAAACTAACTAAGCTCTTTATCAATCGCCTCTTGCAAGGCTGCGGATAATAGCTCACGCG
>JBLHSI010000201.1:0-5146 GCA_047626655.1 Halioglobus sp.
ATACTTAAGTATTTAAGTATTTATATTTAGTAAACAACATTCAATAAACAAAAAATTGGAGTGAACTATGTCATTACTTGTCATTGGCTGTGGAAAGATGGGAGGCGCGCTTGTATCTCGATGGGCTAACAACACAGAAATAGCTATAACCGTCGCGGACCCATTTTTGGATGTCGCTCCCACAGGTACCACCTTGATTAGCGATCCGGTCGATCTAAAAGGTATGACGTTCGATAACTGTGTTATTGCGGTCAAACCGCAGCTGATTGCCGAGGTGGTTCCAAGTTACTTGCCGTTCATCAGCGACGGTGCCTGTGCGTTTTCTATTGCGGCGGGGTTTTCGATCGAATCGTTAACCAAGATCGTTGGGCCACGTCCAATCATTAGAATGATGCCGAATTTGCCAGCCGAGATAGGGAAGGGCGTGACAGGCTATTACGCCAATGAAAAATCCTCGCCGGATGACGCTGCATTAGCTAAATTGCTGACAGAATCTATTGGGGTGAGCTTGCAAGTATCCCAAGAGGAAGATCTCGACAAGGTAACCGCCGTTGCAGGCAGTGGCACGGGATACGCCTTTGAAATCATTCGCTGCTGGATTGAGGCAGCACAGTCTATTGGCTTGTCTGCGGCTGTATCCAAAGAGCTAGTGCTGGCCACCATAGGCGGTGCTGTCGATTTGGCCTCTGCCAAGCCTGAAAGTATAGAAACTCTGCGAGATTCGGTCACTAGTCCGAATGGAACAACAGCAGCGGGTTTGGCGCAGCTTCGTAAAAACGAGGCGATGGAGACGCTCATGAAGGCTACTGTTGAGGCCGCGCTGGCGCGTGCCATTGAATTGAGATAGAAAGGCTCTCTGATCAATGAAAAGAGTTTACTCCCAACAAGTTGAAAATCTGGAAAAGGAAAACATAAATAAATGAATACTCCGATGTTAGCTTCGTTGATAGCCTACTTTGTATTGATGATGGCTATAGGTATTTATGCATACTTTAAGTCCACATCAAACGTTTCCGAATACATGTTAGGTGGTCGCAAGCTGCATCCTGCTGTAGTTGCATTGTCAGCCGGCGCATCTGATATGAGCGGGTGGATGCTGATGGGCTTGCCTGGGGCAGTTTATGTGTCCGGGCTTGGTGCGGCCTGGATCGCGGTTGGACTTGTTACCGGCGCCTATTTTAACTATTTGTTAGTTGCGCCTCGTTTGCGTGTTTATACAGAAGAAGCAGACGATGCAATCACCATTCCTGATTATTTTGAAAAACGTTTTTATGATAATTCGCACTATCTGCGCGTCTTCTCATCATTAGTGATTGTCATCTTCTTCACACTTTATACTTCGGCGGGAGTTGTTGCTGGCGGTAAGTTATTTGAGGCCTCGTTCGGTCTCGATTACCAGATAGGCCTGTTTATAACCTCCGGAGTGGTAGTGGCTTATACAATGTTTGGTGGATTTCTCGCGGTGAGCCTTACTGACTTTGTTCAGGGCTGCATAATGTTTGTGGCCCTTATTCTTGTGCCGCTTGTTACCTGGCAGGAGCTGGGTAACTTAGAAGCGGCGAATCAGTCTTTGCTTGTGCTTGAGCCTGATTATCTCTCCTGGTTCGCAGGAGTCACGGGGCTCGGGCTCATTAGTAGTCTGTCCTGGGGTTTGGGTTACTTTGGTCAGCCGCATATTATTGTGCGATTTATGGCGATTAGATCCTTGGCAGACATGAAGACAGCGCGCCGAATAGGCATGAGCTGGATGATCACTGCGGTTATCGGCGCGGTGATGACCGGGTTAATGGGGTACATGTATGTTAGTCAAACTGCCACCGTGCTGGATGACCCAGAAACTGTGTTCATCTTGTTATCACAGGTTTTGTTTAACCCTTACATCTCGGGATTTTTACTTGCGGCCATCCTTGCGGCAATCATGAGTACTATCTCATCACAATTGTTGGTTTCTTCTAGCTCTCTCACCGAAGATCTCTATAAGGTGTTTTTGCGTAAACAAGCAACGCAGTTTGAACTGGTTACAGTTGGGCGGCTCTCTGTTCTTGGCGTTGCAATTGTTGCCACAGTGCTTGCGTTGGACAGCAGTAGTTCGATTTTGAGCCTGGTCAGCAACGCTTGGGCTGGATTTGGTTCGGCCTTTGGTCCGGTCATTTTGCTAAGCCTGTACTGGGCGGGTCTGACTCGCAACGGGGCATTGGCTTCGATGTTATCCGGGGCAGTCACCGTGCTGATCTGGATCTACGGGCCGTTTACGATCGCAGGTGAACCATTGTCGGTGGTAATCTATGAAATCATCCCGGGTTTTGTTGTGGCGACAGCAGCGGCTGTAATCGTCTCAATATTTGATACTGCGCCCAGCACTGAAATTAACGAAAGACACCAGCACATCTCTTCCCTGATGGCGGGTAGCAAAAACTAGGCCCCACGTCACGATGGACAATGCAATGTCCGGGCATTGCATTGTCATCCAGTAATTCATTTTTCTGCGTACAGGGGTTGTTAATGCAACCCCTTGCGGCCCTTCATTCAACGAACTCAATTCAATGGATACTATGTATTTATCAGATCTCGACTCATTAAGAGAAAGCATTCAGCTCTATTTTTCCGCAGATGAACAATGGACTCTAGAACAGTTAAATTCACCTAGCGTGTTATCCCCGCAGCAACGCCAGAAGATCGTCGAGCGTGCAGTAAAACTTATTGACTATATTCGTCATTCAGGAAAGCCAGGAATGATGGATCAGTTTCTTGGTGAATACGGTCTTTCTACCAACGAAGGAATAGCACTGATGTGTCTCGCGGAGTCGATGCTGCGTGTTCCCGATTCTGGCACTATCGATATCTTGATTAACGATAAAATCACCCCATTCGATTGGGCTGAGCATCTCGGGAAATCTGAGTTTGGTATCATCAATGCTGCCACTTTGGGTTTGTTGCTCACCGGCAAGGTCTTAGACGAGGACAACAGTTCGAGCATTACCGGACTTTTAAACAGAACCGTGAAGCGGGTCGGAGAGCCTGTTGTGCGTATGGCAGTGCGCCAAGCAATGAAGGAGATGGGAAACCAGTTTGTGCTTGGCCAAACAATTCAAGAGGCGATGAAACGGGCCAAGCCTGAGATTGATAAGGGCTATCTTTATTCCTTTGATATGCTTGGCGAGGCGGCTCTGACCGAGGCAGGCGCTGATGCCTATTTTGACTCTTACGCCGAGGCAATAAGGGAGATCAGTACACCGGAACCTCAAACGTCGGTGATCGGTCGTCCTGGAATTTCGGTAAAGCTGTCGGCGATTCATCCGCGGTTTGAATTTTCCCAAGCCGAGCGGCTAGAGAAGCAGCTAGTGCCGAGGCTAAAATCACTGTGCCGGCTAGCCAAGAAAGGCGGCATTCCTTTAACCGTAGATGCAGAAGAAGCCAGTCGGCTTGAACCGCTGCTGGATGTATTTGAGAGCGCACTTCGTGACCCGTCACTGGCTGGCTGGGATGGTTTTGGTATTGTGATACAGGCATATGGTAAGCGTGCAGTTCCTGTCATTGATTGGCTGAACAGTCTGACCACCGAGTTAGACCGCAAAGTCACAGTCAGGCTAGTCAAAGGGGCTTATTGGGACTCCGAGATAAAAACGTCGCAGGTAGTAGGGGCCGAGAATTACTCTGTGTATACCTCTAGAGCGGCAACAGATATTTCCTTTGTGAGCTGCGCAAAGAGGTTGTTTGAGTACAGCGATAGAATTTATCCGCAATTTGCTACTCACAATGCGCAGACCGCCGCGACCATACTAGAACTTGCCAAAGGTCGTCGCTTTGAATTTCAGCGGCTCCACGGTATGGGAGAGAGCCTGCACAATCATCTATTAGAAGACACTGGTGCTGCATGTAGGATATATGCTCCGGTGGGTCCGCATGAAGATTTGTTGGCTTATTTGGTGCGCAGGCTCTTAGAAAACGGAGCTAATTCCTCCTTTGTCAATCAGATCAACGACAAGAAACTTCCTAGTTTGGCACTCGCTGTCGACCCTTTCGAGATGCTGGAATCCAATGATGTAAACCGCCCCAGCAATCTGCCGCTGCCGCCCCAAATCTATGGAGTTTCCCGACTGGCATCACAGGGATGGGATACCAGCAATCCCATAGATATTTCTCGCATCAATCAAAGTCGCCGCATGTTTGAGGACAAGGTTTGGCAGGCTAGGTCGCTGCTATGTAACCCCGTCGGATCAGATTCTGATTCTGGCAGTCCTGAATTGATTATCAATCCAGCGAACCATGACGACACGGTAGGTGAAGTTGTTTCGGCGAGTCGAGATGAGTTGGAGTCAGCGCTGGATTCGGCAAAGCCATGGCTTTCCAGTTCGGCCGTTGAGCGCTCGGCAACTTTAAGATCCGCAGCCGAACATCTTGAAAGCAGCTCAGGCGAGTTATTTGCGATGCTTTGCAGAGAGTCGGGTAAAACCATCTCAGACGCAGTTGCCGAACTGCGTGAAGCTGTAGACTTTTTACGCTACTACGCAAACCAATGCGAAGGTTATGAGGGCGCGCCTCCCCGAGGCATCATCTGCTGCATCTCCCCTTGGAATTTTCCCCTGGCAATTTTTGTGGGACAAGTTGCAGCCGCCCTTGCCGCGGGCAATGCCGTTATTGCCAAACCCTCTGAACTGACGCCTCTGATTGCTTTCCGGGCAACCGAGTTGTTGCATGAGGCGGGCGTTCCGATGGCAAGCTTGCAATTGGTTCTAGGAACGGGGCAGGAGATAGGTCAGCACATTGTAGGAGACAGCAGAATTGCCGGTGTCTGCTTTACTGGCTCTACGCAAACAGCGCGAGGTATCCATCAAGCGATGGCAACAAATTTGGCGCCGGAGGCTCTACTAATTGCGGAGACTGGTGGCCTGAATGCGGGGATAATTGATTCTACGGCCCTACCTGAGCAAGCGGTTCGGGACACCGTGGCATCGGCATTTCAATCGGCTGGCCAACGTTGTTCGGCGCTACGAATTTTGTATGTTCAAGAGGACATTGCTGACGATTTACTTGAAGTACTGTTTGGCGCAATGGATGAGCTTAATTTGAGCGACCCCAGGCTCTTGTCAACAGACTTGGGTCCTGTAATTTCGGGTTCAGCGAAGCAAAAAATCGATGAATATGT
>JBLHSI010000202.1:0-5134 GCA_047626655.1 Halioglobus sp.
GTGGACGGTATGTTGCCAACAATGAAAGAAGATGGCGTGCAGATCTGTTTCGACGCGACCTCAGCCTATGTCCACGCCGAGAACAGTCGAAAGGTCAACGAGCAGGGTGCGGTTATGATCGATTTGACGCCCGCTGCAATAGGTCCCTTTTGTGTGCCTCCGGTAAACCTGAGTGAAGCGGTAGCGGCGCAGGCGATGAACGTTAATATGGTGACCTGCGGCGGGCAAGCTACGATTCCGATGGTGGCTGCTGTCAGTCGAGTGCAGAGTGTGTCTTACGGCGAGATCGTGGCGACAGTAAGTTCTAAGTCTGCTGGGCCGGGAACGCGCAAAAATATCGATGAATTTACCCGTACTACCGCCCAGGGGATTTCCTCGGTGGGTGGCGCGGCCGCAGGTAAAGCTATCATTGTGATTAACCCAGCAGAGCCGCCTCTCATGATGCGCGACACAGTTCACTGTTTGACGGTGGATGAGCCGGATCAAGAAGCGATTACGCAATCGATAAAAGACATGATTGTCGAAGTACAGAAGTATGTGCCCGGCTATACGCTTAAGAACGGTCCCGTATTTGATGGCAATCGCGTGTCAATTTACTTGGAGGTTGAGGGGCTGGGCGACTTTTTGCCCAAGTATGCTGGTAACCTCGATATCATGACCGCGGCCGGGCTGCGAACGGCAGAAATGTATGCTCAGGAAATTCTTTCGGGAAAGTTCATCCCCACTGCTGCGTAACGTGGCGGCAAGTACTACGAGATAAAGAATATGAATCTATCTGGAAAAAAAGTCACGCTACACGATATGTGTTTACGTGACGGCATGCACCCCAAACAGCACCAAATTACTGTCGCTGAAATGGTGGCGATTGCCAAGGCGATGGACGACGCCGGAATGCCACTTATCGAAGTGACTCACGGCGATGGTTTAGGCGGTGCGTCGGTCAACTATGGTTTTCCTGCAGCTAGCGACGAAGCCTACTTGACGGCGGTTTGTAAGGAGATGAAAAATACGCGTGTATCAGCATTGTTGTTGCCCGGAATCGGCACAGTCGATCATTTGAAAATGGCCGTTGATTGTGGCATCTCCACCATACGAGTGGCCACTCACTGCACAGAAGCGGATGTTTCGGAACAGCACATTCAGGCTGCCATTCAATATCGAGATCTAGATACCGTAGGTTTTTTGATGATGGCGCATATGATTCCCGCCGATGAGCTAGTGATACAGTTAAAGTTAATGGAATCTTATGGCGCCAATTGTGTTTATGTCACTGATTCTGCCGGCTATATGCTGCCCGATGACGTTACTGAACGCATTGCTTTAGCGCGACGCGAACTCAAGAGCGAAACCGAACTGGGTTTTCACGGCCATCACAATATGGCAATGGGAGTCGCTAATTCTCTCGCGGCAATTGAGGCAGGTGCCAATCGGATAGATGGCTCTTTGGCCGGTTTAGGCGCAGGCGCAGGCAATACGCCATTGGAGGTGTTGATTGCTGTACTGGAGCGTATGGGAGTGGAAACTGGTGTCGATCTATTTAAAGCCATGGATGCAGCGGAGGATTTGGTGGTACCCATGATGGATCATATGGTGCGAGTAGACCGCGATGCCCTAACGTTGGGCTATGCGGGCGTTTATTCTTCGTTTCTTTTGTTCGCCAAGCGCAGTGCCGAGAAATACAATTTGTCCTCTCGTGATCTTTTGGTAGAGCTGGGGCGCAGGCGCACCGTGGGTGGGCAGGAAGATATGATCGAGGATCTTGCGCTGGATATGGCCAGAGCTGCGGGCACGCTCTAGAGCTGCTGACATGATCGAGTTCGCACTTGTCCCCATCGCGTTTTTTACTTCCGCCGTGGCTGCAGCGATAGGCATGGGGGGCGGAGTCTTGTTAATAGCACTCATGCCGGGCCTCATACCAACAGCTGCCATTATTCCGATTCATGCCATCACTCAGCTTTCTAGTAACGTCTCTCGCGCAGCCTTTGGGTGGCAGAACATTGACTGGAGCATGGTGCCGGCGATAGCGGTAGGCGCAACCGTCGGCGTGTTGATTGGTGCTGAGGTCTACTCTGGCTTAGATTTACAATGGCTACCGGCTATTATTGGCGTGATTATCCTGGGTATAACCTGGTTTAAACTTCCACAGCCATCCGGAAAGGGTCGGTTGTCGCTCGCTCTATTGGGCTTTTATCAAACAGGGCTGGGCATGATTGCGGGCGCAACTGGCCCCTTAGGTGCTGCCGTGTTGATGCACCGAAGTGCCGAAAGAGATTGGTTAGTGGTCAACACGGCAGTCTATATGAGTCTTAATCATGGCTTGAGAATTACTGCATTTGCATTACTGGGCTTTGCCTTTGGTCAATGGATTGTGTTAATTCTAGCGATGAGCGTAGCGGTGATTATGGGCTCTTGGGTGGGGACAAAAATTCGTGCCTATATGCCAGAAAAGAACTTTCAACTGTGGTTTAAGGTGCTGCTCACCTTATTGGCGCTGCGTATGATTATTCAATCGGTGTTTTAGATCGGGCCAATCTATTAGGCTAATGTAGCCACACTTTTTAGCACTAACCTAACCAGCTCGGCTTGGCGCGAGGCCCCGGTTTTTGAAAAGATAGACTTAAGTTGTGCTCTGGCAGTGTGTTGTGAAATGCTCTGTAATTCAGATACTTGAGCTAAGCTGTGACCGCGAGCAAGCAGTATAGCTAAGTTTGCCTCGGCTGGAGTCAACCCCAATAACTCGCCCAGGGCTTGCTGCGATGCGCCGTCTTGCAAGTCGGGATCGCTGATGAATACAGCGGCACAGGGGCTGGACTGACCGCCGCTCCAGTGGGAGCTTGGAATGGGACGAATGACTAATCCCAAATTTGATCGGCTCCCGGATCGCGGTACGCTAAATGCTCGCACCACCGATGTTTCCGGGTTTTTTTGCGCTTTTATGACCGCTGTGAGAGCACTCTGTAAGCGGTTGTTTGTGTCTCGCCCGCTAATCTGTAAACGCTTGCTCTGAAGACTGATACCATCGCCCTCGGATAGCATGGCTTCAGCAATAGCATTTGTATTGGCTACCTGAGCCTGTTCGTCGAGAATAATTGTGGCGACCGAGAGTTGATCGACCGCTCCGGCAAATAAATCTCTTTCTGAAGTGGTTCTGTTGAGCTTGGCATAAATTTGAATGGCTCTTTGTAGGTGCGGTGCGATAACTTTCAGAATTTCCCTGTCATCCTCACTGAATCGGGGTTCCCCTGCACGTCGAGAGAAGCGCAGGCGGGCTAGCATGCCTCCCGGTTCAAGCGTATCTACGCCTAAAATACGAAATAGACCTATAGGCTCTAAATAATGCAAATAGTAGTCGGAGGCCTTTAATTCTTCATCGGGTAAAATGTCTTCCAGACTAATGACCTGCCCTGGTGGCAAGTTTAGAAAAGGATCAAGGGCAAAAAACTCTTCCCTATAGATGGTCAGCTGCCAATCGTCGGGCTTGGCCCGCTCTTCAGCATCGCGGCTCGAGCGCGGTCGCAGGCTGTTCAAGATGACACCTTTGTCGCCGTCAGTGGGCGGGCGTAGAATCAATGAAGCAACTTGTGCATCCAGTGCTTCACGCAGCGCAGGCAACGCACTTTGCCAAGGCTGCGTTTCAAGTGCACCTTCGTAAATGAGGCCAATTAGGCTCTCTAGTTCGACGCTGATCACAGGCTATCTCCTGGCGTCGCTAGAAAGAAGAAAGCAGGATGGATGTTCATTACTTAGCGATGTTGGGCAGACCCGAGGCAATTTCTTCTAATAGCTTAGGTTTCCCGACGCCCCAGCCCTGCAGGTAATCGACACCTATCTCATTAAGTTTCTTAATGATGTCGCCGTTCTCAACTGATTCAGCAATTGTTTTCTGACCCAAAAAGTGGGCAAGATCATTGATCGAACGGGTCATCGCATAGTCATTTCGATTATTGTCGATCTCGGTGATGAATGTACCGTCTATCTTGACATAATCCACAGGCAGTTCGCGCAAATAGTTATGGCTGGCCAGTCCCGTACCGAAATCGTCAATCGAGAACTTACAGCCGAGATTTCTAAATGACCTGACAAAGTCGGCGGCTTTGATCAAGTTGGAAATCGTTCCGGTTTCGGTAATCTCAAAGCAGAGCTTGCTGGTACCCACACCAAATTCGGAAATTTGTTCGAGTAAATAATCCAAAAAACTATCGTCGGTTATGCTACTTCCCGACAGGTTTATCGACAAACTAGGCACAACTTTTTGACGGTCCATCAGGTGATTGATCCAACTGAAGGCTTCTTTGACGACCCAGCGATCTACCAGGCCCATGTAGCCGTAATTTTCAGCAGACTCGATAAATTCCTGCGGAGAGGATATTGTGCCGTCCTTATTGCTCAGCCCCAGTAATATCTCATAGTGCTGAGTTTGTGGTGCGCTGCCATCGACCGTCGACTGCACAATAGGCTGAGCGCGCAATACGAATCGATTGGTTTCTAATGTGTGTTCTATTTTTGTTCTGGCCGCTTGCTGTTCTATACGGTAGCTGTCTATTTCAGATTGATCCTGTTCGAACTCAACAACTTGATTGCGCCCGCGGTCTTTAGCGAGCGCGGCAGCTGAACTTGCGAACTTCATAATGTTATCGACGCTGGGGCTGTAATCACGTATTGGTGCAACACCAATAGACACGGTAAATGTCACTTTCTCGTCTTCGATATCGATGATACTAGTTTCAATGTCCTGGCGGATTTTCTCGGCGTATTGGACAGCCTGGGCTACCGACATGTCGAGTAACAAAATGGCAAACTCGTCATTTTTAACGCGGGTAGAGGATGATTTTTTACCGTGTAGTTGCGCCAGTAACTTAGCGAATTCCAATAATACGATATCACCATTTTCTCGATCATAGACCTCATTGACCAACGTGAACTTGTCGATATTGAGGTGTAAAACCGCGTGTTGTGACATCTTAATCTGAGCGTGCCTTAGAGCCCTCCCTATCTGCAGTAGAAACGTGTCGACATTAATAAGGCGCGTTAGTGAATCGTGATTTCGTGCAAAACTGAGTGACTTCTGCACATGTTCAAGTGTGTCGTACATACTCTGGTCGACCAGCGAAAGCTTGTCAGTAGGAACTGGAGG
>JBLHSI010000203.1:0-5111 GCA_047626655.1 Halioglobus sp.
TCTTTCTAGCGAGAAAATTTCTACCGCCACTGAGCGACCGGCTATGGTTTCGGCAATTAAAATACTCTATCGTGTCTGCCACAACTTAAGCTCTATGGTGAAATATTCGCCAAACACCCACGGGTGACTCGAGGAACTACTATGTCTATCTCATTTTACCAAGCAAGCGTCGCAAGCTACTTACAAGTTCTGGAGGGCGTGTCGGGTGTGCTCGATAAAGGAGCAAGCTTTGCCGCTGAATCACGGCTTGATCCTCAAGAAATGGTAATGACTCGGTTCCATGAGGATATGATGCCGCTGCATTTCCAAATCGTATCGGTTGCTCATCATTCCTGGGGGGCGCTACAAGCTATGCAGCAAGGTAGTTTCAGCCCACCGTCGTTCGAACTCGACATGGACTACGCGAGCCTACAGGCGGTTGTTCAAAATGCAAGAGATGAGCTAAGTCGGCAAAACATTGCCGAGGTCGACGCCTTAAGTGATAAGTCGATGGTCTTTAAGTTGGGGAAAAACGAAATCCCCTTTTCTAATCTCAATTTCCTACTCTCGGTCTCACTGCCCAATTTCTATTTCCACGCTACCACTACCTTCAGCATTCTGCGCATGCTGGGCGCTCCAGTAGGCAAAATGGACTATATGGGGCCGCTTAAGATGGGCTAGGGGTGGCTGCCCCGGTAAGATGATGCTAGATGACGCCTGCACCTTCTGAAATTGGACAGCCTGGGCGTGCAGGTTGTCAGGGATTTTTACATACCGAAAAAATCGCTGCTATCGCAATTAGATAGGGTTTTGATGCGTATCAAGATCGAGGGGATTTTTTTTACATAGAAAATTTGGCGGTGAGGGAGAGATTCGAACTCTCGAACGGTTACCCGTTACACGCTTTCCAGGCGTGCGCCTTCGGCCACTCGGCCACCTCACCTTGAGGGCGCGCATCATACCATAGTGCCTGCCAGATTCCAGTGCCTGACGCGGCGCTCAGCATTTATTTTAAGCACGAAATCCAGCAATATGAGCCATGCGAGCAAATAGCTCTGAAATATCTGTTGCCGTCTTATCGTTGTTGAATTCGCGATACAGGCTGTCCACATTCACCGCAATACGCTCCGCATCACTCCAACTGGAATACTCGCTAAGCTCTATGTCCTTTGCGGCCTCAAAAGCATCCATGCCGTGATCAAAGCGAAGTCTGGCCTGGTCGCGCACGTATTCGAGGTATTCTTTCACCTTGCCGACACCGGCCTTGTCCGTCATAGGACCGTGGCCGGGGACTATCGTCTCAACATCCATAGCCTGAATCAGTTCGCAGGCCTTTATCCAATTAGCGACGGGGCCCTCCCACATAATGGGCGTGCCTTCGATAAACAAAATATCACCGGTAAAAACCGTTTTGTCTGCTGCACAGTAAGCCAGGACGTCACCTTTAGTGTGCGCTGGGCCTACCTCCAATAGCTGTACTGTTTTATCGCCGACCTGTACGTTCATTTCACTTTCAAAGGTGCGCGTAGGCGGCGTGTGTTTGATGCCCTGAAATTGAAATGCCCCAAAACAGTGACGAAAGTACTGCCCCACATGGCCCATTTCTGAGGTAGCATCCATTAGCGCTGCCATCGCCTCCGGCGGCAGGTCCTGCATTTCGGCGGCCGACGCCTTTGACGCGATAATCTCGGCGCCATGAACCAGCTCATTGCCGTGGCAGTGATCACCATTGGCATGGGTATTGACCAGGGTATTGAAAGAAGCAGCCGCCAACGGTTCGGCTCTCGCCATCGCATCTAGCATCTCCCGGGTCAGCTTTAAATCATAGAGTGTATCGACTAAGAGCGACTCTTCCCCATCGACCACTAATCCGGCGTTACTCCAACCCCAAGATCCGTAGGGTGCCAACCAGGCATAGCTGCCATTGCCCAGAGTCTGCAGCCCATGATGATGTGGTTTTCTCATATGCTGGCACTCCTTACTGTCTATTCAGTCTCGCCTGAGGGCGAGCACTCTCACTCGTGCTTCTAAAAGGGCTGATATCCAAACCACCCCGGCGTGTATAAAACGCCTGAATATTCAAAAAGTCTGCATCACTGGACTGCAGTAGATCCTGAAACATCCGCTCTACGCATTGCTCATGAAATTCCTGATGTTCTCTATAGGCGATGATATAGCGCAGCAACGAGCGATGTTCAATCGCTCTTCCTTTGTAGTGTATCCAAACCGTCGCCCAGTCGGGCTGTCCTGTCACCGGGCACAAAGAGCGCAGCAAATGACTGAAGAGCTTACTTTCTGTTCTTTGCTCACTCACTTCTAGCAGTGCTTTGGAGGGCGGAGCATCGTCAATCGCAACGTTCAAACCGTCCAGACAAAGCCCTGCTAGAGCGGCGCCCGCAAGTTGGGGGGCATCAACGTCGAATAGCTGCAAAGTCACCGATGTACCGGCCACACTACCGATATCATTCACTATGCACGTCATTGCAGCTTGGTCAGATGCAAATCTTTTACTGTTCAAGGAGTTTAAGTACAACTTAAAAGACTTGGATTCGACGAGGTTTGCTGAGTCTGCCGGAATGTCGAAGCGCCCTACTCGGCATACGGGCTTACCCGAACCATCTAACCATGACATTTCGTAGGCATGCCAAACATCGACGCCGACGAAGGGCAATACCGCGGAAAGTCCGAGTGTACTGCGTGCCTCACCGCGATCGATAGGATACAGCAGTTGCGGAGAATAGATGTTAACAACAGGTGTTGACTGGCCCAGCAGTAATTCAGGTTTAGAGTCCACGGAGTATGACTACTGACGCAGACGCTTACCGCTATTCAACAAGTGCATGCTGAAAGCAAAAGCGATAACGGTAAACAGAATAATCATGCCAAAGGCGAATGTTAAATTGATATCCGAGACACCCAGCACACCGTAACGGAAGGTATTGACCACATAAACCAAGGGGTTCAACTTAGAAACATTGGCCCAAAATTCGGGCAACAAGTCCATTGAGTAAAACACCCCACCCAGATAAATTAAAGGCGTTAAGACGAACGTAGGCACGATGGAAATATCATCAAAGCTGTTGGCATAGACCGCATTGATAAAACCTGCCAAGGCAAACAGCGTTGAAGTCAGCAGCACACTTGCCACTACGACAAAATAGCTGTGAATCGTTAAGTCTGTGAAAAACATAGACACCAGTGTTACCACTACTGCTACCAACAACCCACGACTGACGCCACCCAGCACGTACCCCATTAGGATCACGTAATTGGGTGTAGGAGACACTAGCAACTCCTCTACTGCGTGACTAAATTTTGAGCCATAAAAAGACGACACCACGTTGGAATAGGAGTTGGTCACGATGGCCATCATAATGAGCCCTGGGACAACAAACTCCATATAGGTAAAGCCGCCCATTTCGCCAATTCTGGAACCAATGAGTGTACCGAAAATTACAAAGTACAAAGACATTGTAATGGCGGAAGGCAGCAAGGTTTGAGTCCAAATACGGGTGTAGCGCCTGATTTCTTTCACCAAAATCGTCACAAAGGCGATGTACTGCTCTGCAGCATTCATGCCGCACCCTCCACTAGATTGACAAACATCTCTTCCAATCGATTTGCCCGGTTACGCATACTATTTATCGACACCGATATTTTATCCAACTCGATAAACACGCCGTTAATATCCTGTCCTTTTTCGACTTCTATTTCAAGGGTGTGCTCGTCTACTCGTCTCGTTACATAGCCAGGTAGATCAACTATGTCGGGTAACGCGGAAGTACTATCTAAAATAAAGACTTCCTTGTTCAACTGCCGCAGCAATGATCGCATCGAAGTATTTTCTACAATGAGGCCATGATTTATAATGGCTATATTCCTGCACAGCGCTTCCGCCTCTTCCAAATAATGCGTTGTAAGGATGATAGTAGTTCCCTGCTCATTGATTTCCTTCAAGAAGTCATACATCGAGCGACGCATTTCTATATCTACACCTGCGGTGGGTTCATCCAAAATCAGCAGCCTAGGCTCATGAACAAGAGCCCGCGCAATCATCAACCTGCGCTTCATACCGCCAGAGAGCATACGAGATGGGATGTCGCGTTTTTCCCAAAGGCCAAGCGCTTTTAAATATTTTTCCGTGCGCTGCCTAGCGATTTTTGCCGGCAGCCCGTAGTAACCAGCCTGAGAAACCAGAATGTCCTTCGCTTTCTCAAATTGGTTAAAATTGAATTCTTGCGGAACAATACCAATGTGCTTTTTAGCCGCCGGGAAATCGACGTCAATATCGTTATCAAAAACCGCAACCTTGCCAGCCGATTTCGCAACCAATGAACAAATAATACCGATAGTGGTCGACTTACCGGCTCCATTGGGCCCCAGCAAGGCAAAGAAATCGCCCTGCTCAACGGTTAGACTAATCCCTTTGAGCGCTTCAAAGCCATCGCCATAGGTCTTAGAGAGATTTTCGATAGTCAGTGCTGCTATCATAGTCACCTTAAATGTTTGTCGCTGCGTGAAGCGCGACATTGTAACCGCAATCCAGATGTTAGACGAACGCAATTATGAACGACGAGCAATACATGCAGCACTGCCGGGCTCAGTTTAAAGATTTTGCCCTTACGCTTAAGACTCGAACGCAGGAGCTCCCAGATGATGATCCACTGCGGGAACTTGCGCTCGGTTTCTGCAGCGCAGCAACGGGCGAAAGTAATTTGTATGAGCAGGCGCCAATACTGGTATCCAGGCTGTTTGCTACCTACCCAGACTTTGCGCCCACCTACCCCCGGGAGCTGCTGTGGTTTTTCGGTGGGGATTGTTTACACCTCATGGCAGACCAAGAAATAGTGCAGTTTCAGCAGCTGGATACGCTGCGAGAACACGCCGAGAAACGGGGTGAAGTCTTAGACTTTGAGGCCGCTCGCGCTAAGCTTATGAAGTCGCTGTAAAAATTGTTGGAAAAAGCGGCTGAGGGGCTTGACCTAGCCCCGTACTCTACCTAAACTGCGCGCCTCTTGACTGAGTCTCTGCGTCCCCTTCGTCTAGTGGCCTAGGACACTGCCCTTTCACGGCGGTAACAGGGGTTCGAACCCCCTAGGGGACGCCACTCATCAAGAATTGCGGGAATAGCT
>JBLHSI010000204.1:0-5057 GCA_047626655.1 Halioglobus sp.
GATGAAAGTCTGCCGGCGGTAGTGTCTCTGCTCAAACTGGACGACCGTGCAACGCTAGAGCGTTCACAAGGAGTTGCAGCCGATGTCGGCTAGACAAGTGAGTCAATATGTTGCGATTTTCTTTGTTGTGTCTCTCGCTTTCTATGCCGAGACAGCGTGGTCAATGGTCTCTATCTGGATGCGCTCTGATACATTTGCCCATGGGTTTTTGATATTGCCGATTGCCCTGTGGCTGGTGTGGGACCAGCGGGCTGCTCTGCAGTCGGTGGTTTATCGTGAGACGCCTATACCTTTGTTGTTAATTATTCCACTGGGATCTTTGTGGTTGCTAGCCAGCTTGGTCGATGTACAAGTGGTGCAGCAGTTCGCCTTGGTGTCAATCTTGGTGGTTGGGACCTGGTCAATTGTGGGGCATGAGGCTGCCGCTCGCATGGCCTTTCCCTTGGGCTTTTTGTTCCTGGCAGTCCCCATGGGTGAAGGACTAGTGCCGCCGATGATGGAGTTGACGGCAACGTCTACCGTTTGGCTGATTGAGCTCACCGGCATTCCTGTGTATAGAGAGGGTCTATACTTTGCGTTGCCTTCAGGTAACTGGTCGGTTGTTGCTGCGTGCAGCGGCGTTCGTTATCTGATTGCCTCATTTACATTAGGCCTGCTCTATGCCTATTTAAGTTACAACAGTTTGCGCAAGCGGCTATTGTTTGTTGCCGCTTCTCTAATAGTCCCTGTATTGGCGAATATTGTACGTGCCTATGGCATCGTTATGCTGGGGCATTTTAGCAATATGCAGCTCGCCACCGGTGTTGACCACTTGGTGTACGGATGGCTATTTTTTGGCGTTGTTATGTTTTTATTGTTTTGGATTGGTTCCTTCAGTCGAGATAAGGCCTTACCTCAAGAGCCCGTTAAAATAGAGCAACCGCAGTTAATAGGAGGGCGTTTGCGAGTTTTTTGGGTTGCGCTATTGCTCGCTGCCGTTTGGCCTGGATTGGCACTGTTACTAGAGCGGGCACCGTCACCCGATATAGGCCTTCCGTTAGTAGGGCCCGCGGCCGAGCCCGGCTGGTCAGATACTAATATCAATAACTGGGAGTGGATTCCTCTCGACACGGCGGCGGATCAGCAGTTGATACAAGGTTATCAGCGTGGAGCTTCGAGCGTTACCTTGTACCTCCAGCAGCATTTACAGCAACGCCAAGGCGAAGAATTAGTCGCCAGTGGTAATCGATTTAGCGATACAGCGAAAGAGCCGCGTATAACATCAAACAGTAAACTGTTGGTGACCATGGGGTCGCAAGAACTGCAAATAGATGCGGTTGTTTTGGCCACTGCCACTCAAACACTGCGCATATGGGGCTGGTATCGAATAGGCGAGTATTATACGGCCAGCCCATATACTGCAAAAATAGCTGAAGTGGCCGAGAAACTGCGGTTTGGTCGGCAAGATTCAGCAAGAATTTATCTTGCAGTTGAAATGCGTGAGGGTGTGGATAGCGATAAGATTTTGCACGATTTTGTTTCTGTTCATCTCGATACTATTGAAGCTGCTTTGGACCGAACGACAAAAGGTGTAGGCGATGAATGAGCAATCGCTTCCTCTAGTAGTTCATATTATTTATTCGTTGGGAACAGGCGGTTTAGAAAATGGTCTGGTCAACCTCATCAATCGGTCGCCTGTTGGCAGATATAGGCACGCTATTGTCTGTCTGTCCCACTCTGGCGAGTTTGCGCAACGTATTACAGCGCCCGATGTGGAAATTTTTGAACTCCATAAAAAAGCTGGTCAAGATCTGAGTGTCTATTGGCGACTTTGGTGTACATTGTTGAAGCTGCGCCCAGCAGTAGTGCATAGCCGAAACCTGGCGGCATTAGAGTCACAATTTGTCGCGTTTTTTCTGCCGGGTGTAAAACGTGTACACGGCGAGCATGGTCGCGATATTGGTGATCTCGAGGGCCTTAATTGGAAGTATCGGTTGCTGAGGAAGATGTTTAGACCGATTGTGCAGCGCTATGTCGCGGTCAGTAAAGATTTAGCCATATGGCTCAACGAGTCGATCGGCATTAAAGAATCGAAAATTGCGCAAATTTACAATGGCGTAGATTTTTCAAAATTCGAGTGTCGAAGAAATTTCAATCGTGAGCTGTTTCCCCCAGCATTTTTGCCTGATAGACCGGCCATTGTGTTGGGTACCGTGGGTCGTCTTGCCCCAGTTAAAGATCAAAGCAGCATAATCGCGGCACTGAGTTTGTTGTTTAATCGCCGAGCTGAGCTCAAAAACACCGTGCGAGTAATATTGGTAGGTGACGGCCCAGAGCGTGCAGTACTGCAAAAGCAGGTGTCAAAATTGGATCTATCTGATTATGTTTGGCTGGCGGGCGACCGAAACGATATCCCAGAACTGTTGCAGTCGATGGATATTTTTTTGTTGCCGTCTCTGGGCGAAGGTCTATCAAATACCGTACTGGAAGCAATGGCTTCCGGCTTGCCCGTGATTGCAACGAATGTGGGCGGAAATTCTGAGTTGGTTGTGTCTCAGGTGACGGGCTTATTGGTGTCGGTGGGTGATATTGAAGACTTGAGCCAAGCCATGCAAGCGTTAGTGGATGCGCCTGATATGCGTGACTCAATGGGTCGCAATGCGCGAAAAACCATCGAGAATAAATTTGATTGGAGTAGGGCGGTCGAAGAGTATTTTACAGTCTATGATGAATTGTTGGCGAGGTAGTTAGAGTATGTGCGGTATAGCCGGAATATTTGATCTTAAGGGACAATCGGAGCTCGATAGAAATATTCTGCATGCGATGAATCAATCTCAGTTCCACCGTGGCCCCGATGAGGCTGGTCTTCATCTTGCTCCCGGCGTTGCCCTTGCTCATAGGCGTTTATCTATTATTGATTTGTCGTCTGGGCAGCAGCCTATGCTAAGTGAAAATGGCGATTTGTGTCTGGTCTATAATGGCGAGATATACAATTTCCAAGAATTGGCCGAGGAACTCAGAGCGAAGGGCTATCGCTTCCGCACCCGCTGCGATACTGAAGTAGTTCTCTATGCTTGGCAGGAATGGGGCGAGGCCTGTGTCGAGAAGTTTAGGGGAATGTTTGCTTTCGCCCTGTTTGATCGACGCCGCCAGAGTCTTTTTTTGGCCCGCGACCGACTTGGCATAAAACCACTGTATTACAGCGAATTAGGCGACGGTACGCTGCTGTTTGGGTCAGAACTAAAAGCGTTACTCGCGCATCCAAAACTACAACGAAAATTATGTAACGAAGCTGTTGAAGACTATTTTGCTCTTGGCTATATCCCCGATCCGAAAACAATTCTGCAGGGTGTTTACAAACTACCACCAGGTCACACCCTCACTTTGAAAAAGGGTAAGTTTGGCACGCAACCCAAACAGTATTGGGATGTACCTTTTGATATTGAGCGTGGACGCGGGACCGAAGCACTGGAGCGAGAGCTGATTGGGCGCTTGACGGAGTCAGTCGATATTCGAATGGTGGCCGATGTCCCTCTGGGAGCTTTTTTGTCGGGCGGCGTTGATTCCAGTGCAGTGGTGGCGCTTATGTCTGGCTTGCAGAAGGAACCGGTAAATACCTGCTCTATCGGCTTTGACGTCAACCAGTTTGATGAGACCCAATATGCGCAGCAGGTAGCCGAACAGTACAAAACCAATCACCAGGTTAGCATGGTCGACAGTGACGACTTTGCACTGCTGGACTCCTTGGCCGCGATGTATGATGAGCCCTTCGCCGACAGTTCGGCTATTCCCACGTATCGCGTGTGCCAAGCTGCTAGAAAAGGCGTGGTAGTCGCGCTGTCTGGAGATGGAGGAGACGAATTGTTTGCTGGCTATCGACGCCATAGGTGGCATATGAACGAAGAGAAGTTTCGTGCGATGTTGCCGCTCGGCTTGCGTTCAACCGTATTTGGCCTGGCGGGTAAAATCTACCCGAAGATGGATTGGGCGCCCCGCGTACTGCGCGCAAAAAGCACGTTACAAGCGCTTTCATTGGACTCACTCGAAGCCTACATGCAGACGGTATCGGTATCTACGTCTTTGCAAAGGCGAAGTTTGTTCAGCGAGCAATTCAAACAAGATCTGCAGGGCTATGAGGCACTCGAGAACTTTCGCCATCACGCTGCCCGCTGCCCTGCTAAAGATCCACTGTCATTAATTCAGTATATCGACATGAAAACCTATCTGCCTGGCGATATACTCACCAAAGTAGATCGCGCTAGTATGGCGAACTCGCTGGAGGTTAGAGTGCCGTTACTGGACCACAAATTTGTCGAGTGGGCTTCCGGTTTGCCTCCAGAGCTAAAGCTTGAAAAACAAGAGGGTAAGGCCATTTTCAAAAAGTCCTTAAAGCCCTATTTGTCTAAAGACATATTGTATCGTGACAAAATGGGTTTCGGCGTTCCTTTGGCTAAATGGTTTCGCGGACCGCTTAAATCGAGAATTACTGAGACTCTGGTTGAGGGCGGACTAGCCGATATGGGATTGTTTGATAAAAACGAGCTGAGCACAATAGCGCGGCAACATGTGTCAGGACAACGTGAGCACAGCGCCCTTATTTGGGCTCTACTAATGTTTGAATCCAGTACGCGACAGCTAGGTCTTAACCTCTAGTGATGCACAGCAGCCTATCTAAAATGGAGTCGCTAGTCCGCTGCGTTTATGGCAATGACTGAACTGTTGGTTATCACCAGTCTCTATCCGAACAACGTCGAGGCGAGGCACGGTATTTTCGTCGAGACGCGCTTGCGCCATCTGATCTCTGATGGCGATGTGACGGCCACGGTCGTGGCACCTGTGCCATGGTTTCCATTCAAGAGCACAGCATTCCCTGAGTATTCACGTTACGTTGATGTGCATGCACAGGAGTATCGCAATGGTTTGGCAATATACCACCCGCGCTATATTGTCGTGCCAAAGATAGGCATGCTGTTAACGCCGTTTTTTATGGCCATTTCTATAGGTCTCGCCGTTCTAAAATTGCGCCGTGGTGGAATGACCTATGACGTAGTAGATACGCATTATTATTACCCCGATGG
>JBLHSI010000205.1:0-5047 GCA_047626655.1 Halioglobus sp.
AAAGAAGAAGTCGATCTGGGCGAGCGCCGTCTTGACGAGCTGGAGGTGGAGATTCAAACATTGCTTCTTCCGAAAGACTCGCGCGACTCCCACAATGTATTTTTAGAAATTCGAGCCGGAACTGGTGGTGACGAAGCCGCCATTTTTTCGGGTGATCTATTTCGGATGTACTCGCGTTACGGTGAGCGCCAAGGTTGGAAGTTGGAAGTCATGTCTGAAAGGGCGGGCGATCACGGCGGGTTCAAAGAGATCATTACGCGGATAGAAGGGCGCGATGTCTACGCTCACCTAAAGTTTGAATCTGGCGCCCACAGGGTTCAACGAGTGCCAGAGACTGAGTCTCAGGGTCGGGTGCATACTTCCGCCTGTACGGTAGCCATTATGGCTGAGGCCGAAGGTGTTGAGGCTATTGATATCAACAAAGGCGATCTGCGTGTGGACACCTACCGTGCATCTGGCGCGGGCGGTCAGCACGTCAACAAAACCGACTCGGCAGTGCGCCTGACGCATTTACCCACAGGCATTGTGGTTGAGTGTCAGGATGAGCGATCGCAACATAAAAACCGGGCTAGAGCGATGTCGTTGCTGCAAGCCAAATTGCTCACCAGCGTACAAGACAAGCAGGCAGCAGAACAGGCAGAAGAGCGGCGAAATTTGGTGGGTACGGGTGATCGCTCCGATCGTATTCGCACCTATAATTACCCGCAGGGCAGAGTTACCGACCACCGTATTAACCTCACTCTCTACAAGTTGGCTGAGGTCATGGAGGGAGAATTAGGCGCGGTGGTAGATCCCCTGCGACAGGAATATCAAGCAGATCAGTTGGCGGCTCTGGCTGACGTTTGATGTCGACTGTGGCCCAGCTCTTAACTGACGCTGCTATCGCAGGTGATGAGAGCAGGCGGGACGCCGAAATTTTTCTGGGACACTGCCTCGACAAACCTCGAAGTTGGCTATATACCTGGCCAGATGCCGAATTGGATGTCGTCACGATTACTGAGTTTTCCCGTCTTATGGACGCGAGAAAAAAGGGCTGCCCAGTTGCCTATCTAATCGGCAGGCGAGGTTTTTGGACGCTTAATCTACAGGTTAATCAACATACTCTGATCCCTAGACCTGAGACCGAAATGCTAGTGGAGTGGGCGTTAGAGTTGGACTTGTCACCCGCCGCGAAAGTACTCGATTTGGGCACTGGCTGCGGCGCTATAGCGCTTGCTCTGGCGAGTGAGAAGCCAAATTGGCGTATTGTCGGCGTGGACGCGAGTGAGCCCGCTTTAGACGTGGCCCGGCGCAATGCCATAGAACTGCAACTGGAGTCCGTGCAGTTTGTTCAGTCAAATTGGTATGACGCTGTGCCAAATGAGCACTTCGGTTTACTGATCAGCAATCCTCCCTATATTGAACCCGGTGACGTTCATTTGTCGCAGGGCGATTTGCGGTTTGAACCAACATCAGCGTTACAAGCGCAAGACGCTGGCTTTGCCGATTTAATGACGTTGATAGAGGGTGCACCAGCACATATCAGTAGCGGGTCTTACCTGCTACTAGAGCACGGCTATCAGCAGGGTGGGCGAGTGCGTGAGTTGCTCGCGCAGCGCGGTTTTATGCAAATTGAATCGCGCTGCGATTTAGCCGGACAAGAACGAGTCAGTGGGGGGTGCTGGAATGCTCAGTGATAAGCAGCTTGAGCGCTACTCCCGCCAGATTCTAATGACCGATTTCGATATTGCCGGGCAAGAAAAGTTGCAGGCAGCAACCGTTTTGGTGGTAGGCCTGGGGGGGCTGGGTTGCCCGGCGGCAGTGTATTTAGCAGCGGCTGGTGTAGGCAGTTTAGTATTGGCCGATGGCGATGTGGTAGAGCTGAGTAATCTGCAGCGCCAGATAGCGCATGGTGAGGCTAATATTGGCGACTATAAAGCACAATCGGCAGCAGATACTATCCGCGATCTGAATAGCGAAGTTCGCATCGAGGTCGTTGCTAAAACGCTGCAGGAGAGTGATTTATCCGGTTTGCTATCAGGGGTAGATCTGGTTGTAGATGGGAGTGATAACTACGCCATACGCTATGGTCTAAATAGAGCGTGTATTGCCGCAAAAATTCCGCTGGTATCGGCCGCGGCGGTGCGTAGCGAAGGGCAAATCGCAGTATTTTATCCAGCGGTTGGCGGGCCCTGCTATCGGTGTCTTTATCCGAAAACGGGTTCCGATACGGCCTTAAGTTGCAGTGAAAGCGGCGTGTTAGCCCCATTGGTGGGTATGTTTGGCTCATTATTGGCGATGGAAGCCATTAAAGTACTGTCGAATTTTGGCGACAGTTTAGTGGGAAAACTATTGGTCGTCGATTTGGCTAGTATGCAGTTTCAAAACTTGGTTTTGCCAGTGCGTCCCGATTGTCCAGATTGTCAGTCTGTCGCCTCAAAGTGACGACTGCTGCTCTGCGCGAGCTGTGTGATGAGCATTGGCCAAGTGAGTTTGAGTAGCGCTGCGGCCTCTAGCTTGTAGGCTCTAACGATAGATAACTGGGGACTGGATGACGTGTTGTCGGGGGGTGTCACCGGGCGGCGTCGAATGGTTGTTTAGGGTAATTTTTACAGCACATGAAACCTTTTGCCCCGTGCTGTTGTCGAAATCGCAATCATGAGCATAATAGGGAATTAAGGCATGCAGGCAATAGCGGGTTGGTACTACAGTTTACACACCGCGATATTTTCGCGAATGAGACACTTGGACGGCCTGGCACCGCTTGCAATGAGACTCTATCTGGTGCCGGTGTTTTGGATGGCCGGTTCGCAAAAAATCGCTGGGATGGATAATACAATTGAATGGTTCGGTAATCCGGATTGGGGCCTGGGTCTGCCATTTCCGGCAGTTTTGGCTCATCTTGCAGCCTATACCGAGGCCATAGGCGCGCTTCTGTTGTTGGTGGGCTTGGCTACTCGATGGATATCGATACCATTGATGGCCACTATGGTGGTCGCCATTTTTGCTGTGCATTGGGACAATGGCTGGGCTGCTATTGCCGATTCTGGTGCTGAAGATGTTGCCGTCCGTTTGGGTGCCGCTAGAGAATTATTGCAGGAGCACGGTAACTACAGCTGGCTCACTGGAAAAGGCAATTTTGTGATTCTCAACAACGGCATTGAGTTTGGCGTTACCTATTTTCTGATGCTTCTGGGCCTATTGTTTACTGGCGGTGGTCGCTATGTGAGCCTTGATTACTACTTGAGTAAGGTCTTCCCCGCAAGAATTTGAGTATTTATCTAACCAAAATGGTAGACTAGCGCGTTTTTTAATCAGTCGCGGGAAAATATCTTGAGCAATAGTTCAGCTGGGCACAAGGACGGCAAGCACTCCGAGGGCAGAGGAGGCAACAGGCGTGGTCAAAAAAACACGCCAAAATCACCCGAGGCAGCTTGGTCGGTCGATGATTTTCAGGTTGATCCCATGGAAGGCGAGACTCGTTTTCATGACATAGGCCTGCGCGAAGAATTAATGCATGGCATCGCCGATTTGGGCTTTAAATATTGTTCGCCGATACAGGCGGCTGTTTTGCCGCATACCCTGCAGGGCCACGATGCGATTGGTAAAGCGCAAACCGGCACGGGTAAGACGGCGGCTTTTCTAATCACCATTTTCAACGATATGCTCTGTCATCCTATTGAAGGGGAGCGCTTCGTGGGTGAACCACGTGCCTTGGTGATTGCCCCAACAAGAGAATTGGTGATGCAAATCGCAGCCGATGCGACCGATTTGACTAAATATGCGGGTCTCAATGTCGTCACGCTAATTGGCGGTATGGATTACCAAAAGCAACTCAATCAACTGCATAACGAAGTTGTAGATCTAGTGGTCGCAACACCGGGTCGCTTGCTCGATTTCATGAGCCGTAGAGATTTGTACTTGGATCATATTGAGGTGCTAGTGTTAGACGAGGGTGATCGCATGCTGGACATGGGCTTTATTCCTCAGGTGAAGCGTATTGTTAGGGCAACTCCACCCAAAGAAAATAGGCAAACACTACTGTTTTCCGCGACGTTTACCGAAGATATCATCAACCTTTCTAAGCAATGGACTTTTGAGCCCGTATCGGTAGATATTGAGCCCGAGCATGTGGCTACCGATTCGGTCGATCAAAAGGTGTTTTTGGTGAGTAGTGCGCAACGCTATCGCGTGCTGAATAACCTGCTGCGCAGTGAAGACGCCAATAGCGTTATCGTATTTGCCAATCGTCGGGATCAAGTGCGTAAGCTGCATGAACGCCTGCGAAAGTCTGGCATTTCGGCCGGTATTCTCTCTGGTGAGGTTCCCCAAAACAAACGAACTCGCACATTGGAAATGTTCAAAAACGGCGAAATTAAAGTATTGGTCGCTACTGACGTGGCCGGACGTGGCATTCATGTTGATGGCGTTAGTCACGTGGTTAATTACAATTTGCCTGAAGATCCTGAAGACTATGTTCACCGTATTGGGCGGACTGGACGGGCGGGTGCCACCGGCACATCTATTAGCTTTGCCGATGAAGACGAGGCATTTTTACTGCCCGATATTGAGAAGCTGCTGGGTGCAAAGCTAGAGTGCACCTATCCCCCTAAAGAGTTGTTGGATTAGCCAGCGCTTTAGGCTTTAAGCTCCTCGCACCACAGTAGTGTGGCGCCAACGACGGCTGCGGGAATAACAAAGAAATTGATGACCGGTATGCTGGCGCACAGGGCCACTGCGCCGCCAAACCCCATGCTGGTCATGCGTATACTGCTCGCCGCCTCCTTAACGTCGGCAAATCGCAGTTGATGGTTATCCATAGGGTAGTCCAGAAACTGCAGGCTCATCATCCAGGCACCCAATAGAAACCACAGGACCGGGGCGGCTGCGTTAACGGGAGGGATGAAGCTCAGCACTAATACCAGCAGGAACAGTGGAATGTAGTACATTAATTTCATTATTTCGCGAATAATGCCTCGAGGAACCGCCACGATGGCGGCGCTTAGGCCCTCCAGTCCATCGACCGGCCTGCCGGTAATTAACTCCTCTGCTTTCTCTGCCAGTAGGG
>JBLHSI010000206.1:0-5044 GCA_047626655.1 Halioglobus sp.
CTGCCTTGCGCTCTTCGGTTTTGAACTGCCAGCGCCACTCAATGCCCTGGAAACGTAACTGAGCCTCGAGTTTTCGCGTGAAAAAGCTCATTTCAGAGCCGACTAATTGATATTCACCTTTGTACATTATGTTCCTCGGCTAGCTGAGATGATTTATATGGGCTTGCCCTATTGTGATTAGCACAACGTATGAAGAGATACCGGGCCCACAAAAGCTTGTCTGAATCTTGTTATTGACATATTTTAAAATGATCGTATCGTGGCTACAACCTATCACTTACGCGGTTATTTATCCGTGTAAAATTTGCACGTAAAAAGATAGTGAGTTGCTTACCTTGTAATAAGTAACTAAACAAGCTGCCAGGCTAAAGGTGACTGCGTGAATACGTTTGCCCATAGTTCCATCAAGCTTAAGATACTGAGCGCCGTGATACTAGCGGTGCTGATTCAGGCGATCTCTGTCGGTTACGCAATCAACTCTCTGGAGAGGGTCAACTTCGATCTAAATCGCGTCGTCGTAGAGCAGGTGGAGAAGGTCAAGCTCGCCGCTCGCATGCATCGCAACCTGGAGGAGATGCGGGTGGCGGAAAAGGGTGTGCTGCTTTCAACAAGCAAAGAAGAGCGAGAGCAGTATTTGGGTGTTATCAAAAGCGCTAGCGGGATGGTTCAGCAGCGGTCAGGCCAATTACGCGATCTGATCGACAAAGACGGAAAAAGGCACGTCGACAGGTTTCGGGCAGATTACGATCGTTACCTTGTGTTGCTCACGCATATATCCGAACTGGCCACCTCCGAGGACGCAAACGCAGCTATAGCCATGAGTAAGACTGGGGCGGAAGATAGTGCGAACCAGGCGGCGATCAGCCTTGTTCTACTCGTGGAGAAGGTAGAGGAAGACCTCGACAACGTCAGGATGACAACTGATGAAAAAACGGCTTACGCCCGAACCCTCCTTATCGTGCTGCTGGCGATCGGTACCCTAATCAGTCTCATCGTTGGATTTCATATCGCCGGCTCGATTGCTGATGGTCTGAGACGCCTCACGGTAGTAGCAAGCGCAATCGCCGAGGGAGAGCTGGGTACTGCAGTTGTGTCTAGTAGCAACGACGAGCTTGGTACCCTCGCCAGCAATATAGCGCGGATGCAGGATGCCCTGTTGAGTGCCCAGGTAGAGGAAAAAATACAATCGTCAAGACGGCAATCTGCCGAAATACTGCACCGCAGCATTCTCGACAGTATTATCGATGGGGTAATCGCTGTCGATGCATCCGGCATGATTATTTCTTGCAATCCTGCCGGTGAACAAATTTTTGGCTACGAGTCCGGCCTTACCATCGGCCAGAATATTTCTATGCTAGTTCCGGAACTCTACAGCAACGAACGAGCCGGCTATCTGGCTCGCAGGGGGGCGGAGGGCGAGGTCATTGTTATTGGAGTTGGCACAACACTAGAGGGCCGCGACAAAAACGGGAACAGCGTTCAGCTCGACATTGCGGTGAGCGACACGAACATAGATGGAATAAGTCAGTATACGTGTATTTTGCGCGATATTACGGAGCGACTAGAAAACATTGCCGAACTGACTAAGGCTCAGGCGACAGCGGAAGAGAGCAGTCGCGCCAAGTCGGATTTTCTCGCTATCATGAGCCATGAGATCCGCACCCCGATGAACGGCGTGATTAGCATGCTGGAATTACTGCAGCGGACCCCCATGACAGCCGATCAGATCGGAATGATCGATGTGATCCACGAATCGTCGCTTTCGCTATTGGTTATCATCAATAACATCCTCGATTTTTCCAAGATCGAGGCAGGCAAGATGGAGATCGTTCGGGAGCCAATGAATATCTCGACGATGGTGAATGGCGTCGGTGCGTTACTTGAGAATATGACGGCCAAGTTAGGTGTGGAGCTCAAGCTAATTTCCGACCCGAACCTTCCCGAGTTGGTTCTTGGCGATGAACAACGGCTGCGCCAGGTGCTGATCAACCTGATCAATAACGCGGTCAAGTTTTGCAGTCAGCAGGAATACCAGGGCAATGTGGAAGTGCTCGCCTCTGTAGTTGACGACGACAAAGATCACTATACAGTGGAGTTTCGGGTGTGTGACAACGGTATTGGTATGTCCGAGAGTACCGTGAAAGGGTTGTTCGTCGCTTTTACACAGGGCGACCGCTCCACAGACGCGCAATACGGGGGCACTGGGCTGGGGTTAAACATCTCGCACCAACTGATAACGGCAATGGCCGGAAATATCAGCGTGACCAGCACCCTTGGTATGGGAAGTGTATTTGTCGTTCGTGTCATATTGGACGCTTTTCCGTCTAATACAGCATTGGGCGAGCGCATTACGCCGATATTGGAAATAGGCGCGTCGGACACATTAGAATATCTAGCACCACCCACTAAAGAGGAGGCGAGGCTGAGTTGTCAGCTGATCCTTGTGGCCGAGGACAACACGGTTAATCAAATAGTGATCACGTCGCAGCTCGAAGCGATTGGTTATGCTTCTACCATTGTCAATAATGGCGAAGAAGCGTTATCGCTCTTAAAGTCCGGTGACTACGCTCTGCTACTGAGCGACCTGCAAATGCCAGTGCTGGACGGATATGCACTGACCAAGGCGATTCGCTCGTCGGAGGCAGGGTCGGGGGGTGTACGTCTACCCATTGTGGCGCTGTCTGCCAACGCTATCTCCGGCACGATAGAGAATTGCCTTGAAGTGGGCATGGATGACTGCCTGAGCAAGCCGATATCGCTCGCCGAGCTCAAAGCCACTATTGTAAAGTGGTTACCCAAGCCCACAGCTGCTGTGATTAATCTAAGCAAGAGCTGAGAAACATACTCGACGTTGTGAGTCCTTGTCGAGTGGACAGTGTCACTCTTCGAGTCAGCTATTATATCTGACATATTCTTTTAGATACCCTACTATGAATTCATAGACTACGATAAACAATACTAAAAAGTCGGGTGATTCAGTGGCGCAAAGAAGCTTTGGTTTTTGGCGATCATGGGCATTGGTAGTGGGGAGCATGATCGGCAATGGGATATTCTTACTTCCCGTTGTGCTTGCACCTTACGGTAGCCTGAGTACTTTAGGTTGGATTTTCTCTGGTCTGGGGACGCTATTAATCGCTTTTATGCTAGGTAATTTGGCTTCGCGAAATCCCAAGCTCGGCGGCCCTTACGCATATACTCATATGGCCTTTGGCGATTTACCCAGCTTCTTTGTAGGTTGGGGACACTGGGTGTCTTACTGTTCTGCCACTGCGGTAGGTGGTATTGCCGCCGTGGCATATCTCAGCTTTTTTATTCCGCAGTTGATGGAAACGCCGGTGTACGGAGCACTAACCTCCCTCGCGCTAATCTGGATAGTCACCGCGCTCAATATTTCTAGCACCAAGTCTGCGGGTATATTTCAATTGGTCACTACGGTGCTCAAATTACTGCCACTGTTTCTCATAGCAGGTGGTGGTGTGATGCTGGGCGACGTTGCTTCTATTCCAGCTAATAACCCCAAGAACGAATCGGTTCCTTTACTAATTTCGGGCTTGGTTATTCTCACGATGTGGGCGTTTGTGGGCGTCGAGAATGTAACGATAGCGGCGGATGAAGTGATAGACCCAAAAAAGACCATTCCTCGCGCCCTCATTGCCGGTACCTTAACGGCCATGGCCTTTTATATTGCGGCAACTCTAGGTGTGATGGCGCTAATACCAGCGGCCGAATTGGCCCAGTCTTCGTCACCGTTCGCAGACGCAGCCACCCTATTATTTGGTGCTTGGGGAGGCGCACTAGTGGCCCTAGGGGCAATTGTCTCGATAGTGGGAGCGTTGAACGGTAATGTTCTCGCCAGCGGTATGTTGTCCAGGGCGATAGCGGTAGATAAGCTTTTTCCCGCCCGCTTTGCGAAGCTCACCAAAGCGGGGTCGCCGGCTTTTTCTCTTACAGTGGCAGCGTGTATAGCATCAGTGCTGATCGTGATGAACTACACCAAAGGGTTGCTGGCAGCCTTCGAAATGCTAATTGTGCTTTCAACGCTGACCACTTTGCTGCCCTATGCGATGTCTTCACTGGCAGAGTTAGTGTTGCAAAGGCGAGATGTTGGTGCGGGTGGTAGTGCCAACATTCGTCAGTTGGTGATCGCCATTGGCGCGCTTGCATTTACCCTATTTGCCATCGTCGGGTCGGGTTTGCTCATTGCAAGCTATGGCCTGATATTACTGGCGGTTGGCTATCCCATATATCGAATACAGAAAAAATCTCAGGGGTAGTGAGTGTGCACTCTAGGGTGAAAACTCCATCGCTTCATCTTTGAGCTTGCCATGCCTGAGCATGAAGATATCTTTTAGATAATTTTGATGTAGCCTCCAGGGCGGATGCAAACCCTGCCCGGGAAGTTGTCCGGCGGCACGGGCAACGTAACCAGAGGCCAGTCCCAGGTAAGGTTCTCTTTCCATATTCATGTTGGCGTTGCGCGGCGTGCATTTTTGGTAGTTATTTCCATCCATATAATTGAGCATGCGGCAAATATAATCACACGTCAGGTCACACTTTAGCGTCCAGGAAGCATTGGTATAGCCCATAGATAAAGCCATATTGGGCACATCACTGAGCATCATTCCCTTGTACACGAGCGCCTCACTAGACTTCATTGATTTGCCGTCGACGGTGAACTGCACATCACTTAGAAATTGCAGTTGCAGACCCGTGGCTGTCACGATCAAATCTGCCTCTAAGGTCTCGCCAGATTTAAGTAAAATACCGGTTTCGGTGAAACGGTCGATGTGGTCAGTCACTATCGAGGCAGATCCAGACTTCAGCGATTCGAATAGATCACTGTCAGGCACAAGACACAGACGTTGGTCCCAGGGATTGTAAGACGGCGTGAAATGCGTATCGACGTCGTATTCGGGGCCCATTTCGTCGCGCACCATGTTGATAATTCGTTCTTTTGCAGCCGCCGGAAACTGCATACATCGCTTATAAACATACTGTTGCATCAGTACATTTTTCCAACGGGTAATAAAGTAGGCAACCTTGT
>JBLHSI010000207.1:0-5029 GCA_047626655.1 Halioglobus sp.
ATTAACGGCTACTCAGAAAGCGGTTCGGAACTGGCAATGGAACTGGGTGACCAGGAAGTCGAGTCTTTACAGTCAATTGTTTCCGCACAAGCTGCTTTTAACTTTAGTACTGATTTTGGTGTTGTCGTGCCCTTTGCCAGCATCGCCTGGCACCATGAATTTGACGATGAGGAACGCGAGATCAATGCTAGTTATGTTTTTGATCCCAACAAAACCGATGCTGATAATATCTTGAGATTTACCACTGACCCCGGTGATGAAGATTATTACCTGCTGAGCCTGGGAGCCAACTTTGTTCTCAAGGAAGGCAACCAGGTTTTCTTCAACTACGATACTGCACTTGGCTTGGATGAAGTCAGCAGTCACGTATTTACCGTCGGCCTGCGGATGGAATTCTAAAGCGGCTTGTAGGGCAACAAGATGGCACGGAGAGTCTACTTGAGAAGGAATACATTCATGCCATCTGTACTAGTTCGTCACATTAGCTTACCGGCGATCGCTGCCACCGGAATTTTATTGGCGTTACAAATTGGCGGCTCGAGCTTTAGCCACGCCGCGATTGAAAATGCCAATGACTTTCTGGTGGTCGATTGCCTACTACCCGGGCAAGTACGCAAGCTGGGCTCGCGAATGACCTATGTCACCGCCAGGCGGGCTATCCGAACCAGCGCAGTAGACTGCGGCATTCGAGGCGGCGAGCATGTCGCCTATGACAGAGCCGATTATCGAACAGCTCTCAAGGTCTGGTTGCCCAAGGCCAAAGAGGGTGATGCGGAATCTATGACCAACGTGGGCGAAATCTACGAAAAAGGCCTTGGCTTATCGCCCGATTATGAAGTCGCCGCCTATTGGTACGCAAAAGCTGCTGAACAAGACTTCACTAGAGCCCAGATTAATCTGGGCTACTTATATGAAATGGGCATGGGTGTAGAACGCAACCCTAGAAAAGCACTGGACTGGTACCGCAAGGCGTCTGGCGTTGACGCGGCAATAGACCTAACGCCTTCGTCGGTTCCCTCATCTGGCGACACAGAGGCTAATTCAGAACTGATCGGCAAGCTGGAACAGGAACTGGCTCAATTGCGGACAGCATCAACACAGCTGCGATCAGAACTTGATCATGCACATACTGTACTCGCCGAATCCGCCCAACAGGCGCAATCTTCTCCCACCATTGAGCCCCCACGCATTGTGGTCAAACCAGACCCAAGAACCGCGCATGAGCTCGCTGATGTGCGCATGACACTCGCCGAACGTGAACGAGAAGTAGCGGAGCTGGACGCTTTACTATCAACAACCAGGCTTCAACTTTCGGACACTCAGCAGACGTTGGCATACCAGCAGCGTGAAGTAGCCGAGAAACATAATACCATTCAACAGACACTCTCCAGCTCGCAAGCCAAGCAGGCCGAAGTCGACCTGCTGGGAGCGCAGTTACTAGAACAGGACATTGCAGCCAGCTCTGAGAATCAAAAGCTGGAACAGGAACTGCAGCAAAGGGAGAAAGCGCTCACCACACTGGAGGGAGAATTACTTCAGCGCCGCGAAGAAATAGCGGTGAGAACAAGCCGAATTAGAGAGCTTCAGGACAAAGTGGTCGAGTTAGAGGCCGCTCGGGCTCAAGAGGGCGTAGACAAGACCACGCAAATGGCATCGGCCGAAGGGATAATGGCTGGACCCGAAGTCACCATGATAGAGCCCATTTTGCCACTAACGCGAGGAGATACCCCGCTGACCTTGCGCTCCAACGTTGCCTCCAGACAGATAATCGGCAGATTAACTGCACCCGCCGGTGTGCTGTCGCTAATGATTAACGATACCGTCACGCAAACTAACCCACAGGGTGTCTTTGCGAGTAACGTGATAATGGCGGGCCCCGAGAATCCGGTTTCCATTGTCGCGGTAGACAATCAGGGCAAGCGTTCCGCTGTTAACTTTAGTTTTGCCTATGAGACGACCCAAAAAGTTCTGCCCGCCGTTGAATCTCCCGTGGAATCTGCCCTAGCAGTCTACCGAAATATCAAGTTCGGAAAATATTACGCACTGGTCATCGGCAACAATAATTACCAGGCGTTAACCGATCTCAAAACAGCGGTCAACGATGCGGAAAAGATGGTTGAGGTCTTGCAGCGCCGCTACGATGTGGATACCACCTTGCTGCTCAACGCCAACCGCTACCAAATTTTATCCGCACTGAACGAAATGCGCGGCAAGCTAACCAGTGCTGACAACCTGCTGATTTTCTATGCCGGTCACGGAGTGTTGGACGAGGTGAATATGCGCGGACACTGGCTTCCGGTCGATGCGGAAGAAGATAATACCGCCAATTGGATCTCCAATATATCTATCACTGACATGCTCAACGTGATCGCCGCAAAGCAGATCTTGGTAATCTCCGATTCCTGCTATTCGGGCTCGCTGACACGCTCTGCGACACCGCGTCTAATGGCGGGAAAGACCCAGCAGGAGCGTCTCAACTGGGTGCGCACAATGACCGCAAAACGGGCGAGGATGGTCATGACGTCGGGCGGTCTGGAACCTGTTCTCGATTCAGGTGGTGGACAGCATTCGGTATTCAGCAAAGCACTACTGGAAGTACTAGAAAGTAATTCGGATGTATTAGAAGGTCAACGCCTGCATAAACAAGTTGCCGCCAAGGTAGCGTATGCCGCAGCGCAGATCGGTTTCGACCAAATCCCCGAATACTCACCTATTCGATTTGCGGGCCATGAGTCTGGAGAATTTTTCCTCGTACCTAAAATCTAGTCGGTAACGCTCGCGAGAATTTCTGGCCAC
Source organism: Halioglobus sp. (assembly GCA_047626655.1). Classification (GTDB taxonomy): domain Bacteria; phylum Pseudomonadota; class Gammaproteobacteria; order Pseudomonadales; family Halieaceae; genus JBALVT01. The sequence continues at coordinate 2,797 of JBLHSI010000207.1, forward strand.
AATTCATTCCAGCAACAACTGTGGTCGTAACCCTCAACCACTGTCAAAGTCGCGTCCACTTGCTGCAAGATAACCGGGCGTATCATATTGGTCGAGACATTATGGTCCTCAGACCCCACCAGATGATATTGGCGAATGTGTGGTGCCAAAGGTACCTGGTTAGCAGGATTTAAGGAACCGGAAAGGGCACTGTAGCCGTGCTGCTCCGTCCAGGCCTGAACATCCAGATTACCCGCTATGGTGACTACCGTTTTAATATCACTGCGCCTACCCGCCAGCAACATCGCCAGCGCACCGCCGCCGCTGTGCCCAAACAGTGCTATGCCCTGTCCGTTACCCAAAAACTGATCAATCACAGCGCTCAGGCTTTGCACAACGCTTGAAGCATAGCGATTGCTGGTCCACCACAAGGGATTACAGCGATCATCCACTACACCCATATAACAGGGCCGCCCCAAATAAACTGCGGGAGCTTCATCCAATGTCATCAATCTCAACATAAGAGGTTGTCGCGACGTGGGGTCCAGCGATATACGCCCGGGACTCAGCCAGGGACGACCGTCCCCCTCTATATAAAAGTGAACGATGTTACCTCTACCCTCCTTCGTATAAACCTGATGGTAAAATCCGTCGCCCTGAACCTGAAAAGATGCGAATCCAGCTTCCGCTGCAATTTTTTTTTGCGCCTGACCGCTGCAGGCGGTTAGGCAAAGTAGCAGCAACGTCAAAAGTGCGGGCAACTGACATCGGACTAATCGGAGCTGGTCACCACCCCCTGTACCAATACCTCGGCTAAACACTAGCGACTCCATATGAGATTGAGGTGGACGATAGCGCGAAGATTAGGCCACATAAATGGCATGTAAAAACCTCGCTACGCTTATCTTTATTTTTGTAACAACCTAGCATAGTCACTAATGAACAGTCTCAAGGGCTTGAGTCCTCAACGAGCGCACACGCATGCCCATAAGCGCGCAGCCGCTTGCCAGTATCGTGTAGACCGCTCCGCCTAGCGCCATCGCTTCGATCGACACACCGCGGTCTATCAACCAACCCATAGCCACCGGCGCGATTGCGGTGGCGAATACCATCACCGATGTGGTGAGTGATTTTATCGAGCCCAGATGCAGAGTGCCGTACATTTCCGCAAAAAAAGGTGAGGCAAGTGTTGAATAGACACCCACCGAAACGCCCATCAGGCACATGAAAAGTCCAGCGATGACAAAGCTGTCCGACATAGCCAATGCAGCCAAACCCAGGCCAAACGGTAAACACATGGACGGCACCAAACGCATTGCACCGAAGCGGTCTACCAGTAAGCCCGCCACGAGTTTACAGATAGTGGAAACCACTGCGTAGGCAATATACAGACTGCCCCATGCAGTGAAATCCCAGCCCTTGGCATCGACCAGATGCACTTGATGAAACATAAAACCAGTAAACAATAATGGCTGCGCAATTAACGCCGGCAGAAACAGGTAAAACGGAGTGTCGCGTATCACCTCTGACCGGGTCCATTGTTTACGACCGCCCCCAAGGGTTTGGTGCGACGAATTAGCGATGCCTAAAAGGTAATCGCTGTGCCGCTGCCCATGTCCACGCAGGAGGATCGAAGTGAGTGCGGGCATACACAGCAAGAGCAGTGCGCCCCAGAAGATCCAGGAGGTACGCCATGTCATTACACTCAACGTAGCGATCACCAGAGTGGGCAATACAGCCTCTGAAAGAGAGTAGCCGATACCACTAATTGCATTTGCCTTACCGCGCTGATGATCGAGATACCTCACGATAGTGGTAGTACCGGCCATACTCATAAGCCCTTGGCCGAGGTGTCGCAATCCCAATATCGCCAAAAATAACATGGCGATGCCATTGCTTCCCGACATCAGCACGCAAGCCAAGGCGAGACCGACGGTGACAACATAGGCAAAGCGGCGCAGCTCGACGCGATCGATAAGAGAACCGGTCCACAGGAGGAGTACCGCGCTTGTCAACGTGGCCGCAGAATAGACACCGCCGAAGGCTCCGTGGCTAAGACCCAGATCCAGCCGAATTTCACCGCTGAACAGGCCAATAAAATAGGTTTGGCCCAAACTGGAACCAAAAGCCATAGCGAAGCCGAACAGCAGCAGACGCCACTCGGATTGGATAAGGGGAAGAAAAGACTTCATTGCATCAACTAACCAGATTCAACCGAGATACTCCACGGGATAAGACAGTGTATCAACTGTCC
>JBLHSI010000208.1:0-5025 GCA_047626655.1 Halioglobus sp.
CGTAACCTGTTCCGCCGGCCGTGCCAATTTTACCAATGATCGCAAGAATGACGTCTTTTGGTGTTACGCCCCGCTGTAAGCGGCCATCGACACGAACCAGCATATTTTTCATCTTCTTCTGAATGAGACACTGAGTAGCCATTACATGCTCAACTTCTGAGGTTCCTATGCCGTGGGCCAAAGCCCCCAGAGCGCCATGTGTTGAGGTGTGGGAATCGCCGCAAACCAGGGTCATACCCGGCAATGTCGCCCCCTGCTCTGGACCAACAACGTGAACAATACCTTGCCTGGGATCATTGATTGAAAATTGCGTGATGCCAAAGTCGTTGCAGTTATCGTCCAGTGTCTGAACCTGAAGCCTGGATACTACATCCTTGATCCCTGCGATGCCCGCTAGACGCTCTTTTCGGACCGTGGGGACGTTGTGATCGGGCACCGCCAAATTAGCGTCTTTTCTCCAGGGTTGGCGGCCTGCAATACGCATCCCCTCGAAAGCTTGTGGCGAAGTCACCTCGTGAATCAGTTGCAGATCAATGTAGATCAGCGCTGTGCCATCCTCGCGCTGCTCAACCAAATGGTTCTGCCATAATTTGTCATAAAGCGTCTTGCCGACCATAATTTTTCTCCACTATATCAATCAAAGGTCATTTTAGGGTTGACGATCGAATAACTCCAATTTATTATTTTCATAGATTCCATTCCCAAAAGGAATACCAAGTGGACACACTGCAGCTCAAAGCTTTTATTTTGGTAGCAGAGACAACCTCATTCTCTCAAGCCGCCGAACAACTTCACATCACGCAGCCCGCGGTCAGCAAGCGAGTAGCCCTGCTAGAACAACAACTCGATACCTCGCTATTCGACCGAATTGGCAGAAGCGTGAGCTTGACCGAAGCGGGCCGTGCGTTGTTGCCGCACGCTAAACGAGTAGAGCAAGAGATGCAGGCCGCTGAACAATCGGTAAGAGACCTTGCTGGAGAAGTGTCAGGACGACTGCGCTTGGCTACCAGCCACCACATAGGCCTGCACAGGCTGCCGCCGATACTAAGTCGGTTCAATAAACTCTATGGCGCGGTACAGATAGACATCGAATTCATGGACTCCGAGCAGGCCTATGAACTGATTGCCCAAGGCAAAGTAGAATTGGCTGTGGTAACACTTGCACCCAACGCAGACCCCACCATTATTACCCAGCAGTTATGGCACGATCCCTTGGAGTTTTTGGTGTCAGCCGACCACACTTTATCCACTGACATACCGCTGAACTTACAGCAACTCAGTAAAATGCCAGCCATTTTACCCGGCCTTAACACCTACACAGGGCAAATTGTGAAGCGATTGTTTGACCAACACGGCTTGGAACTGCACGTGTCGCTAGCCACTAATTATCTGGAAACCATACGAATGATGACATCCGTGGGCTTGGGGTGGACGGTACTGCCGCGTACGATGAAAGACTCGACATTGATGGCCGTAGACGTTGAGGATATAGCAATAGCGAGAGATCTAGGGCTGGTCTATCACCGCGACCGGAGCCTTTCTCGCGCCGCCCAGTCATTCATACAATGCCTGGTGAACCAATAGTTCAATCGCCAGCCAGGATACCATCCGTTCTCTTCTCAACTTTCCACACACCCGCATGGTCCGGCAGATAGAAGGTTCCGCTGAAACGCGCGACCACAGCCTCACTATTGCTAATTAGCCCACTACAAAAACCAAAGCGGCGCTTAACCGTAGTACTGGTAATATCTGCCTGCAACCACTGGCCCAAGCGGCCGGCTGAAATAAAGTCGAGACTGAGATTGATAGTGGGGCTGCCTGCCTTCTTGCCTCTAACGATGTTCACGCCTGAGGCGGCCGTGATATCGGCCAGGGTCATAAGTACACCGCCATGGCAGATACCCATCATGTTGCAGTGATGTTTTTCTACCCGCAGACCCATGGTAACGCCCCCCTCTTCCATACGCCGAAAGCACGGATGGATGGCGTCAGTAAATCCCAGCCCAGGAGGCAACAACTCAAATCCATTGGGGATAGGCTCAATTGTGTTTTCACTCATAATTTGTCCATTCGCTCAAAAAATACCCATGACCAGCCCTGTGGCAAACGCCAAACCCAATTCTTCGCTGGCTACACGATGTGATTGTGTCACCTGCCCACGTAATATTAGGGCCTCAGTCGCAGCGGGAAAAGGATAACCCGATAGAATTCTTTGCGCTTGAGCCGCTGCGCCCCGGCCATCGTTACCGGCACTAATTAGTAAGGCATACGGCAAGATCAAATTTTTCTCAATCGCAGGGTAGAATGTTCGATCGAGAAAATCTTTCATTCCGCCAGCCAGAGCACCCGAGTTTTCCGCGGCAACGAGCAATAGGCCATCGGCGAGTGCGAGATCCTCCACACTGGCGTCGCATGCCCTAAGCACTTTGGTTTCACAAGACGTTTCAGCATAAGCGCCCAGACTGACAGCCTTTGCCAGGCTCGCACAGGCACCGCTTTGACTGTGATAAACAACGAGAAGCGATTTCATAAAGGGCCGGTGAAACAGGGAATTTGAACCTGTATTGGAACACACGCGACCCGCCCTGTCATACCGCTAAAAGCACCCATATTTAGACCCTTTACAGCCAGACAATCCTGTGGATATCTCTGGGGATAGCTTGTCCCTACTTATACAAAAAAAGCAACATCACATTGGCTTGCCGGTGCGAATGATCGAACACAAATTACATATTAATTATATATATTAATATGTTAGGTGATTTTGTTAATCTAATTTAACAAGAATAAAAAATATCGCCTCACAGCACAGATAGCCAATTATAGATGTGAATAACATTCTGACAGCGACGTTTGCGCATGCTAACCTGCAAGCTCAACAAACCTCTCTGGTCTCCGGACTTCTGACGCGTGCAACCGGTAAACAGCGCGCGTAAGCCCGCTTCTCTAACTGTCGCTACTGCCTCGATGTGTGATGCGCCAGCAGCTGTGGATATTCGGGTTGCGCTCAAAATCAGGGTCTAGCGTCTCTCGGCTAATGTCCTCGCACTGATACTGTTCGACAACCCCCTCTTCCAACTTAAAGCCACGGCGATTATTGGAAAAGTACAGCACTCCATCTAAGCGCAGCGTGTCCATGGCACTGCTGAGCAATGCAGCGTGGTCTCTTTGAATATCAAAACTATCCTCCATACTTTTGGAGTTCGAAAATGACGGGGGATCTAGCAAAATTAAATCATAGTTGCGCCCAGCCTCAGATAACCACTGAATACAGTCGGCCTTAACACGTATATTCTCTGTCTCTCCCAGCCCGTTATGGGCTAGGTTTTTACGCAGCCATGATAGGTACGTATTCGACAGATCAACGCTGGTCGTTGTAAGCGCTCCACCCAACGCCGCCTGCACCGTAGCGGCACCTGTGTAAGAGAACAAGTTGAGAAAATCCCGGCCTTTTGACTCCCGAGCGATTCTCATGCGCAGTGGCCTGTGATCAAGGAACAAGCCCGTATCGAGGTAATCGTGAAGATTAACCAGCAATTTGGCATTACCCTCCACCATACTCAGAAGCTCCCCACGATCATCTTCTTTTTCATATTGCGACAAACCGCGCTGTCGTTGACGGGTTTTGTAGCTGATATTTTCCGGGGAGATCGCCATTGCTATCGGCAGCGCCGCCTCTATTTCCCCAAGCCGCTTTGCCGCCGCCTCTGGGTCTACGTCTTTCGGGGCTCTATACTCGGCCACATGCAATTTATCGGCGTAGACATCAACCGCTACTGCGTACTCGGGCATGTCGGCATCATATAGACGATAGCACTCTATATTCTCCCGCTTGACCCATCGTGAGAGGCGTTTTTTGTTCTTGCGAATTCGATTGGCAAACATTTCAGCGCCCGCAGATAAAACCGCGCCAGATTCAACAGTACCATCCTCGCTGACCGCCGCACCCCGAATTTGATTATTCTCAAGATCAAATAGCAGCAAACTAGACGGTAGCGCGCCATTGAACAATGCATACCGTTTATAGCTGCGCAAGCCGGTGGCTTTACCCAGCGCGATGTCAGCGGTAAAAACCGCGGCCTGCCATCCGGCGAACTCGCGCAGCATTGCCTCTCCCAGCTGGCGATACAGGTAAGCCAGGCTTTCCTTCTCGCCCAGACGCTCGCCGTAAGGAGGGTTACAAACAAGCAGACCCAGTGGCAGCGGCATATGGCTGGGCTTCTGCAAGTCTGCCAAGGACCGGCAACTTACCCTCACCACCTTTTCCAAGCCGATACTGGCGATATTCTCCTGCGCCTTACGAATAACCTCTGGGTCGGCATCGTAACCGCGAATTTCTGGCAACTGTGCTTCTCGGCCTCGCGCAGCTCTCGCAGTGGCGTCCTGCACAATAGCAGCCCATTGTGCGGGGTTGTGACCTTTCCAATGCTCGAAACCGAATTGCTCCCTAGCCAGCGCAGGAGCAATATCTGCAGACATCATTGCAGCCTCCAGCAACAGCGTCGCCGAGCCACACATGGGGTCGATGAGCGCCCCACCCCGTGCCGCTATTCCCGGCCAATCGGCCCTCAGCAAAATAGCGGCCGCCAAGTTTTCCTTCAAAGGAGCCTCGCCCCCACGCTGCCGATAACCTCGACGATGGAGACTGCCGCCGGAGAAGTCCAATGCCACTATTATCTTATCTTTCGACAAACGCACATTGATACGCACATTGGGATCGCGTTTCTGCACCGACGGTCGATCACCGCAGGCCTCTTTAAACCAGTCAACAATCGCGTCCTTACTCTTCTGAGCACCAAACTGCGTGTTGCGAATTTCTTGGCTCTGGCCAGAAAAATCCACGGCGAAGCTCTCGCGCACAGACAAGCAGTCATCCCACTTAATGGTCTGTAATGCCTGATAGAGTGAGTCGGCATCGGTAACATCGAATCGACCCAGAGGCATTAATACCCGATTGGCCAACCTCGACCAGAGACACACCCTATAGGCGCTTGCCAGAGAGCCGTCGAAATAGACACCCGCCAC
>JBLHSI010000209.1:0-4983 GCA_047626655.1 Halioglobus sp.
GAATTAGTTGTTCATGTTGCCGTCGTTAGTGGCAGTGCTGCACTTAGTGATCGTTGGATTGTGGCCCTCGAGGAATGCAGTCAGGGCGACCCCGATGGCGCCAGCGCGGCAAAGTTTCGATTTTTTCCTGTCAGTGGAGCCTCCCAGGCTATGGCGATGGCCCATGCCGACGGCTTACTGCAGGCAGTGATAATTGACGCTGTAACGACCGACGAAGTCGATCGGTTAGTCACTGATTTAAAAGGCGCGCGAGCAGAACTGGATTTGTTTCTCGCTGTAGAACAGGGAGCGGATCTGCCCGAGCTGGATGTGGAATTACTGGATAGATCGGACGAAAATTTTAGTCACTTGTTTCGCCAAGTTCAAACGGCGATAGCGCATCGCGCCAGTACTCCTTTTGCCGATACGCTACGCGATTACGTTTACAGCGCAAAAGATGCATGGCATACGCCCGGCCATTCGGGTGGCGACAGTTTGCGCGACAGTCCGTGGGTATCCGATTTCTATAACATGATGGGCGAGCATATTTTTAACACCGACCTGTCTGTGTCTGTGCAAGTGCTTGATTCTTTGCTTGAGCCACACAGCGTTATTGAGGAAGCTCAGGATCTGGCTGCCGCTGCCTTTGGTGCCACTCACACCTTTTTTGTGACTAATGGCACGTCAACCGCCAACAAGGTCATTATTCAGCATCTGCTGGGTGCCGGCGGTAAAATGATTGTCGATCAGGCCTGTCATAAATCTATTCACCATGCGGCTATTTTATCTGGCGTGACGCCGGTCTATCTCGAGGCTTCTCTCAAGGCCGAGTATGGTTTCTATGGACCGGTGCCCAAAATACGTATTTTTCAAGCCATTGATAACAACCCCGATGCTGGACTGCTGGTACTAACATCCTGTACTTACGATGGGTTTTACTATGATCTCAAACCCATTATCGATTATGCGCACGCACACAATATTAAAGTTTTGATCGACGAGGCGTGGTACGCCCACGGCCGTTTTCATCCCGAATTGCGCCCCAACGCCTTGGACTGCGGTGCTGACTATGTCACGCAAAGTACCCATAAGATGCTCTCCGCATTTTCACAAGCAAGTATGATTCACGTATGTGATCCGGAGTTTGACGATCATAGGTTCAGAGAAAACCTGAACATGCATACCTCGACTAGCCCACAGTACGCGATGATTGCGAGCTTGGATGTGGCACGCAAACAAATGAGCATGGAGGGCTTTTTGCAACTCTCACGGTGTATTGATATTGCCACTCGATTGCGCGATGGCATCAATAAGACTGGCGCGTTTCGTGTGTTGGAACTTGCTGACATGCTGCCAGATGAACTATCAGCCGACCAAGTCAGGCTCGATCCCAGTAAGCTCAGTGTCGATGTTACAGAATCTGGTATGACGGCGCGGCAAGTACAATTGGAACTGTTTGATACCTACGGCATTCAGGTGGAAAAGGTGACACACAACACTTTGACCGTGTTGGTAACACTGGGGTCAACGGAGAGCAAAGTGTTACGCCTGCTCAGTGCTTTGCAAAAGCTGGCAGCCAAGCGCACTTCAGCCTCAGGGATCGGGCCGCGTTCGGTGCCCTCGTTGCCTCAGCTGAGTGCCTTTCATGCGCTGCCACGCGATGCCTATTTTGGCCCCGCAAGAGAAGTCTCGCTGGTCGGTGATCAGCAGGGTCTAAACGAGGCCGTAGTGGGTGCGATAAGTGCCGATTTGGTCGTACCCTATCCACCGGGTATTCCCGTGCTCATTCCCGGGCAGGAGATTACGGAGTCTATTGCGCGATTTTTGCTCAATTTGTATTACAGCAATAACGGTACAGAAATACATGGATTGGTGGACAAAGGTGACAGCGCCTATCTGCGGGTAGTACGCTAGCCACCTTAAATTTGTGAGGGAGGCTAGCGCGGGTGGTTTGGAACTATGGTGACTTATTTGACAGCTGTGCCGAATCGCTTCGGCCAGACTTTCCGGCTGTCATTCACGGGGATAGAACCGTCAGTTGGGGTGAACTCAGTACCCGAAGCAATAACCTTGCCGCCGGTTTTCTCGAGCAGGGCGCAAAAACGGGCGACAAAATCGCTATTTATATGCGCAATTGTCCTGAGTATGTGGAAATACTAGTCGCCTGTTTTAAAGCGCGCCTAGTGCCCGTTAACGTGAACTATCGCTATCGTGACGAGGAACTGCGCTATATTCTCGAAAACTCCGATGCTGTTGCTGTAGTCTACAGTACTGATTTTATAGACCACATCCAATCGCTCAAACCTAAATTCCCCGCAATGCGTTGGCTCGCAATGGGCTCATCCTATGAGAAAATGGTTTGTACCGGAGCGGGACAGGCTCTGGCTATAGAGCGTTCTAGTGACGACCTTCTTTTCATTTACACCGGAGGCACTACCGGCATGCCAAAAGCCGTGATGTGGCGCAGTGAAGATATCTGGTTGGCTTTGGGTGCTGGTGCTGCGGCGCCTTGTAATGCGGGCGTTTCCCCGGATTCACCGCAGCAGCATGCCGATAATTTACGCGCCTATGATGGCCGATATAGGCAATTGGTTGCCTGTCCATTAATGCACGGTACTGGATTGTTAACTTCGATGTCGGCGCTCGCCGGGGGTGGTTGTTTACTCACGCTAACCCAGCAAGGTTTGGATGTCGAAGAGCTGTGGGATACGGTTCAAGCGAATTCCGTGACCAGTCTTATTATTGTCGGCGATGCCTTCGCCAAGCCCATGCTCAACGCTCTAGACCTGCATCCAAAACGCTGGGATATTAGCTCGTTACAGTTAATGGTGTCTTCCGGAGTCATGTGGAGTCCCGAGGTAAAAGACGGTTTGCTAGCTCACAATAATAGGATGCTGTTGCTGGATACCTTTGGATCTTCTGAAGCCGTGGGATTTGGCTCTTCAATGACTACTGCCGGTGAAAAAACGGAGGTCGCACAATTTGTGGTGGGGCCAGACTGCAAAGTGTTCGATGAGGATTTTGCAGAGGTGATTCCCGGCAGCGGTGTTCGAGGGTTTATCGCAAGGCCGGGCCCTATACCTTTGGGTTACTATAAAGATCCTGAAAAAACGGCGTCTACATTTCCAACGATCAATGGCGTGCGCTATTCTATTCCGGGAGACTGGTGTACGGTGGAAGCGGACGGCACTTTAACGCTATTGGGTCGAGGTAGTGCCTGTATCAATTCAGGCGGAGAAAAAATATTCCCCGAAGAAGTCGAAGAGTCACTGAAAACACACGGTTCCGTCGAGGATGCTCTGGTTTTCGGTGTTGAAGACGATAAATGGGGGCAGGCCGTTACGGCCGTTGTCTCTTTGGGGCGCAACGAAACGCTGAATATGGAGGCGCTGGTCAATCATGTCCGCGGTTCACTTGCCCCTTACAAGTCTCCCAAGGCTATTTATGCCGTCGAGACAATGTTTAGGGCACCCAACGGTAAGGCGGACTACAAAGCTGCCAAGGCCTATATAGAAACTCAATAGCAAGACTAATTAGGAGAATTATCTACCATGTCGGAAGCATATATTGTAGCTGCGGTACGCAGTGCAGGTGGCAAAAAAAAGGGACGTTTGTCTACAGTTCATCCCATTGATCTAGGCGCTCTAGTGGTGGACGCCCTCGTCGAAAAATCGGGTGTCGCAGTAGACCAAATAGACGATTTGATATTTGGCTGTGTGTCTCAGGTGGGCGCGCAATCATCCAATGTCGCGCGCAATGTTTGCCTCTCCTCGGTACTTGGCGAAGCGGTGCCAGGTACTACGGTTGATCGCCAGTGTGGCTCGGGCCAGCAGGCAATCCATTTCGCGGCCCAAGCCGTTATGTCCGGTACTCAGGATGTGGTTATTGCTGGGGGTGTTGAAAGTATGTCTCAGGTGCCAATAGGGTCCAATATTATTGATGGTTATAAAGCCGATCACGGACTGCCTTACGGCAAAGTTATTTCTGAGCGCTATCCAGGTGTCCAGTTCAATCAGTTTGCCGGCGCAGAAATGCTCGCAGAGAAATATGATGTGACTAGTGACGAATTGAATGCGTTTGCTTTGTCTAGCCACCTAAAAGCCAAAACAGCGGTGGAGGAGGGTCGTTTCAAGGCTGAAATTGTGCCTATTGACGTAGCGTTGGAAGACGGCAGTCAAATTACCCACGACCAAGATGAAGGCATTCGTATGGATGCTACTCTGGACGCGATAGCGGGCTTACAACCCATGCAAGAGGGCGGTCGGCTGTCTGCGGCCAACGCTTCTCAGATTTGTGATGGTGCGAGTGCGGTGATGGTTGTTAGCGGTGAAGCTTGCAAAAGACTTGGTCTGAAGCCACTTGCCAAAATAGTAGCTATGTCGGTCGTTGGAACCGACCCCGTGATTATGCTCGAAGGTCCTATCAAGGCGACTGAAGAAGTGTTGCGCAAAGCCAACCTTACCTTGGCAGATATCGATTTAGCGGAAATTAACGAAGCCTTTGGCTCTGTTCCCTTGTCGTGGGTGAAAGCGCTGGGTGCTGACATGGATAAGCTGAATGTCAATGGTGGCGCACAGGCCCTGGGGCACCCTCTGGGGGGCACTGGCGCCAAACTCATGACTACGCTCATTCACGAATTGCATCGCACTGGCAAGCGCTACGGCTTGCTTGCGATATGTGAAGGCGGCGGAACGGCTAATGGCACTATCGTGGAGCGAGTAGATAGCGTCGCTTGAGTCTAACAGCCACCACCGCGTAAGCTGTGGTGGCGATCGCTTAATGCGCCATGGTCATCAACCTATAACAATTAGGCGCTGCTTGCCATTAGACTCAGCGGCTTTGTTCAAAAAGTGTCGCGCTAGTCTCGTGTCACACTTGGCATTGAGCAAAGAAGAAGTGGTTGATGTGATTCGCCAAAAGTTACGACACGGCATTGAAGGTTCACAAAGGGATATAATTTACACGGAAGAATTCTTTTTTAGGTCAATGATGTTAGAGTCATAA
>JBLHSI010000210.1:0-4964 GCA_047626655.1 Halioglobus sp.
TTCCACTACCAACTCCGGCAAGACCCGGGTGTGTCACCTGCGCCTGCTATCAACGAAGCACTGAGCCGATGCCGCGGCGACTATGTGGGCTTACTGATTGATGGCGCCCGCATGCTGACTCCGCGAGTGATCAAATATGCCCTGCAAGCACTCAGCGTGCCCAATGCTGTGGTAGCAGTGCCGGGTTATTATCTGACAGAGCAGGGCATGGGTATGCCCGGTCAAACCGGCCCCGAGCCGCAGGCCATATTAGCTCATGAAAAAAGTGTTTTGGCACAAAACGCATGGCGCGAAAATGGCTACCAACTATTTCGCCACGCGCGCTTCAGCAATGGCAATCGGCATGGCTATATGGAGCCGTTAATGGAGTGCAATGCTCTTTTTTGTGAACGAGCACTGCTGGTGTCCCTGGGTGGTGCCGATGAACACTTTAATCTAGTGGGCGGCGGTGCACTTAACTTGCATCTTTACCGGCAAGTCGCCACCAGCGATAATTCACAATTAATCGTTTTACCCGGTGAAGGTAATTTCCATCAATTCCACGGTGGCACCACCACTATCACTGGCTCCGAGCGAGATGCTAGAGTGGCAGGTTTCAAACAGCAACTGGACAGCTTTTGGCCCGGAGGCTTCAAAGGTATTAGGCGCGAACCCATCCTGCACGGCGCAGTTGATGCAATGGCCCTACCCTTTCTAAACACGTCCGCACAAAGTGCGGCTCACCGATTGGAACGTTTTGAACGTGACAATCGTAATCCCTGGGAAGACGAACAGAAAAACGGACACTCAACATGATCAGATTGTGGCGAAAAGTATTAAGGCCGATTGTCAGCGCAGCACAATGCAAAAGTATCCTGGAGATTGGAGCCGAATACGGAACCAGTACAAAGGTCTTACTCAATTATGTTAAACAAGTCGATGGGCACCTGCACTGTATTGACCCGGTACCGGGTTTTGATGCAACCCAGTTTCAGGAGGACAACAAGGATTGTTTGAGCTTTTACGAAGACCTAAGCCTGAATGTTCTTGAAGATATCCACGACGTCGATTTGGCGATGGTCGATGGCGACCACAATTGGTACACGGTCTATCACGAGCTCAAAGCAATAGAAAAAGCTCACGGACATGACCCAATGCGCCAACCCATACTCTTCGCTCACGACATTGGCTGGCCCTATGCCAGACGCGACCTGTATTACGATCCCTCAAACATTCCCGCGGAATTTCTGCACGAATACGCGCGCGAGGGAATATTGCCGAACAAAGACGAACTCATTCCAGACGGTGGCATGAACGTGGAGCTTTGTAACGCTGTGAAACTTGGCGGCGAACGCAATGGCGTACTCACCGGAGTAGAGGACTATATAAAAGAGTCTGAACTCAACTATCGGTTTATCAATCTTCCACTCTACTACGGTTTGGGGATTTTGATTACCGAGGAGCGCCTCAGTGCAAACCCAGCGTTACAGGCTGAAATAAGCAAGTTAGAGCAGCAAATGGAAGGCGAGAATCTCATCGCTCTTACCGAGCATCTACGAACTACCGAAGGCGTTATTCTGCAGGTCGTTAGCCGGCGTCTCGCTGCCAGCGAAAAAAGAGTTGAAGAACTGGAAGCTAAACTGAGCGCCTGCGATCCGTAGCATGAAGCTCTCGGTTATCGTCATAGTACACAATATGCGACGGGCAGCCCCAAGGACTGTCCGCTCATTGTCCGCGGCCTATCAAATGGGTATCGAGAGTCGCGACTACGAGATTATTATTGTCGAAAATGGATCAGATGCGCCACTGATAGAAGCTGAAGTGTGTTTACTCGGGGATAATATTCACTACTATTACCTGCAGGACCCTCCACCCTCCCCCGCCTATGCCATCAACTATGGTGTCAGTAAATCCAGTGGTGACGTACTGTCAATAATGGTTGACGGGGCACATATGCTGAGCCCCGGTGTACTGCGCCATGCCCTCCAAATATTTCAAGCGATGAATAATCCATTGGTCGTAACGCTCCCTTTCTTTCTTGGCCGCGGCCCGCAAACGGAAACCATCGCGCAGGGTTACAATGAAGCGCAAGAAGATACTTTGCTGAAAGGTATTGCATGGCCCGAGGACGGCTATCGATTGTTTGAAGTTGCCGTGCCGTTTCGCATCGAACCCAATGGAGTGCGGCCTAAACAGCTCTGGATGGTGAGACAGTTTGAGAGCAACTGCCTGTTTATGCGGCGCAAGTCGTTCGACGCTGCTGGAGGTTGTGACGAGCGGTTTGACATTCCCGGTGGTGGCATTCTCATTCCCGATCTATATCGCCAGCTATGCCGCCTGGACGATACCGAAATAGTGCAACTAATGGGCGAGGCCAGTTTTCATCAAGTACACGGAGGCACCACTACCAATGTGTCAGCCGACCAGCAAAAAGAAAAGTGGCAGCGGTATTTGCGCCAGTATGAAGAGATCCGGGGCGAGCCCTTTGAGGTGAGTAAAAAGAGTCTGAGTTTCTTTGGCCATCTGCCCACTAAGGAAACCAGGCAATTGATGCAAACCGGCTAAGCTTGCATCCTGATCAGCCCCGATGTCATCCTAGCCTACTATTTCAATGCACCCTGCGAAACAATTTAATAGAACCGGATACCCGATTTCAACTCCCAGCCCTCATCTGCATGCCCCATTATTTTGGAAAATGCTATAGAGTCAATGACGGGGGCGACCTCACCCACAACTAGGCTGCCAGCGCTTAAGTCTGCCAGTCGCGGCATGGAAACAGGTAGCCTATCTAAAGACGCCGCCAGTTTAATTCGATCAAAATAGTCGTGAGCATCATGTGATAAATTTAGCTGGTGCGGATAAGAGCGGCTGAGACTCGGATTGACGGCACTCTGAACAGAGAAAATTGTCTGCCGCTCCGATTCGCCGACTACCACATTGAACTCACGCTCGACCAAAGCATGAATCTCTTCAAAATAACTCTCTATATCGCCAAAGAGAAAGCTGGCATTATCATCCCAAGAGAGCTGCGCCCAATCTCCCGTACGGGTCTCCATGGCAAATATTTGGGTGAAAACGCGAACCGATATTGGCATGCCAGGATCCTCGTCGAGTACCGCGTCTAGCCAGCGGCGCAGCAGTGTCATCGCCGGCACACCATGATCAACTTGCAGGAAATACAGGTAGTACTTCAACACACCCAGCTTCACATGAAACATATAAACTGAATAGAGGCTCTTCATGTAGCCGAGATCGGCTGCGGTGAAGGTCGACGTTGAGGCCACCATGCTATTGGCGTCGGTGACGATCATGTTGTCCTTCATGTACTGAGGTTCAGCCATCGGCGCGTTGGGCATCATCGAGGTGTAGTTGCCATTTGCCGACACCTTCCAGTCAAAGCAAAACTGTAAATCTCGCTCTAGACTGTCGATAGTTTGTCCCGGCAGGCCAATCATCAAATCAGACGCCATAGGAATATTTCTGGAATTGAAATATGCCATCATTTTCTCGTACGAAGCGGTCTTTATGTTGTCGCGTTTAATGGTTCGCAGCACCGCCTCATCGGTGGTTTGCAAGGCGATTATTCCAGTGGGGAGCAAACCCCCGTCATGTAGTATTTCTATTACCGACATTAACCGTCTACCCCCATTCTTGGCGAAGTTGGTATACAGGCGCTTGGGGTAACCGGTCCGCGCTCTGGCCTCAACCAAGCTTTCTGCGATGTCTATGTCTTGCTCCAGCATGCCAAAATTCGCATCGGCGATAAAGATCGACTCAGCCTTACTTTCCGCGATGTAATCTATCTCGGCTTTTACCCGAGGAATAGAAAACTTAGACACCCGCTCCAATGTTGCTGAACCCCAGTCACAGTAAGTACAACCGTATGGGCAACCGCGATTAGTCTCCAAAATAGTATTTTCAAAGCCACGAAACCAGGGTTCAAACTCGCCCGTCAGATAGGGGGACGGCAAATGATCAATATCTTTTAACCGATTCCTATCGGCGGTTCGATGCAGTTCCTCGCCCTGCCTGTAGACAATACCTGTCACCTCTAGCAATGGACTCAGATCTGCCAAAGTAGCATGCTTCAATGCGGCCAGAATTTGGGCGCAAGCCATCTCGCCTTCGCCCAAAACCGCGATATCTATCGCTGGATTGTCACGCAGGAAGGCTTCTGTTTCACCGTCGTATTTTGGGATTTCGGGACCACCAATAATAATCACGGCGGCAGAATTGCGTCGTTTTATTTCTTGGGCCGCTTTCATATTGACCGAATGATTCCAAACATAAGAGGACAGCAGGCAAATAGCCACGGGGGCTTGCGCCAGTTGTTGGTAGATATCCTGCAGCGGATAGGCCTTTATTCCACCGATCTGAACCTTGCCAACATCATAGTGATGCTCAAGCGCGCCATCGTCATGTTGTCGCAAATATGCGGTCACCATACCAATGGAGAGATACGGCAAATGGTTAATATCGCGCGCCAGAGCGAGAGGGAAAACTCGGATTTTCGGAATATTGGGCATAGGCATTTTCTTGTGACTGTCGGGCGATTATCGGGTCTTTAGGCTAAAGACTTATCCGCGCTAGTTTACCTCAGCATTGCAGCGGACGCACTCTTCGCCGCACCAGTGTCATACGCAGCCTAAATGGACCGCAAATAGCACGCCCCTGGCGCGCATCGACTTTATCGCGCTACGCGTTTATGCTTGCCTTACCGACACCAAAAGAGAGTGAAATGCTAGACGTCGCCCAACAACTGAACGCTGGAGAGGTCAAACAATTTTTTGACGCCACGCATCTGTTGCCAGACAGCAATGCTATCCAGCAAAGGATGGCGCAGGACGGCTATCTTTTTCTCAAATCTGTGGTGGATCCCGAGATCCTGGTGGCGCTCCGTCACCAGATAACGGCTATTTGCGACCGATACGGCTGGATGAAGTCGGGAGTGGATCACAGAGACTGTATCACCGATCACCCACCCG
>JBLHSI010000211.1:0-4924 GCA_047626655.1 Halioglobus sp.
TTAGCGCACTGGGTGGGTTGGTTGTAGCCAAGCGCAAACAGCTCAAGGCGTAAGTACTCAGTACCGATAGATACCCGCCACCGAGCGGGTATTTTTTTGTCCGCTTTTAGGCTTGGTTGTTTGGATCAGCATTACTGGTGCTCGCTGGTATAACACGTGGGAAAGCCTAGTTAGACCTCTCGCTTATCCTATTGGGATGAGCGAGGCCATTTAAAACGCTCCAAATCCCGGCAGTGTTGTTCGTGCGGGTTGGTCCGCCTATCGCGCTTTTATCACTTATTGCTCCAGCACAAATTTTGCCAAGGCACGCGCTTCATCGTCACTCAATCCACTCATGGCTGGCATAGGCATCGCGCCCCATTTACCTGCTCCACCGTGTTGAATAGACGTGGCGAGCTGCGCCTGGCCATCGTTTGTGACGGCATATTTAGCGGCGACTTCTTTAAACGAAGGGCCAACGATTTTTGTGTTTATAGCGTGACATCCCAGGCAGGCGTTAGCCGCCAAAAGAGCCTGCACATCCATTTCTTTAGTCTCGCCTTGTTCACTCGATTTTTTGTTTTCGGCTGCCACTGACAAAGCCAGTATTGCAGGATCTGTGGCCTGGGCACTGCCATACTCGACCGCAAGGTAAGCGCCAATCAATTGAATTTCTTCCTCGTTTATTGGTGCGCCATAGGAATGCTGCATCTTGGCCATCTCAGCGGTCCATTGATCGAGTGTCATACCCGGAGGCTGATAGCTGACGTAGTTGGCAGAGTGACAAATACCACATTTCTGCTGCGCCAAGGAATAACCGGGCAGCGAGGATGGGCGCAATACAGAAGTATCTTCCGGCAAGGTGATTTCATTGGGTGCCGCATGAGATAGAGCGGCAGTTACTGTCAGCGCGAATGCCAAAGGCACTATTGAAACATTTCTCATTGTAAGTCCTTTTAGGCGATTATCACGGGTGTTTTTTCGACAACTTGGCGCTGATAGCCGCCGGGGTTCCAGTTGGCTTTCATGGACTGTTGCTCTCCTTGATTGTTGCTTGCCCGAACCATCAAGGTGGTCTCACCTTTGCCAGTGAATGTTACCGATAATCGCCATTCACGGAACGAGAACCGGCCTAAATCCTGACCCAAAGTAGCGGCGGCCCAGTTGCGCCCACCATCGATAGAGACATCGACGGACTTCAGCCCAAAGCCACCGTCGAAGGCGATGCCCTTTAAGTCCTGTACTCGACCAGCGGGCAGCACATCGCCAGCGGCGACGCTAGTGATAAAGCTGCGCACTGGCAGTGTTGATATGGGCCTTGTTTCAGCTGCTGCGGTGCCGGGTGCCACGCACACGCAATCGTTGTCGGGTTGGCGATAACCATGGCTCATAAAGTAGGCGTTGTGTCCGGTAAATTCGTGATCAATCACTTCAATTTCAGACAGGTGCTTTACCCAGTAAGTACCAAAATATCCCGGCACAATCAATTTCACGGGATAGCCATTGAGAAAGGGCAGGTCTTCGCCGTTCATCGCCCACGCCAACATGGGCTCTGGACTTAGGGCGTGATCAATATCCAACGCTTTGCGAAAGTCTGGTGTGCTGTCCATCACTGGTTTATCTAAACCGTTGAAGGTGACTTGTTTTGCCGTGGGGTCTACGCCTGCTTGTTCGAGTACGGATCGCAAAGAAACACCTGTCCAGCGAGCATTTCCCATTGCGCCGTTGCCCAACTGGGCACCAAATATACGCGGTTTGAAATAACCGCGACTGTTGCCCGAGCACTGATTAACAGCGACCAACTCTACTTGCTCTCCAATCGTTTTGAGATCGTTGAGAGAAAGGCTCAAAGGTTTTTTGACAGTCCCTTTAACGGTTAGTCTGTAGGTGTCGGGATTAATGGCGGTGGGGAAGTTGGCTAGATGGTAGCGCACGAAAAAAGCGTCGTTGGGTGTAATTACACTTTCATTGAAAGCGGAGAAAGGCGTTTCTAAATGGGGCGGTCGACTGTGCACCAGTATCAGTTCTCGCTTACCCGGGTAGCGCACCAAAGGGCGCGGGCCGTCGGCAAAACTTACGCCCTCATTGGTATCTAATTCGTTAGCCAGTGCGCCTAAAGAAGTCGCCGAGGCCGCTAGCACACTGGTTTTTTGTAGAAAGTGGCGACGCGATAGTTGGGCCTTGTTGGGCTTGGTTTTCATGTGTGACCCCTGTTTAAAATAAGCGATTTTTATTGGTCTAACATTAATTTAGCATAAGCGAGGTGGTGCCATTACGCAATTCAACATAATCACGAAAGTAAAAAAATGGCGCCCCATCAATACAATGGGGCGCCACTAGACAGGCCTGCAATACTGGGGTTTGGTTTATCTCAAGTCATAGCGGTCGGCGCTCATTACTTTAGTCCACGCGTGAACGAAGTCATCTACAAATTTCTGCTGCTCGCCTGCGCTGGCGTAAAACTCGGCCACGGCGCGCAACTCAGAGTTTGACCCAAAGATGAGATCTACTGGTGTACCTGTCCACATGATTTTACCGGACTGGCGGTCGCGACCCTCAAAAATACCCTCGGTGGTTGTAGAGCGCGTCCATTGCACCGACATATCGAGCAAGTTGACAAAGAAGTCGTTATTTAAGGTGCCGGGCTCCTGTGTAAACACACCGTGTTGCAAACCCGCCGTATTAGCGTTAAGTACACGCAGCCCGCCTATTAAAACGGTCATTTCGGGAACTGTCAGGTCCAGCATATCTGCTCGATTAATAAGAGCTTGCGCCGGTGACTGGCGCTGAGCACTCGCAAAATAGTTGCGAAAACCATCTGCTGTGGGTTCTAGTACAGCAAAGGCGCTCACATCTGTTTGCTGGGGTGAGGCATCAGTGCGGCCAGGCTCGAACGGTACTTCAATATCGTAGCCGCCCTTGCTCGCTGCACTTTCGATAGCTGCAGCACCACCCAGTACGATCAAGTCAGCCAGAGAAATGTCGACCTTCGAGCTACGACTATTGAATTGGCTTTGGATGCCCTCCAAAACGTTCAGTACTTTGGCCAGTTCTTCGGGATTGTTAGCCGGCCAATCTTTTTGCGGTTCGAGGCGAATACGAGCACCGTTGGCGCCGCCGCGCATATCAGTATCGCGGAACGTCGAGGCGGATGCCCATGCGGTTCTCACTAGATCTGCGTTGCTCAAGCCTGATTTTAGAATATCTGACTTGAGGCGGGCAGTGTCCCCAGCGCTGACTAATTTTTTGTCAGCGGCGGGTACAGGGTCTTGCCACAGCAGTTGTTCTTGCGGTGCCATTGATCCTAAGTAGCGCGAGGTGGGGCCCATGTCACGGTGCGTGAGTTTGAACCATGCTTTGGCGAACGCTTGCTCAAACTGCTCTGGATTGTTAAGCCACCGAGTGGTGATCTCACGGTACTGGGGGTCAACACGCAGCGCCAAGTCAGTGGTGAACATGATGGGGGCGTGTCTCTTGGTTGAATCGTGAGCATCTGGCACCAGAGTAGACGCTGCGCCGTCTGCAGGAATCCATTGAGTGGCGCCCGCGGGACTTTTGGTTTGCACCCATTCGAAGCCATATAGGTTTTGCAGGTAATTGTGTGTCCAGGCGGTAGGGTCCAATGTCCAAGCGCCTTCAAGGCCACTAGTAATTGTGTCGGCACCTTTGCCACTGCCACACTTATTGCGCCAGCCCAGTCCCTGCTCTTCTATGCCCGCCGCTTCCGGTTCTACTCCCACGCACTTGTCCGGCTTACCGGCTCCGTGAGCTTTACCGAAGGTATGACCTCCGGCAATGAGTGCAACAGTCTCTTCGTCATTCATCGCCATGCGAGCAAAAGTGTCACGAATATCCTGTGCAGCGGAGAGCGGGTCATGGTTGGCATTTGGCCCTTCCGGGTTGACATAAATGAGGCCCATTTGTACGGCGGCAAGTGGCTTTTCGAGATTTCTTTCGCCGCTGTAGCGCTGTTCGCTACCCAGCCACTCTCCTTCGGAGCCCCAGTAGACTTCGTCAGGTTGCCAGTCGTCTGTGCGACCGCCGGCAAACCCGAATGTATCGAACCCCATAGATTCCATGGCTACAGTGCCGGCTAGTACCATTAAATCGGCCCAAGAAAGACTGCGCCCATATTGTTGCTTTAGGGGCCACAGCAGCCGTCGTGCTTTGTCCAGATTTGCGTTGTCCGGCCAGCTGTTGAGCGGCGCGAAGCGTTGCATGCCGCCGTCAGAGCCACCGCGACCGTCGCTGAGGCGATAGGTGCCGGCGCTATGCCATGCCATGCGAATAAAAAATGGTCCGTAGTGTCCGTAGTCGGCCGGCCACCAATCCTGCGACGTGGTCATAAGCTCTACGAGATCTTTCTTTAAGACCTCTAAGTCTAGGTTGTTAAAAGCTTCGGCGTAGTTAAACGCCTCACCCATGGGGTCGGATTCTACCGAGTGAAGGCGAAGCGGTTCCAGATTGAGGCGGTTGGGCCACCAATATTCGTTTGTGGGGGTGTAACCGGGGTCGCTTGCCGCGTTTACAGACATAAACGGCGTCAATCCCAGCGCCAGAGCGGCCACTAAAGGTATCGTTTTTTTAAGCATTAAACTATTCTCCCTATTGCGCTAAAAAGTGACCAGTAAACCCATTATCCAGTCTACTCGCCGAGGTGGAGGTCAAACTCAGCTATAGAATGCGCGTGCGGGGGGAAAGGGTAAAGCTGGATTTCCCGATGCTTATGTTCTAGTTTTTGAATGACTACTTGCAAGCTGCTCACTGAACAGCTTCATGAGCAGCTGAATGTTGTTCACACCGGCATAATTCGGGCGTGTTATAAATGCGATTCTTCGGTGCGGTCCGGGTTCATTTAAGTGCACTGCGCGCAGCTCCGAGCTAGTTCCCAGTAATTGATCGAGTGCCATGCTGGGTACTAAAGTTGTGCCCATTTTTCCGGCGA
>JBLHSI010000212.1:0-4922 GCA_047626655.1 Halioglobus sp.
CAATCGATTTGCCCGACCGCATACCTTCGTCGGCGGTGATGAGTGTCTGGCAATCTGAGTTGAGAATACGATCTTTGAGTGCCTCCGGCGAGAACCCGCCAAAAACAACGGAGTGAATAGCGCCTATACGTGTGCAGGCAAGCATGGCGTAAACGGCCTCGGGAATCATAGGCATATAGAGGCAAACTCTATCGCCCTTGCCAACGCCGCGTGATTTTAGGGCGTTGGCGAGTTTGCATACCTGGGCTTTAAGCTCACGATAGCTAATATGCTGGCTGTCTTGCGGGTTGTCACCCTCCCAAATGATGGCGGTTTGATCGGCGCGCTGGGGCAGATGACGGTCTATGCAGTTGTAGCTGACGTTGAGCTCGGCTCCGGCAAACCACTGCGATGTTCCCGATCCAAAGTCGCCGCTGGTGACCGTATCCCAGGTCTTATTCCAGGACAGAAATTGATCTGCCATCTCAGCCCAAAATTGGTCCGGCTCTGACAGTGACCGATGCTGCATGTCGGTGTAGGTTTCGCTATCGATAATGGCGTCGTTAAAATTGGCGGGCACTGGATGTGCGGGGAATTGAGACATAGAGATTAGCTTCCTGCGAGCATGCCCCAGTCCGAGGCGGGATTTAGGGTGAGGCGAACATTGTCGATAAGGCGGGTTGAACCTAAAGTGGCTGCCGCAAGGATGGCAATTTCCTCGGTGTCTTCGGTTGGCCAGCGCAAAGTGCGGGCATCACGAATGGCGAAATAGTCGGGCTCGAAACCTGCCTGCAGTAATTTCATGCGGGCGTGAGACTCCAGCTGCAAAAAGTTGTCAAAGTCACAGGCTATAGCCTCGCGGCAAGTCATGAGTGTTTCGTGGATCAGCGGCGCCAATGTGCGTTGTTCGGCTGATAAAAAGCCGTTGCGTGAGCTTTTTGCCAGACCGTCTTCGTCGCGTGCAGTGGCCACACCCACGATGGTAATAGGCATACAAAGGTCGCGTACCATTTTTTGAATGATCGACAGCTGTTGGAAATCTTTCTCGCCAAACATTGCCACATCTGGCTGCACGATATTGAACAACTTGGAGACCACGGTGGTCACACCGTCAAAATGTCCCGGCCGGCTGCTGCCACACAGTGTTTCCGACAGCTGCGGTACTTTGACCAATGTTTGACCGGCCATGCCTTCGGGGTAAATTTCTTCGACATCGGGAAAGTAGAGGTAGTGTGCGCCCTGTTGGAACAGTTTTTCTTTGTCATCGGCCAGGGTGCGTGGGTAGCTGCTCAGATCTTCCCCCGCGCCAAACTGCAGTGGATTGACAAAAATACTCACTACCACCAAGTCACATTGTCGTTGAGCTACGCGCACCAGTTCTAGGTGGCCGTCGTGTAAATTGCCCATGGTGGGCACGAAGGCGACAGTCTGTCCTGCTTTACGGCCCTCTTTCAGGGCCTTTTGTAGGGAACTGTTAGTTGAGAACGTTTGCATATCGACCCAGCCTAGCGATAGCTGTGCTCTTCGAGGGGGTAGGTGCCATCTTTCACAGCATTAACAAATGCTTTTAGGCCACCCTGAATACTTGTTTGCCCTTCCATAAAGTTGTGCACAAAACGAATCCCATTACCGGTTAGGCCGAGTAAGTCGTGCATCACCAGAACTTGAGCGTCGGTGCCGGGGCCCGCGCCTATACCTATGACGGGAATGTCCAATTTGGCGCTTATGTCGGCTGCCAGTTCAGAGGGGATGCACTCGAGCACCAATAAGCTGGCACCGGCATCTTGTATTTCTACCGCGTTGGCAAGAATAGACTTGGCTTCTTTAGGGGTGCGTCCCTGAACTTTGTAACCGCCAAAGGTGTTGACTGATTGCGGTGTGAGTCCCAGGTGGGCACACACAGGAATACCGCGCTCCACCAGATTGCTGATGGTATCGCTGAGCCAGGTGCCACCTTCCATTTTGACCATTTGCGCCCCCGCCTGCATCAATGCAGTGGCATTTTCCATGGCTTGCTCGGCATTGGAGTAGGCCATAAAGGGCAAGTCGGCCATCACCAGTGAGTTAGGGTTGCCGCGACACACACACTCGGTGTGATAGGCCATGTCATCAATGTTGACCGGGATGGTGCTGTTGTGGCCCTGCAAAACCATGCCTAGCGAGTCGCCTACCAGAATAGTTTCGGCTCCGGCATCGCTTATTAGTCGAGCAAAAGTGGCGTCATAGGCGGTCATACAGACGAATTTCTCGCCCTCCGCCTTCATCTTGTTCAATGTACTGATGGTGACCTTGGCCATGACCAACTTATCCAAAAAATGTCGGGTTGAAATAGTGACGACCACTGCGGATATCGAGCAAATAGTCCACTAAGTGATTGTATTCATTCTCGCCATTGACCAGATCAATTTCACTGGCATTTACAATTAGCAGAGGAGCGCCATCGTAATATAGAAAGAACTCACTGTACACTTCGTTGAGTTGCTCCAAATAGTCCCGCCCCATTGATTGTTCATAGGGGATGCCGCGATTTTGAATACGCGTTTGCAATACATCTGTGGATGCTTGCAGATAGATAACGAGGTCTGGCTTGGGCGCGTCAATAGTGAGCTGCTGATACACCTTTTCGTACAGTTGGTATTCGTTGCTGTCTAGCGTAACTCGGGCGAACAGAGGGTCTTTTTCGATCAAAAAGTCGGATACCCGCACCGGTTCAAAAATGTCTGCCTGGCGCACGTCTTGTATTTTTTGTGCGCGCTGAAATAAAAAGAACAGCTGAGTGGCTAGCGCGGCCTGTTTGTCATTGCGATAGAATTTTTCCAAAAAAGGGTTATCTTCTGCCTCTTCTAACAATGTCTGATAGTTGAAGGTATTGGCTAACCTCTTTGCCAGGGTAGTTTTACCCACCCCAATAGGGCCCTCGACGGCAATATACGGGGGCGGTGTGCGGCCCTTCATTGCGATGGGTGTGGCAGAGATGTCCGACATCGAGGCGGGGCTCCTTAGTCCGGGACTAAATCGTTGATGAGTGATACCTGTGTGCGCTGTAAGTCACCCCTGGGGCAGTGCTTCAATAATGAACCAAGAACACGGCCGCTGGGAAGCGTCAATTGCTCTCCGCTAATATCGGCTAGCGGATACAGTACGAAATTGCGTTCTGTCATCCTCGGATGGGGAATCTGAAGGCGGGGATGATTAATCACTTGCTGGTCGTAGAGCAATATATCGAGATCTAAGGTACGCGCCCCCCACCGCTCGCTCCTTTCTCTGCCCTGCAGCTGCTCTATGGCCTGCAGGGTGTCCAGTAGCGTCAGCGGCGGCAGAGAGGTCGATAACTGTATGACCGCGTTGAGGTATGGCGGTTGCTCACCCGGGCCTACGGCGGCACTTTGGTAAACGCTGGAGATAGATTCTACATGGCAGCCTGGCAGGGCCGCTAGTGCATCTGCGGCGTCGCGTAGCTGTTTTTCGGGGGTCTTGAGATTACTGCCCAGGGCGATAAAGGCCGTAGTCATGAACGCTTTGGCCGCTGGTTGCTCCCTTGTACTTGGGCGAGACGTTCATCCATTGGCAGGGTCTGAAATTGGGTCCACCACTCACCCAGCCCAGGTGATATTTCGCCCGCTTGCTCGCGCAGTAGCAGAAAATCGTAGGCAGCGCGAAAACGGCGGTGCTCAACTAGTTCTGCAGCTTTGCGTCCCTGCTGGCGCTTTAAGCGAAGTTGAAATTCCCAAATTTCACGCATCGGCTGGCTAAATCGCTTGGGGATGGCGATTGTTTGGGCAGCTTCAGACACGGTCTCATAGCCGGCTTTATTCATTGCGACCATAGGAGCATCGCCATGATCTTGATGGCTATAGGCGGTTTTACTTGCCACAGGCCACAAAATTGCCGCGAGAATAAAAGCGGGGGTGACCGGTTTTCCCTGGTGAATACGTTTGTCGGTATTAACCATGGCCGCACGAATTAACGTGAGCCCCGCCGCATCTTGATCTAGATGAGCTGCGGTACCGGGAAACAGGCACTGAAAAAGGTTGTGCTCTATTAGTTTTTCGAGGGTTTTGCTGGCGTGCCCGGCCAGAAACAACTTGAGAAACTCGTCAAATAGTCTGGCGCTGGGTATTTCTGACAGCAGCGCTGCGCACGCTGGAATAGCTGCGGCTGTTTTTGCTTCGATGGTGAATTCTAATTTTGAGGCGAAACGAAGTACTCGCAACATCCGCACCGGATCTTCGCGAAAGCGAGTGCTGGGGTCACCAATAATACTGATATTTTTAGCCTCTAAATCCTGCAGGCCGTCAACATGGTCAAATACTTCAAAGGTGCCCGAGTCGTAATACAGTGCATTAACCGTGAGGTCGCGTCGCACAGCGTCTTCTTCCAAGGTGCCAAAGACATTGTCACGCAGTAATAATCCGCTTTCTGATTGTCGCGATTGATTGCCCGAGTCGGAGTCATCACCACTGTCATGGTGGCCCCTAAACGTGGTTACCTCGATAATCTCTCGGCCATAACGTACGTGAACGATGCGAAAGCGGCGACCTATTATCCGGGAGTTTCTAAACAGCTCGCGAACAGCTTCCGGTGTCGCATCGGTGGCTATGTCAAAGTCTTTTGGTTTATTGCCCAGCAGAAGGTCGCGCACAGCGCCGCCAACCAGGTAGGCTTGGAATCCACCACCGCGTAAACGAGACATGACTTTTAGAGCGCTGTCGCTTATGTTTTTGCGGGAAATACAGTGTTGGTCTCGGGCGATAACCTTCAAGCGTGTGCCTGTTTTATGCAGTGATAAAGTGGTTCGCAGCATAGCATAGATGTTTAGCGAAAAAACGAATGCGTAAGGCGTAATGAAGAAGCTTGGGGAGTGTGCCCCCAAGCCAGTCGGTTTGCTGTGTAGTGATTATTTTTATACTGAAATATTTTTTTTAGCTGGCTACAAACAGACG
>JBLHSI010000213.1:0-4903 GCA_047626655.1 Halioglobus sp.
GCTATCTTATCTCATACCGGCCGTTCGAAAGAACACAGGCATACCCTGGTCCGCTCTTGTTTTGGCGCTATTGACCTTGTTGATGTCATTAACCAGTCGCCGCTTTATTCCTCTTTTTGCGATTTCCTTAGCGGTTATGTCTGCCCCTTTGCTGGGTTTTTTACTGGATAGAGTAAAAGCAGAGAAAGCGGGACTGTTGCTCGTGGTACTCGCTTTGGTTTATGGCGGTTATAGAATGCAGCCATACCCTTTGAGCTCAGGTACTGCTTATCACTACTTAACCGCTGAGTATTCCTACCCTATCGATACACTCAACTACGTTGAAGCCAACAATCTGCGCGGCAATGTATTTGCCTTGTATAACTGGGGAGGCTTTATTCACTGGCGCACAGATGGCAAGTTGAAAGTGTTTATCGATGGGCGTGCCAATACGGTATACACGGACGAGACTTATAATCAGTATGTTTCGGTATTGAGAGGTGTCGAGGGTTGGCAGAGCTTTGTAGAGTCGATAGATGCAGATTATTTTCTCTGGCCTTATCATCAATATGGCGGCATGGCTAAGTTACAGGCCATGCTCACGAGCGGTCGCTGGAAGGCCATCTATCAAGATTCTGAGTCGTTTCTGCTAGCGCGTACCGACACGGTTTTACCCTCGCCCTCGAAACCGTCGGCCAAGACACCCTATCGGTTGTTGGGTGCGGCCCGGGTTGCCGCCTTTAGAGGAGACTGGGCTATGGCGGCTCAGCATGCAAGCGGTGTCATAGAGCAAATCCCCTATCAGCGCTCGGCCTGTAATTTGGCTGCACAGGCCAATCGTCAGTTGGGTAATGTAGAGAAAGCCAAGCAAATACTGAACGGGTGCCTTGATTACTTTCCCTCTCGTCAGCTTCGATAGGCGCCTGAAGCCTTGAAGATTACTGTGCTTGCCAACCAGGATTTGGCCAGTAATTTTGCACTGAACTATCTGATTCCCTCGCTGGCTAAAAGGCACAGGCTGCGAATATTTCTCTCCAGTCGTGTGGGTAGCGCTGCGCCGCTGTGTCCAGAGTTGGCTCAGCTACAGTTCTTCGAACAAACACTGTTCAATCAATTGCTTTTTCCAGCGCTGGACAAGGCCGCATCCGGTAGCGGCTTGCAGACCTTTCGCCAACTCGCCGAGAATAACGATGCACCTCTGTCAATATTGAACGCAGTTAACGCGGCGCCGGGGCTCACCGATCTGGCCGCCAGTGAGCCAGACCTTATCCTGAGTATTCGCTATGGCGGGATACTGCGTGAGAAAGCTATCGCCACAGCAAGCAAGGGCGTGCTTAATTTGCATTCAGGTCTTCTTCCCGGTTATCGCGGTGTGATGGCGACGTTTTATGCGATGCTCAATAGAGAAAGTGAGATCGGCACCACGCTTCACTATATCCGCGACGCCGGCATTGATACGGGTGAAATCATCGACTGCACGCGAGCGCCTTTGCAGGTTGAGCATTCTTACTTGTGGAATGTGTTGCAACTCTACCCTGCCGGTGTTGCATTAATGCTTGAAGCGGTTCAGAAAATATCTGCGGGTAGCGCTATTGCTTCCCAGCCTCAAAATAGCGACGGTCACTACTATAGCTTTCCTGATGCGCAGTTACTGGAACGGTTTGGCAACTTGGGTTATCGCCTTTATGATGTAGATGAAGTGACAAACTTAGCTACCCACTATTTGGATTCAAAACCATGAAAAAATTTGTTTTTGCCTTGTTTCTTTTTAGCAATATAAATCAGGGTTTCGCTTCGGTGCTGATATATAACGTTCATGGCTATACCATGGACCATGGAGCGCGAGTGAGTTTTGCTGCTTTGGAGTACGACAAAGGTAAAGTCACACATCTTTATCCCACAGCCGAAAGCGCGGCGGCAAGTGATGCCGCTCAGAAAATTGATGGCGAGGGTGCCACATTATTACCGGGCCTAATCGATGCTCATGGCCATGTGTCCAGTTTGGGGCGAGCGTTGAGTACGGTCGATTTGGTTGGTAGTGAAAGTGAAGCTGTTGCCGCTGCCCGTACAGCAGAATTTGTTAAAAAGTTCCCCGAGCAAAAATGGATTCTCGGGAGAGGTTGGAACCAAGTGCTATGGTCGAGCAAGGAATTCCCCAACCGTGAGGCATTGGATGCGGTAGCGGCCGATCGGCCTATCGCGTTTGAGAGAATTGATGGCCACGCGCTGTGGGTAAATAGTGCAGCGTTGTCGTTGGCGGGCATCCACGCCGAAACTGTGGATCCAGATGGCGGCCAAATTATTCGTGATGAGAAAGGTGCGGCCACGGGAGTATTGATCGACAATGCAATGGATATGGTCTATCGCATCATGCCCCCGGCGTCTGTTGCAGAACTAATGGCATTTGAGTTGCGAGCGATGCAATATCTGGCGAGTTTAGGTGTGACTTCGGTACATGATGCGGGTATTAATGCTACCGAAGTGAGGGCATTTCAGGCGCTGCGCGATAAGCACCAGATGCCGATCCGTGTATACGCCATGCTCAATGTGCTGGATCCCGAAAATGACGAGTTTTTAAAACAGGGCCCCATTGTCGACCCGCAAGGTGTCTTTGACATTGTTAGTGTAAAAATGTCTGCCGATGGTGCACTGGGCTCCCGAGGCGCGGCCCTGTTTGAAGACTACAGCGATGAAAAGGGAAACAGGGGATTGTTATTACTAAACGACGAGCAGCTGAGCTTCCACATGGATCGAGCGATGGCAGCGGGTTATCAGGTCAATACTCACGCCATTGGTGATTTAGCCAACGCGAAGGTACTGGACTATTATGAGGCGTTTATTGCTAAGCACGATAGTCGCGATTTGCGCCATAGGATAGAGCACTCTCAGATACTTCGTTTGCAGGATATTCCCAGGTTTGAGGGCTTGGGTGTTGTTGCCAGTATTCAACCGACCCATGCAACCAGTGATAAAAACATGGCAGGAGATCGGCTCGGCGAACAGCGATTGCGTGGTGCCTATGTGTGGAAAAGCCTACAAAAAGCCGGCGCTGTCCTTGCCGGTGGCTCAGACTTTCCGGTGGAGCCGGCAAACCCGCTGTTTGGGCTACACGCGGCGGTTACTCGTCAAGATCGAGGCAATAAACCGCTGGGAGGCTGGATGGAAGGCCAAAAACTCTCTCGCGATGCATCGCTGAGCATGTTTACCGAAGGTGCGGCCTTTGCCGCCCATCAAGATGCCAAGCTGGGTCGATTACTGCCCGGTTACTACGCCGATTTCATCTTATTGCGCGACGATTACTTCACCGTACCCGAGCAGGACATTTGGAAAAACGAAGTTATCGCCACCTATGTGGCCGGGCGGCGAGTGTTTCCTGCCACACAAGAGTGAGCCCGCACAGGTAAGAACGTGAGACCGGGTGTTAAACGAAGAACCTGGCCGCCGAGATATTTTTGCCATAGCAGTTGAGCAATAGCGCACATCTGCTTATACTGCGCACCCTTCTATAGGACTATAGCTCAGTTGGTTAGAGCACCTGCATGACATGCAGGGGGTCCACGGTTCGAGTCCGTGTAGTCCTACCAAATACCTTTCCAGTAATTCTAGTACTGACCCCAGTACCCTGCGGCGCCCCTCACTTTGCGGGCAGGAAAGGTATTCGAGGACCGGTCTTGTCTCCTCGCGAGTTTCGGTTCACCCTAGCACAATCCTAATTCTTCGTTTATTGGGGTAAGGCAAGTTAATAGCTACGGGAGAAACATGCACTTTGATTGAGTGGGTGAAGATCAATGGTCCGTGGTACAAACTGGTACGTACCAAGAGTCATTTGGGAGGCGATCAGGTACTGCCGGTATGACAGGATATTACGCACCTCGACCCCCTAACTATTTTTCTTTAGTCGTATGTTCGGTGTCATCCTGGATACGACTGAATATCTCCTCGCGGTGGACTGGCACATTATCTGGCGCACTAATGCCTATGCGGACCTGATCTCCTTTAATGCCCAGCACCGTTACTGTGATTTCTTCGCCTATCATTAGTGCCTCGCCAGTCCTGCGTGTTAATACCAACATTTATTTTCCTAGTGACGCGGTCTTTGTGAACTGGCCACATCCTAGTGTCCTCACTTGAGCACTGACCTTAGCATATGCATACTATATTTGCTGTCGAGTAGGTAGATCACGGCAGCCATTGCCCCAGCCTCGACCTGCCGTTTACTCAATCACACTCGGTGACCGGCGAATACCTGAGGCTGGCTGTTTATGCCGAAAGAGTTCAGTACGAGGTGTATATATACGCGCGAAAATACTCGGGCCGGTTGACTCTTGTGGTGGGTCTCCTAAAATGGAGCCAAATCTGCTAGCCCGAACATCCAAATTCCACGGAGTAAGCCAATGGCTTTTACATTTATTCTCAACGGTGAGGCTACCACCGTAGATGCGCCGGCTGACATGCCCTTATTGTGGGTGCTGCGCGAAAAACTGCAATTAACCGGCACCAAATATGGCTGCGGTATCGCAGCGTGTGGCTCTTGTACTGTGCATGTTAACGGCGCAGCGACGCGCAGTTGCGTGTTGCCCGTTGCCGGTGTCGAAGGCGCCAATATTACCACTATTGAGGGTCTTGCTTCGGCTGCTACCGAGCCTACCGCAGTGCAGTCTGCCTGGGTGGAACATCAGGTTCCTCAGTGTGGCTACTGCCAATCGGGCATGATTATGGCGGTGGAGTCTTTGCTAGATAATAATCCTTCGCCTAGTGATGACGATATAGACGCAGCGGTGACCAATATTTGTCGCTGTGGCACTTATGATCGAGTACGCAGTGCGGTTCACGCCGCTGCGGCGGCACGTCGGGAGGTTTTAGTATGAGCGGTGATAAGAAACCTGGTTCCAAGTTTGGTAAAGCGACTCGTAGAACGTTTCTT
>JBLHSI010000214.1:0-4853 GCA_047626655.1 Halioglobus sp.
AACATGGTAGTAGATTTGGCGCACCCCAACGGCGCACACACCAAGGGTCCCGGTAATCCCATAAAGCTTTCACAGGCCGGGGCAGACTCGTTTACGCCCGCCCCTCTATTAGGACAAGATACCGATACCGTTCTGGCAAGCTGGTTGGGGCTGGATAGTACCTACGTTGATCAACTCCGACAGCGCAAAGTCATCGCCTAACTATGCAAAGACATCGGCCCACAGGTCACCGTATCGCCGCCAAGCTTGCCCAGCTGCGTCATCGTCAACCGGCGCAACAAATTGATAGCCGATTCGGGTACACCAAAAGCGGTACTTTCAACAACGGCAGATCAGATTTGTCATCCCCGTTCTAACCACATTATAATTACTCATACCCCACATTTGAGAGAGCTCAGCATGGCAAAGGAATTCACTACAGGAAGTTTCATCGGACGCTGGCTGTTTGCCGTTGTTCTGGTATTTGGCACTTACAACCCCAGCTCTTATTCCTACATCAGTTGGCTGCTGAGCGATCAAGCCACATTTGGCCCCATACCGGCTATTATCGGTCTGCTGCTACTGGTGGCCTGGATTGTATACTTGCGAGCCACTTTTCTTTCAATGGGCTGGCTAGGAGTGTGCTTGGGAGCTGCAATTTTCGCCTGTGTGATATGGCTACTGGTCGATTTGAAATGGCTGAGTCTCGACTCGACGGCTGTTGTCAGTTATTTAGCATTGCTGTTGCTGTCGCTACTGCTGGCTGCAGGAATGTCCTGGTCACATCTCAGACGACGCCTGACCGGTCAGATAGATGTAGATGAGCTGGAAGACTAACTCTTCGTCATACTGACAAAGCGTATTCAAACGCCGGGAGTAAACAGACGTTCACTCCCGGGAACTACTTTAGTTATTCAGTGAAACCTTTTCACCGTTTTCCATTGCAGGCGTTGACAAAGCAACACCAGCTTTGTCAACCAAATTGGTCAGACCTGAACTGTCTACCCAGCAAGTCACCATTTGGCTTTCACCATCGGCAGGTTTTGCCTGAATACGCATGTGGATATTGCCACTGCTGCGCTTCATAGACTTTAGCTTCATTCTAGTGTTGTCACCGAAAACTTTTCTCAACTCAGATTTACACTGAGTCAGGTTCTCATTATCTTTTTGACCTGCCGCCGCGGGCAATGCTGCCGACGCCAAAACCAGACTTACTGCAAGCGATGTTAATGTTCTCATGATTGTCACTCCTTGTTAGTTACAGGAGCTATACTAGACCTACCCATTTGCAATTAAAATACCCACAAATGATCAAAGGTGCTGCATATTTGGACACCCCCCCTGCAAACCCTTGGCAACAGGGCTCTTCAGGAGATTGGACGGGAATCTAGCTGATGTCGAATATTGGTAAATTCTTCTGCTATCACCGCCCGCAGTACACGTAACCTGGCGCTCAAGCGAAGATCCTTATGGGTCAATACCCACATATCCGAGTGGTGATAAGCAAGCGCGCCCGGTACCTGCACAATATCGGCCTCTTGGTACACCGCAAAGCAAGGAATCAAAGCCATCCCCATGCGGTGCCGCAGTGCCTCTGTGAGTAGATTGAGGGAGTCGATAGAGTGGCGCACCGGTTGATGAGGAAATGCACTACCAGCCAACCAATCTTCTTCTTGGTCGGTTGGACTCTTACCTATCCACTTGAGGTGAGATATATCTTGCGGGTTGTCAAGATTGAGTAAGTCCCTGTGGACATAGGTAGACGCTGAAATCGGAGACATTTTCCTACCTATGAGATGATCAGGCGGCGAGACGTTAGCGGGCATAACCCGAATAGCAATATCGGCCTCACGTCGAGTCAGGTCTAACGCGTCGGTACTGGGTAAGAATTCGATTTCTATTTTAGGATATAGTTCGGAGAATGCTGCTAAGCGCCGCATTAAAAAGCCCATACCACCCACTTCCGGCAAGGTCAGGCGAATGCTGCCCTCAAGTTGCTGGTCCCCCCCCGATACCTTGCGCTCAGCCGCGTGTATTAGTTCTTCCACATGTTCTGCTGTGGGTAACATGTCCTCTGCACTGGCGGTCATTCTATAACCGTCGGGAGTACGATCAAACAACTGCGTTTTCAGGCTGCGTTCCATCTCGTCGAGACGCCTGGTCACCGTAGAGTTACTCACATTCAACTCTTTAGCAGCAGCTCTGGCAGAACCCTTCCTAGCCAGAGCCAATAGTACTCTCATGTCATCCCAATCCATTCATACCCCCTTTGCTTGGCATAGACCGTTAACGAGTATAAAACTGCGAGAATTCATCAACAAATGTGCCCAACATGTCGGCCGGCAAATCATTAATGCCTGCGGCAGCTTTGCGGCCACCACCGGTGGGAAATTTCATACACAGTTCGTCCGCGCCGGTTTTATTGTCTAAGGGTGCTCGGACACTCACCAAATAGTCGCCGCTTTCCTTGATCGTCAATACGGCGTGCGCGCGGCCCGGGTTTGAGTTGGCCAAGTCATTGCTGTACACACCGCTCACGCGTCTCGCCCAGGGCTCATTTGGAAGCATAAATACAGCCGTGGCGTCATCTTCATGCTCGGCAGACAGACCAGCCGCAGCACCCATATCTTGCTGGTAACCAGTCTCTAACTTCTGAAAATGCTCAAGCCCGTCGGTCATAAACATGAACGGGTCTTTATAGGCACTCATTAGTCTGTATAGATCTGCGGGTTTGAAATGTAAATCATCCAGGCTCGAGCCATAGCCATTGTAGTTCAAATAAACACCCAAATTTTCTAGCAACGTGAGGCGACTCTCTTCCAGTTGCAATGGCTTGGCGATCGTTCGGGCGCTGTTTTTCAAGTTATCACCGAAGGTACCCGCGACAGCCCAGCCCAGATAAGCGCCCTGCAGATGGTTATTGATGAGTAAGCTAGTGCACACATCCGGTGCTGGGTTTATTAACGCATGAAGATTGGTAGAAGAGGGAATGTCTCCGGCAAAGTGGTGATCGCAATAAAAAACGCTGGCCCCTGTGGCCAAGGCGCGCTCCAGCCCGGCCCGGTTTTTGTCCAGTGATACGTCCAGCACGGTAACGAGAGAGTTGCTATCAGCTGAGACGCGCTCCAGTAAATTTATATCGCGCTTAACACCCGTAACTAGCTCGGCGTCACGAGGCTCTGCGCTGCGCAGTTGAACCAGCGCGCACAAACCATCTGCATCACCATTGAAGACATCGAAGTTAGCCATGGAATCTCTCTGTGGAAGTGGTATTAAAGTTTTTCGGGGAACAGCTCTTGTACATTTGACGCTAAAGCTGGGGGACCGACCAATCTGACACCGGCAGCTTGTTTATCGATTTTCCCCTGCTTTTTCCATACATGATCATAGCGTACCTGATGATCGCCAAAACCTGACACGGCAGAATTTAAAACAGAAGTGATACTTTCGCAGTCCATTTGATCGCAATATTGCAGTAGCTCCATCAGATGGCGATGAATTTGACCGTAAGGGAGGCACTCCTCCTCTGCTCGCATGATCATGGGATGACCTGTCCCTTCGACATTGGTACCCAACAACAATTCTTCGTGTAGCTTTTCCCCGGGTCTAAGGCCGGTAAATTGCATTTCAATGTGCTCACCCACATGGCTGTCGTGATCTAGCTCGTAGCCGCTGAGCCGGATCATGCGCCTGGCCAAATCAACGATCCGTACCGGCTCACCCATATCGAGTACAAAAACATCACCGCCCTTGCCCATCGCGCTGGCTTGTAATACCAGCTGAGCAGCTTCCGCAATACTCATAAAATAACGGGACACATCGGGGTGAGTAACCGTTACCGGGCCACCCATATTAATCTGTTCTCGAAACAGAGGTACAACGGAACCCGACGAGCCGAGCACGTTACCAAATCTCACCATACAAAAACGGGTGGAGGTCTCTTGCTGTGCCATGCCTTGTAAAATCATCTCGGCGAAACGCTTGGAAGCCCCCATGATATTGGTGGGCCGCACTGCCTTGTCGGTAGAAACCAGTACAAAGGTTTCCACTTTTGCTTTACGAGCGGCCTCAGCTGCATACCAGGTACCAAACACATTATTGGCGACGCCCTCGGCCACATTGTATTCGACCATGGGTACGTGTTTGTAAGCGGCTGCGTGGTACACCGTCTGAACTGAAAATGCACGATAGACACTCTCGAGACGACGCTGATCCTGCACCGAACCCAACAGCGCTATCAGTTCGATATTGATGTCGAGCTTTTCGGCTAAATCGTGCAACTCGCGTTCAATTTTGTACAAAACGAATTCAGAGCTATCCAGTAGCAGTAACTCTTTGGGCCGAGATCTCAATATTTGTCGGCACAGTTCAGATCCGATAGATCCGCCGGCTCCTGTTACTAGAACCACTTTGTCGGTGATACAACGGTCCATCAATTCGGGATGCGGTGGCACTGGCTCTCTGCCCAACAGCTCATCAAGTTCGATATCCTGAATTTGATTCACTTTAGCCAATCCGGAAACCAGCTCGTTTATCTTTGGCACCGTGCGCACATACACTGGCAAACCCACCAGAGAATTAATAATTTCTTTGCGCCGTTCGGATGACACCGAGGGTATAGCAAGCAATATTTGAGTGATGTCGTGCTCGATAATAAGGCGTTCAATGTCGCCGGCCCGGGCAACTTGCAGCCCGTTGATCACTGAGTGTTGTAATGCCGCATCATCGTCAACAAAAACGACGGCGCGATATTGGTCACCATGGTGGAGCGCAGTAAGCAACTGCCTTCCAGATTCGCCGGCGCCATAGATGATGACCTTCTCCGACATAGAACGCAGCTTCGCTTGATAATATGCTCGCACCGCTAAGCGGGT
>JBLHSI010000215.1:0-4839 GCA_047626655.1 Halioglobus sp.
TAGACCCTGAATCACTAGCTCCAGGCACTGCACTGGGTGAAGGCCAGTTGTTCAACTCAAATCGCTATACGCTTGCAGGTCTGCTTAGGGGTTTGAATATGGAGGTGCTCGACTGTGGCATTGTGCCTGACAATGCATCAGCGACGGCCCTGGCCCTTAAGGCGGCTGCTGAGCATGCCGACTGTGTGATCAGTTCTGGGGGGGTGTCGGTCGGAGAAGAAGATCATGTCAAAGCCCAAGTAGAAAAATTAGGGCAATTGCAATTATGGAAGCTCGCGATTAAGCCTGGTAAGCCTTTGGCATTTGGTCATATTGGCGACACACCCTTTTTTGGCTTGCCCGGTAACCCGACCTCTGTTTTTGTCACCTTCTGCCTCATAGCAAGGCCCTTTTTGTTACAGCTTCAAGGCGTTGTTGAGCCTGAAAATTTGAGCTTGTTTGCCACCGCCGAATTTACTAATGGACGATCAGGAGTTCGACAAGAGTATCGACGAGTGTTAGTGCGCTCGACCAGTGATGGGCTGCAGGCGCAGGCGTTTCCCAACCAGAGTTCAGGTGTATTGAGTTCTGTCAGTCACAGCAATGCTCTGGCTGTGATTCCTCCGCGAGTGTTAGTGGAGGAAGGGGATACGGTTGAAATTATCTTGTTAGATCAGCTGAGCTGATTTGCCTACGGTACGGTTTAGTCGCTGTACTTTTGAAACACAAGGGATGCATTCGTCCCACCAAAACCAAAGCTATTGGACATTACTCGCTGCAGATCAACATTGTCATGTCGTTTGAGTGCGATAGGTAGGCCTTCGGCCTCGGGGTCTAGCGTTACGATATTGGCAGACTTTGTTATAAAGCTATTTTGCTGCATTAGCAGAGAGTAAATTGCTTCCTGCACACCTGCTGCGCCCAGCGAGTGGCCGGAGAGCGATTTAGTAGAGCCGATGATCGGAATGTGGTCTGAGTTTTCATAAGCCATTCTAACCGCTTTGAGTTCCTGCATATCACCGGCGGGCGTACTGGTGCCATGAGCATTAATATAGTCAACCGGTCCCTGTACAGTTGATAGGGCCTGTAGCATGCAACGCACTGCACCTTCACCTGAGGGGGAGACCATGTCATAGCCATCTGACGTGGCACCATAGCCAACGAGTTCGGCATATATTTTTGCGCCCCTGGCTTTGGCGTGCTCTAGTTCCTCTGCCACTAGCATGCCGCCACCGCCTGCAATAACGAAACCATCGCGGTCGGCGTCATAGGCTCGTGATGCGCATTCTGGCGTGTCGTTATACTGGGTTGATAACGCTCCCATGGCGTCAAAGAGACTGCTTAGAGTCCAGTGGAGTTCTTCCCCACCACCGGCAAAAACCACGTCTTGTTTACCTAGCTGTATCTGCTCCATAGCGTTGCCTATGCAGTGAGCACTGGTAGAACAGGCTGACGAAATCGAGTAATTCACGCCCTTAATTTGAAAGGGTGTGGCTAGGCAGGCTGACACTGTGCTGCCCATGGTTTGAGTAACGCGATACGGCCCTACACGGCGCAGTCCACGTTCACGGAGTATGTCTGCTGCTTCAGTTTGACTGGCAGAGGAGGCTCCTCCCGAGCCGGCTATGATACCGGTTCGAACGTTGGAAACATCCGATTCTTCGAGCCCTGAATCTGCGATAGCTTGTTTCATTGAGACATAAGCAAAGCCCGCGGCGTCCCCCATAAAGCGGTATTGTTTACGGTCGATGAGTTCTTTTAGGTCGATAGTGGGCGCCCCAGCGACATGGGAGCGCATTCCCATATCTATTTGTTCTTGCCTGATACTTATCCCGGAACGCCCGTGATAAAGCGCATCAGTTACACTCTTCGCGTCGTTTCCCAAGCAGGAAACAATGCCCAATCCCGTTATGACGACTCTTCTAGTCATGGCTTATAGAGACTCCCCTGATTGAATCAAACCCACTCGTAATTTTTCCATTGAGTAAATATCTTTGCCGTCGATCGAAACAGTTGCGTCGGCGACCCCCATCACGAGTTTGCGTTCTATCACGCGACGTATATGGATGTGGTAGCGTAGCACTGAAGCGCTAGGTAGTACCTCGCCGGTAAACTTCACTTCGCCAGAGCCCAGCGCGCGACCGCGGCCTGGGTTGCCACGCCAACCGAGGAAAAAGCCTAGTAGTTGCCATACCGCATCTAGGCCCAGGCAGCCTGGCATTACTGGGTCGCCAGGAAAATGGCAGTGAAAAAACCAAAGGTCGGGGTGGATATCCAATTCTGCCAGAATTTCACCGCGATCATGCTGGCCACCTTCGGAGGAAATGTGGGTGATGCGATCGAGCATCAACATATTGTCAGTGGGAAGCTGGGCATTGCCTGGCCCAAAAAGTTCGCCGTTACCGCAGGCGATTAGTTCTTCCTTAGTGTACGCGTTTTTTCCGCTCATAGTTTTTCCGTAGTGATCCATTTATGTACAGCCAATAGCGCGCTGTGCACTGTGGTGAGTCCTGCGTATGCCAGCCTGTGCTGTGGGTGGTCCGAAGCGGCCCATTCTAACCACTGACCGTCACAAGTCCATAGATTATGCCACAAAGTGAAGCCGTGTTTAGCGGTTGCGGTATTGTGGTCAACTGACTGTGCTTCGGCTATGATGACCGGCCTGCTTGGTAGCGATTGGCCAGCACAATAATCGTCCTTTTTTTTGTATATGGTAACCTGAAAATTATGCTAACTCCTGTAATTCTATCTGGCGGCGTAGGCAGCCGATTGTGGCCTATCTCCCGAGAATATCATCCGAAGCAATTTCTGCCGCTTTCCGGTGAATTATCGATGCTGCAGGAGACCCTGCAGCGGACTGGCAGTGTTGAGGAAACCCCACCACTGGTAGTCTGCAACGAAGAGCACCGCTTTATGGTTGCCGAACAATTGCGCCAGATAGATTTGAGTGCAGGAGCGATTATTTTGGAGCCCCAGGGTAGGAATACAGCGCCCGCGGTAGCGCTGGCCGCGATTCATGCGCAGTTAAACGATCCCGAG
Source organism: Halioglobus sp. (assembly GCA_047626655.1). Lineage (GTDB taxonomy): Bacteria > Pseudomonadota > Gammaproteobacteria > Pseudomonadales > Halieaceae > JBALVT01. The sequence continues at coordinate 3,019 of JBLHSI010000215.1, forward strand.
GCGGTACTGTTGGTGCTGCCCGCTGACCACCTGATACAAGATGTCGAGGCATTTGTCGCTGCGGTAGAAAAAGCGCTGCCTTTTGCGCAACAGGGCCACCTGATGACGTTTGGTATTGAGCCAAGTAGCCCTGAAACGAGCTATGGTTATATTAAACGCGGTTCTGATATAGCGCCCGACATCTTCAAATTAAACCAATTTGTTGAAAAACCTGACGAGGTAACAGCGACCGCCTATTTGCAAGACGGTTCCTATCTTTGGAACAGCGGCATGTTTTTGCTCCGTGCGGCCACCTACCTTGAGGAGCTCGCTCAGTGTGCGCCCGAGATGATGCGATGCTGCAGTGAGGCGATGCAAAACGCCCAAGTCGATATGGATTTTTTGCGACCCGAGCGGGAAGCATTTTTGGCCTGTCCCAGTGACAGTATTGATTATGCGGTGATGGAGAAAACCGATCTCGGCGCAGTGGTTTCGTTGAATTGTGGTTGGAATGATATTGGCGCTTGGTCGGCGCTTTGGGAGGTCGCTGAGCGCGACGCCCAAGGTAATGCGCTGAGAGGGGATGTTATCGCCGAAGATTGTAGCGGTAGCTATTTGCGCAGTGAGTCTCGATTAGTCGCGGCGTGTGGCGTCAAAGATTTGGTCGTGGTGGAAACGGCAGATGCCATCTTGATAGCGGATCGCAACAAAGTTCAAAATGTTAAAAGCATTGTGACTCAGCTGAAAAAAATGGATAGACCTGAAGCTACGCTACACAGGCGCGTATATCGCCCTTGGGGGTCCTATGAGTCGTTGGTGTCGGCTGGGCGATTCCAGGTGAAACGTATTATTGTCAAACCGCAGGCCACGCTGTCACTGCAGATGCACCATCACAGGGCAGAGCATTGGATTGTCGTGCAAGGCACGGCAGAGGTGACCTGTGAAGATAAAGTGTTTATGCTTGGCGAAGATCAGTCGACATATATTCCCCTGGGGCACAAACACCGATTGGCCAACCCGGGTCAAATTCCAGTAGAGATAATCGAAGTGCAATCGGGTAGTTATTTGGGCGAAGATGATATTGTCAGGTTTGAAGATGTATACGGTCGTAGTGACTAAAGGTCACTGTTAAAAAATTCTAATAAGATGATTACAGGTAGGATCCAATGATTCGTAAATGTTTGTTCCCCGTTGCTGGCTATGGCACACGATTTTTGCCGGCGACCAAGAGTATGCCCAAGGAAATGTTACCGGTGGTGAATAAACCGCTGGTTCAATATGGGGTGGAGGAGGCAATTGAGGCCGGCATGAATAACTGTGCCATGGTGACAGGTCGGGGCAAGCGGGCTATTGCCGATCACTTTGATATTAGCTATGAACTGGAGCACCAAATTTCCGGGTCTGGTAAAGAAATTTATTTGCAGAGTATTCGAAAAGTTTTGGACGAAGGTGTTTTCACTACTGTTCGACAAGGTGAAATGAAAGGTCTGGGGCACGCTATATTGATGGGCGAGGCGCTTATAGGCAATGAGCCATTCGGCGTGGTTCTGTCCGATGACCTTTGTATTAATGATGGCCCAGGTATCCTCACTCAAATGGCCGAACTTTACCGGCAGTTTCACTGTTCGATAGTAGCGATACAAGAAGTTCCCGATGATGAGGTACACAAATACGGCGTGATCGCCGGCGAGCGGTTGAGGGACGACCTGTATCGGGTTGACGATATGATAGAGAAACCTTCAAAAGAAGATGCGCCGTCCAATTTTGCCATTATTGGCCGCTACATACTCACACCCGATATTTTCGATATTCTGCGTGACACCGAAGCAGGCGCCAATGGTG
>JBLHSI010000216.1:0-4805 GCA_047626655.1 Halioglobus sp.
AGTCATCGCGCAATTGCTGCGCTACTGCCTCAACTTTTTCTTTATCTCGAGCAAGTAAAAGTACCGCGGCGCCGGCGATGGCAAGCGTACGAGCGGTCTCGACCCCCAAACCTGAGGACGCCCCGGTAATCACGGCTGATTTTCCCGCTAAAGACATACCCAGAATGACGTCTGAGGTGGTGGAAGTAGCGTTGAACTGTGGCATGACAGGCACTCTCGCATTATTTGACGGAGCATAGAATAACTATTGTGACCGGCGGAGAATAGGGATTTAATATCAACCGACAACAATTTATTGGAACACGGTATGAAAGACGGCGAAATAGCGTTTTTGGAAGGCGGTAACTACGTGAGCCTCGCCACACGCAAACGATCGGGTGAGTACGTTGCCACTCCTGTTTGGTTTGCCCCATTTAAGGGTAGTTTTTATGTGTTTTCGGCGGGGTCGGCGGGTAAGGTAAAACGTCTGCGCAACTTCAGTGAATCCAGAATGGCAGCCTGCACAGTGCGCGGCGTTATCACTGGTGACTGGTTTGACGCTGAGTCAGTGGTGCTAGACAGCGCAACTGATAAAAGCATCGCCCTAGCGGCATTGAGGGAAAAGTACGGATTACAAATGAAGGTTGGTGATGTGTTCGGTAAGCTCACGGGGAAAATGGCCAAGCGAGCCTACATAAAAGTTGACATTAAGCGCTAGCCATCTGCTCCTGCAACACCACATCAAGCTGAATTTGATACGTATTTTTGTCGCGGAGCAACGTGGCCGCATCAATGGCCTGGGTAATATAGTGTGAGGCCTGATCGTAATCCTCTAATTGATAATGAATAATGCCCATAGAGTAGAGCAACCGACTATCGGTAGGCATCAATCTTACCGCTTCACTGTAGTGCATTAGTGCCTGCTGCCAGTCACTTTCCTCTCCCGCTTTATCTCCCTGCCAAGCATGATAATACGGATTAGTACTACGATATTCAGCCACGCGCTGCCCCCAAAATTCTCGTTTCTCTTCGTTTTCCTCCAGCTCATAGAGCACCAGTAAGTTGTTCATCGCCGGCCTATAGGTCTTATCGAGTGTCAGGGCATACAGATAGTGCGCCTCCGCTTCACGATTATGGCCCGCGAGCCGATAAATGGCACCCAAATTCACCCACAAGTGCGGCATCGCAGGACTTAGTTGCAATGCCCGGACTTCGTGCGCCCACGCCAGTTTTAGTGCGTTCTCGCCCAGCGCGTTCATAGCTAGATTATTGTGATACAGCGCAGCCCCATCTTTATCGGAGAGTAATCTAGAGCGCGAAATAACCGCCGCCTCCAACGGATCAATATCGACCATATAGTGTTCGGTACGCCGGATATCGACGTTAACATTGACGTGCAAGCGCACCGCTATATGTTCCCCCACTCGGCTCCACTGCGGTCGTACTTCTAACCACTGATAACTCGCCTCTAAGCCAGCCTCGCGCGCCAGCGCGACAAACAAATGCGCGTAGGCCAAACAATCGGCGGTGCCCCGATGAAACACTTCTGCCGCACCGCCACCCGCGTTAGGTTGATATTGCATTCCCAGAGCAGCGGCGCTTTTTACTGAACGATGCAGGTTGTGCAGCCTCTGCCGGTCGGTATTGAGGTCGCCGGTATAGGTTTCGACAAATTCGCGCATTTCATCATCCAAGAACAACAGATCTGGCGTGGGTGCGATATGGTGAACGTCTGTCAGATCAACCGTTTCTCCTTTAACCGTGAGCGGCGAAATCTGTGCAAGGGCTGCGGCGTGAGAACCCGGAAGAACGGCATTGCAGGCGGTAAGGCCGAGGAGTAAGCAGGGCAAGAGAAGGCCCGGTTGAAGGAAACCTATCATCGACATGCGGATGTAGACAACCGACTTACTTAGGATCAAAACGCCCTCCCGTATTCAGGCTTGCTCTGGCTCGCAGTATAGCGCAGACATCCCTGCGGGTAAAAAGCTACTTGGGCCAGCAGCGTCGTTCAGGCGGCGGTGTGCATCCCGCACTCGCGACCATCGTGCACCTTAGTGGGATCAAAGTAATGCTTACAACTACTGAGTTCAAACTGCTCCATATACTCTTCGACGTGATCCTCGGTCCAATAAAAAATCGGCGCTACTTTCATAATCCCTCGATTATCCACAGATACAATATCCAGTGTCTTACGGTGATCGGTTTCTTCTTGGCGAATACCAGTCAGCCAAACTTCCGGCTGAAATTCTTCCAAGGCCTGAGCAAAAGGCTCCAATTTAACCTGCCGAGTGAACTCTTTATGCCGCTCTTCTTCGTCAATGGTGGGTATACCGCCCATAATAGCGTTGCGTCGCTCGGAGGTCATCTGGGGTGAATACACGTGCATATTCAACTCTAGACCCTTTATTAAGCGCTCGGCCACAACATAAGTGTCGCGCAGGTTATAGCCGGTATCGACCCAAATAGTAGGCACTGATTTCTCAATTTCGCTGACCAAGTGCAGCATTACCGCAGCATTGCGTCCAAAACTGGTGGTCGCTATGGTTTTCTTTCCCAGGTTCAATGCCCACTGCACAACTTCCTGTGCACTGGCGTCTCTCAGGGTGTTATTAATACTGTCCAGATCTAAATCCACAGGAGGCGTTCGCTTTGTTGGTAGTGATAATATCGTCATAGCGGCAGACTGTAATGAATTGGCCTGCATATGACAAATAACTAGTCTTTATATGGTTATTCTTTCCCGACAGGTTGGCTAACTGATTGAAAGAGACAGTTTAACTGGCACTCCCGCGCAATTGCGAGCCACGGCCATCGCCGCAATACTGTGCAGCAATATAACTATCATTGGCAATAGCTTCGGAGATCAAAATGAGCAACGCACTGTGCGAACGACTGGGTATTGAGTATCCCATATTTGCCTTTACCCACTGCCGCGACGTGGTAGTGGCGGTCAGTAAAGCTGGCGGCATAGGCGTATTAGGCGCGGTGGGGTTTAGCCCCGCTCAACTCAAAAAAGAGCTGGACTGGATTGACGAGCACATTGGCGACAAACCCTACGGTGTAGATATTGTGATTCCGCAGAAGTATGAGGGTATGGGCAGCATGAGCGCTGAGGAAATGGAACAGGAATTATGGAAAATGGTGCCTCAGGAGCATATGGACTTTGCGCAAAAATTGCTGGCCGATGCCGGTGTTCCAGGATGGCCTGATGGTACTACCAGCATGGGCCTTATGGGTTGGACGGATGCCACTGCAACTCCCCTGCTGGAAGAAGCCTTAAAGCGTCCAAAATGTGTGATGATTGCCAACGCTCTGGGGACACCCCCTGCGGACAAAATCAAAATGGTACAAGATAGCGGGCGCCTTATTGGTGCCTTATGCGGTCGGGTTAAACAAGCCGTTGCCCACAAAGAAGCGGGGCTGGATTTTGTCGTTGCGCAGGGCGGTGAAGGCGGCGGACACGCAGGTGACGTGGGTTCAGTAGTGCTGTGGCCACAAATAGTTGATGCCATTGGAGATACCCCGATGCTAGCCGCTGGTGGTATAGGCGACGGCCGACAGATAGCCGCAGCCATGGCAATGGGGGCTGCGGGTGTGTGGACTGGCTCGTTGTGGCTCACCGTAGAGGAAGCTCATGTAGAAGAGGCGCAACGCGAATCACTACTGGGGGCCTCTAGCGAAGACACCATTCGATCACGATCCTGGACCGGAAAAACGTGTCGTATGCTGAAGAATGACTGGACCGCGGCCTGGGAGAGAGACGATACACCGGAGCCACTGGGTATGCCATTGCAGGGGATGGTAACTTCCGACGGTATGCGACGCACCGCAACCTACGCAGGTTCTGGTGATTGTCAAAAGGTCGCCTTCAACCCCTGCGGGCAGGTCATTGGTCAGATCAACGAGATGGAGTCATGCAAGTCGGTGATGTTTCGACTGCTAGACGAGTACGTAGACGCCACCGAAAAAGCAGCGTCTATGCTACCGAAAGTTTAGGCGGTTTTAGACAGCCCCGATTCCAACTCAGCGTGTAGATCGAGAAACTGGCCCGTGAGCTTATGGCTCGGGGCCATGTCGATAAGTGGCCTATGCTCTCGGTGTGATTCCTTCATCTTAACGGATGTATTGAGATAGGAGGCCAATACCGGAAAACCTTCCTCTTCCAACTCAGCAACGAGCTCTGCCGGTAATCGCGCCTGAGAGTTAAACTGATTGATCACTATGCCTTCGACTTCTAAACCGGGGTTGTGATCTTCTTGCAACTCGGCAATATTATCCATTAACGAATACAGACTCTGGCGAGCAAAGCTGTCGCAGTCAAAGGGTATCAGCACAGTATCAGCGGCAATCAAAGCGGACTTGGAATAGAAGTTAAAATTGGGCGGTGTATCGATATAGACCCTATCGTATTCCTCGGACAGCTTGTCCAGGGCATCGCGCAATTTGTATATTTTGTAACGCGACTCCAGCTCTTTTTCCATGTCTGACAATACGGGACTAGAGGGCATTAAAAACAAATTCTCGTACGGTGTCTCCCACACGAAGGAGTCGGGGTTCTGCCGCTTCTTGCGCGAACCTACCGTTTGCTTAAATAGCCCTGCCACACCCTGGGCTTCGTCGGGAAACGCTTCGCGATCTATTTCACCTACCAGGTAGTGGGTGGTGTTGCCCTGTACATCGAGATCGATAACAAGAGTTCTATAACCGGAAGCAGCGCTAATGGCGGCCAGATTGCAGGTGATGCTCGTTTTGCCAACCCCACCTTTTTGATTAAATATGACGCGTTTCATGACAGTAAACCAATAGTAAAAGAGGGGATGTGTAAA
>JBLHSI010000217.1:0-4779 GCA_047626655.1 Halioglobus sp.
AACTATCGCCAGGCGATAAAAGAATTTCTCACTGAACGCTAGCTATCGAGCCACTTTTTGTGAACACAAAAGATTGGAAATCAGAAATTAATAAACTCACCCTTCATTCTCTAATTGCACTGTGCCTGAGCACCGTCGTACTGGGCTGTACTGCGCTTGGCGGGCCAACCGACGCAGGCAAAGCAGCCACTGCCGTCGATCAAATCTCCACATGCCTGGTAACGCCGGAATCATCACACCTCTCTTCTGATCGGTTATCACGATCGACAGGCAGTTCATGGAATGTCGATGTCAAAACTGAAACTGACATATCACGGGCAATTGCAGCAATGACACTGCAGGAAAAGGTCGGCCAAATGGTGCAGACCGATATCGCTGTAGCGACGCCGCAGGATATCCGGGAACACAACATTGGCTCCATCATCAACCTGACTCCCAAAGGTGACCTTCGCACGACTCACGCATGGCGTGCGCTTGCGGACGCCTATCAAAACGAAGCACTGCAAACCCGCACTGGAATCCCGCTGGTTTTTGCCATCGATGCTGTACATGGCCACAGTTATTTCGATGGGAACTCTGTGATATTACCTCATAACATAGGCATTGGAGCGACCAGGAATCCCGAGCTTGCCAGGCAATTGGCGCGGCTTACAGCCAAGGAATTATCGGCGACCGGTATACGCTGGACGTTTTCCCCCACTATCGCCGTAGCGCGGAACATTCGCTGGGGCAGGACTTATGAATCCTTTGGCGAGAGCGTTGAACTGCAGCGAATGTTCGCCGCACCTATAGTTGATGGATACCAAGGTAAAGACCCTGGTGCAGTGCAATCGGTAGGCGCCACCGCCAAGCATTTCATCGCCGACGGGGCTGTGGATAACGGTATCGACCGCGGCAATGCCACTATATCCGATGCACAATTGCGCGCCATGCACCTGCCCGGCTTTATTGATGCTATCGAGCATGACGTGGTCTCGGTTATGGCCTCTTTTAGCGCCGTGAACGGCGAACAGGTGCATGGTTCCCGCGCCCTGTTAACAGACCTACTAAAGAACGAACTAGGCTTTAAGGGTGTGGTCGTCACCGACTGGGAAGGGATCGACGTAAGTGGTCTGACCTTAAAACAGGGGCTGGAAGCTGGCATCGATATGTTCATGTTTGCCCAATCTTGGCGCACCAGCATGCCCGGCATAATAGCGCTGGTAGAAAATGGTGAGGTGCCCGTTTCAAGAATAGATGATGCCGTAGCGCGAATTCTTAGAATGAAAATTAAACTGGACTTGTTTGCAAGACCGCTCAGCTCAACCAACTGTGCCGACACGGTAGGCTCAAAGGAACATCGAGACTTGGCCCGTCAGGCTGTTCGGGAATCGCTGGTCCTGCTAAAAAACGACAATGGCATACTGCCTCTCAGCAAGCAATCGAAGGTCGTCGTGGTAGGCTCTCATGCCAATAATATTGCCTACCAGTGCGGCGGCTGGACAAAAAAATGGCAGGGAGCTCACACTGATTTGTATGGCAACCCCGCACGGCCTGTCGATGGCGCAACGAGTATTATCGATGGCATCAGGAATGTGATTGGTAACGACAATTTAATTGATGCTGGGTCAACCGGATTCAATGACCAAGCCGACGTTGCGATCATTATCGTCGGCGAGACACCCTACGCCGAAGGCATTGGCGATAGAGCAGCGGCCGACCTGAAATTAAGCGCAGAGCATCGAGAGCTGATTAGTACCTATCACGATGCGGGCAAAAAAGTGGTCACTGTGTTGATTTCGGGCAGGCCACTGCTGGTTAACGATCAAATTGAGCAATCGGCGGCGTTTGTTGCAGCATGGCTTCCCGGTTCGGAGGGACAAGGAATCGCCGAAGTGCTGTTTGGCGACTACGGCTTTAGCGGTAAATTGGGCTTCTCCTGGCCGCGCAATGCTGTACAAATTCCAATACACGCGGACGACCTCGTCTATGACCCGCTGTACGAATACGGCTTTGGCTTGACCTATTAAGCACGAAAGCAGCGCTTTTTATCGCAATCCCGGTCCGCTCCAGCGTATTTATATTGTGGCCGATCTCTATCTGATGGAATCTACGCCGACTATGAGCACTATAGGAACCGAGGTTAAGGCAATGCTAACCCGATTGTTCACGCTAATACTGGCATCGGCCATCCTTCTTGGATGCGATTCAGGTAGTGACCGTGCCACCGAACAACTAAAGCCAAACTTAATACACGCAAAAATGGAGAAACCTGCTATGCCGACTGTCCACGAGCAGACCACGGATGACCTGCTAGTTGGCGAGTACATGGGAGTGGCCTATTCGGGCTTTCGTGAAGGGCAGCATCCTGATCGCGGTGACGGTGCAGTAAACCCGAGTAAGGCGGAGATCAGCGAAGACCTCGATATAATGCTGGCCCACAAGTTGCAATTGATCCGCCTGTACGACTCCGGTGAAAACTCGGCGATGACACTAACGCTCATTCGCGAACGGCAGTTACCAATCAAAGTTTTACTGGGCATGTGGCTGGACGCAGAGATCAGTAATCACGAGGGATGTCCGTGGCTGGACGAGCCAATCCCACAGGAGACCCTGGCGCTCAATACGGCAAAAAACGCGGTAGAGATTGCTCGCGGCATTGAACTTGCAAACAGGTTTTCAGATATCGTTGTGGCGGTCAATGTCGGCAATGAAGCGCTGGTGGACTGGAACGACCACATGGTAACTCTCGATGGCGTTATACAGTATGTTCGTCAAGTGAAGGCAGACATTAAGCAACCCGTGACAGTCGCTGAGAACTACGATTGGTGGATACGCCATGGGGCGCCGCTCGCGGCCGAAGTAGATTTTATCGGTGTACATACCTATCCCATCTGGGAGCACAAATCCATCGACGAGGGCATCGCTTATACCAGGCAAAACATTGATGGTGTGCGAACCGCGCTGCCAGGCCATCCTATCGCAATTCTCGAAGCGGGCTGGGCAAGTATCTCGGAGGAGTTTCCCGAGCAGAGTAATGAAGTCAACCAGCGCAGGCATTTTCGCGAACTTAGCCAGTGGGCAGAAGAAACCAACACAACAGTCTTTTTCTTTGAAGCCTTCGATGAGCCCTGGAAGGGAGATCCAAACAAACCACTGGGGGCCGAAAAGCACTGGGGACTGTTTAATGTCGACCGCACTCCCAAACAGGTCATGGCTGACTTCCCGGTTGTTTTGTAAGATAGCATTGCCACTTTATCGGCGAGCAATGTCGACGGGAAAGAATATATAAGCATCGATGAGGTGCGCGTATTGACTGACTCAAGTACTAAGTAGCGAACGGCAGCGCGCTGAAACACGCGAAGGATGCCGTCCTCTTCCAACAGATTTATCTTAATATTGGGTGATTATTTTGAACTGTGATTTTCTTATTATTGGCGGTGATGGCGATCTCGCGCTGCGCAAGCTATACCCCGCTCTTTTCTCTCTCTGCGTAGCGGGTAATCTGTCCGATTGTTTACGCGTGTTGGCGCTGGCAAGGCGCGACATCTCCCAGGAAGAGTTCCTGAAACTTGTTTATTCCTGGATAGAGGAAAGTAAGTTCGCGGCACATGTCTCGGATGAGGCATGGAGCACATTCTCCTCCAGAATTATTTACTGCAAGCAGGATGCGACGTCCAGCGAGGGCTTGGCTCGTGTTGGCGCTGAGCACCTGAGTGATCCCGAGCGAGACTTGGTCGTTTATCTAGCAACACCACCACAAATATTTGCCCCCATTTGCGAGGCCTTGGACGCGGCGGGGCTAGTGCGGCCCAAAACTCGGATAGTTGTGGAAAAACCGCTGGGAGAGGATCGCGAATCATTCCTGAAGATCAATAGCCAGCTAACCAATATTTTTAGTGAAGACCAGGTCTATCGCATCGACCATTATCTGGGTAAAGAAACAGTACAGAACCTGCTCGCCCTGCGCTTTGCCAATACGTTCCTGGAACCCCTGTGGAACAATCATTATATAGACAATGTGCAGATCACCGTATCCGAGACTATCGGCGTTTCCGGTCGCTGGAACTTCTACGACGAAGCGGGTGCTATGCGTGACATGGTGCAGAATCACTTACTGCAACTACTTTGCCTGACGGCCATGGAGCCACCCGCGCAACTGGAAGCCACCGCCGTGCGCAACGAAAAGCTTAAGGTTTTAACCTCCCTACGTCGGATGGACGAGGCCATGGTGCGGGACAATACAGTGATCGGCCAGTACTCGGCAGGGGCGACCGCTGGCGAGGCGGTGCGCGGTTACTGTGAAGAAGACGGCTCCGGAGCGCAATCTGATACCGAAACCTTTGTCGCCCTGAAGACCTATCTTGATAACTGGCGCTGGGCGGGAGTGCCCTTCTATTTAAGGACTGGCAAACGACTGCAGCACCGCTACTCGGAAATAGTGGTGGAGTTCAAGCAGGTGTCACACTCTATTTTTGGCCCACAGCTTCCCACCGGCACTCCCAATCGCCTTATCATTCGCTTGCAACCCGATGAAACAATCAGCCTGGAGCTCATCAACAAGGTGGCTGGTCTGAATCCCAAAGCGCCGTTGCGCAAGGTGACTTTGGATCTCAATTTCCCAGAGGACAGTAACTTGGGCCCCGCATCAGATGCCTATCAACGACTGCTGTTTGACGTCATGCGCAATAACCCAACTCTGTTCATGCGAGCCGACGAAGTAGAGGAGGCATGGAAGTGGGTAGATTGTATTCAGTCTGTCTGGGAATCCAGCGGCAAACAACCCGAGCCCTATACCGC
>JBLHSI010000218.1:0-4706 GCA_047626655.1 Halioglobus sp.
TTCGATATCGACAGGTAAGTCCTTGTCATCGGCACTACTGGGAAGTGCTACGCCAAAGGCCTCAATCGCCGAACTAGCGTTGGCCAGTTCAAGTAAATCATCGGGTCCGGTGGCGCAAATTCTAGCGACTTGTCCATCGCTGCCATCGCTGTCAATTCGTATGTCGGTATAGTTAGCGGTGTTTTCAATGTTGAGACCAATGACAAACTCTTCCAGATGGTCAGGTAGCAAACCTCCAGCTGAGTCCTTGGCGCTCACATCAATGATGTTGCCGCCAAATGTTCCGATACTTAACCACTGTCGGCCCGGTTGTTGAATAATCACCCGAAGATGCCCGTTCTCCAGGACATAGTCGCCGGGCACGCCGCGTGCGAGTGGCCCGGACAACAGATCCTCCGCCACAGCTACGCGGGCAGAGACGGATGATGCAGGTTCGGGTTGAGGCGGGGGTGTCGGAACAGATTCTTTGCTGTCACTGCTATCGGTACAGCCCGTCAATATGCTCGCCAGTGCGGCAAAGGCTACAATTATTATCTTCATCTGCCGTTCCTCGGGATAGTCAGAATTTGCACAAATCAGCGCGTTTTGGTGTTGAGGATCGCCAGTCTCCGCGCAGTAGCTTTAAAGCCAGTTTTGCTCTTATTTTTTATTAGTAGTTAGAGGATAAGTGTTACATGAGTTCGTAGATCAAACAACTTACTAACAGTTAGTTATTTTGTGTGCTTTTAGCACAAAACAGGCCGTCAGAAATCTCAAGCTTTGATATGAACTCGCTGAAATTGGGGGGCTGGCTATGGCACAAAACTACCCCTTCAGTAAACAAAATCTAGGGCTCCTTGCGGCTCTTATTGTGGTGAAGGCAGGCGTGGCCAAGATAAGCCCCACCCACGAATAAATGAATTCTCTTTAAAGGTGATAATCCAATCTACACAGGGTGCTGAAATTCGGTTGCGGACTTCATACCCCAAGGCCGCCTGCTCAAGTCGGCGCGATCCACCTAGCCTCAACTTGAAAGCGTCTTTAAACAATCGCGGGTGGGCGAATAGCCCCGATACTATAAGTCCGGTTAGCATGGCGCCAACAGCACTCACTATGAAATGGCCAATGCGCTGTAAGTCAATGTATCGGCTAGATTAAGTGCGCCTTTGTCAATGATTTTCTGCTCTGAAACAATGGACAGCGAGCGAGTGGTTGCCATGATGGGTGTGTCTGATTTTAAAGCCGAAAAGCGAGAAAAAGCGCTATAAACATGAATTTCTTCTAGCTGAATATCCAAATTTTTGTCTTGCGTACGCTAGCAAGAGAAGTAACGCCAAGTGCCCAGCTCAATACAATGGTGAGTTTATTTATGGCTAGTGGTGACCTAAATTTATCGGCATGAATGGTGGTTCGTAGCTCAGTTGAGGTCTAACGGACCGTGCTGGCCTTGACGGCTCGCCAGCTTGCTTTACATGAGTTCGGGTTGAGGCAATGGAATTCACTGGCTACCAAGCTTCTATCGCGCAGCAGTCGGCACAGCACATCCATGGGTAATTCAAGCTGTATCGTTTCGCATTTTTCTTTCTGATCGCTCACGGCAGTTTTTAGTGTATTTGCTCAGGTGGTGCGGGGGTGAATACTTGTATATGTTCCTCTGTCGCTCCTAGCGCGAGTTTTTCTTCTACCATCAGTAAGCGGCTACAAGCTGTTAGCGCCGTTTTTTTTTCAACCCCCAAAATTAGCAGGCGTTCAATGCGTATCATGGTCGAGTCAACTATCGTTCTGGCAAATCCATCGTAACCCACCGAATGCAAGAGCTCAGCTAGCAGCACTCCTGAGTCGGTAAAGCGAAGGATATCGGTCGCTGTTGTTGCGGTTCGTTGGTCGAGCAATATCTCGGAGGTTTCAAACGCTGAGCCGGCGTGGCTGATCGCCTCCCTGTATTTTCGGTCTTCGGCGAGATGAAGGCTCCTGCGGTAGCATTGTGACCAGTTATTGATTGCTTTTTCCGGTCTGTCGCTCAACCAGCGGTGGTGATGGGTGCATAGAAATCGAAACTTCTTCATTGTAGGTTCTCTATAGGCGGCGTATCTTTAAATACTAATGAGAACCATTAGCGTTAGCAAGGAACTTTTAGTGCTCCTCTAAGGAGCGGTGCGCTTTGGGTGGGCTTAGGTGCCGGAATAGCATCGTATATATCTTGCCAGCGGGCCGCATGCGAGGGTATTTTCTTAAGAAGTGTTGTCTGCAAATCCAATACGCGATATTTTATATCCTTAACCTGTCACGTAGCCTACTGGAAACGAATAGCCAATGGGCCACTTACCTAAGATATTCATGGATCGCATACACTAGTGCAAATACTGCTACTTGCTTCTGATACGACTGTTGGTTTCGCGCTCGCAGAATTTTTGCAATCTCAGGCGCGACATACTGTCGAGTTGTTAACCAGAGAAAATTGCCGCTGGAAAAGCGAGAGACAGGTAAAAAAAGCACTGCGCCGCAGCGAGTGCCATCTATTGATCGACGCCAGAATTTCGGCGGCGGCCGACAGTGGCGAAACGCTGTACGATCACGATATTGATCGCATCCGCTGGTTGGCCGCGGCTTGCCATCGCAACCGTGTGGGTTATTTGTATCTTTCCAGTTCGCGCGTGTTCTCCGGTTCTGTAGAGCGTTTGTACACTGAGGATGACTACCCCGATAATGATAAGAGCACCTTGGGTGAGTTGCTGCTACATGGCGAGTCTGTTGTCCGAGATTACTGCGAACACTATGTGATATTGCGCATGGGCCCTATATTCTCGTCTCGCGGTAGTAACGCGCTGACGCACCTATTGGATCAAATGAAGCGGGGTAATGCGCTGTCGCCAACCAGTCATAGTCGAGGGTCGCCGGTCTACGCTGAGGATGCCGCGCGTGTTGTGGCTGCTCTGTGTGATCAATTGAGCACACAGGCTGCTGTGTGGGGCATCTATCACTATTGCAGTGATGATGTGATTAACTGCTATGATTTTACCGAGTCGCTGCTGGCCGCCACTTCCGGATTTATCCCTGTTGATAATGACGCGGTGGTGCTAAACAAAAGCTCCGAAACGGAGTCGCCGTTGTACACCGCACTCGACTGTACAAAAATACGTAACACCTTCGCCATACACCAAATGCCTTGGCGCAACTATATTGCCGAGTCGGTTGCCCACTACTTCGAGGCGCGCTAGCTCAGCACTCTCATAAAGCTTAATCGTCTAAGGAGCTAACACCATGGCCCAAACTATCGATGACAAACCTCGCTCCGTCGCGGTGTCGGTAATCACAGTTTCAGATACTCGCACTTCAGCGAATGACACATCAGGGGATTTTTTGGTAGGGGCACTTGAGTCCGAAGGGCATGAGAGTCGGGGGCGTACTATTGTCACCGACGACATCTACAAAATCCGTGCTGTGCTGTCTACCATGATTGCCGATGAGGCTATCGACGCTGTGTTAATAACCGGTGGTACAGGGTTCTCTGGCCGCGATTCAACACCTGAAGCCGTGCGGCCTTTATTTGATAAAGACATCGATGGCTTTGGTGAAGTCTTTCGCGCACTGTCGTATCAAGAGATAGGCTCTTCAACCATACAATCCAGAGCCTTGGCCGGCTACGCTAACAACACGGTGATTTTTTGTATGCCCGGTTCTACCGGTGCCTGTAAGACGGCATGGAACGGGTTGATTAAAGCGCAATTGGATAGCTCCCATCGGCCCTGTAACTTTGTTGGTGTACTCAACGTAGCAGGAAGGTCCAGCTAGTGTCGCTGCTGCCCGTGGAGAATGCCTTGGTGCGGGTGTTAGCCACGTTGGAAACTGTTGCTCGCCACGAGCCCCTGAGGGTTGACCTGATGGCGGCTCTGCACCATGTACTAGCGCAAGACATAACGGCGACGATAAACGTCCCGGGTACAGATAACAGTGCGATGGACGGTTACGCATTGCGGCTAGCTGATGCTGGTAAGCCGCTGCCTGTCAGTCAGCGTATTCCGGCCGGCACTATTGGCACAACCTTACAGCCTGGAACTGCAGCTCGTATTTTTACCGGGGCGACCATTCCTGACGGTGCCGATGTTGTCGTTATGCAGGAAAACTGCCGGGTGGTGGATGGCACAGTGAGCATTGATGGCCCGCTGAGTCAGTACCAGAACATTCGGCCCAAAGGTCAGGACATGTCCCTGGGTGACTTGGTATTAGGCGCAGGGCGGCGTTTGCGGCCACAAGACTTGGGTTTGCTGGCGTCGGTTGGGGTTTCTCGCGTGCTGGTTCATAAGCCCCTTAAAATCGCCATTTTGTCTACCGGTGATGAGCTGGTAGATCCTGAGTTACTAGCTCCGGGCACGGCATTGGGTGAGGGCCAGGTGTTCAATTCAAATCGCTATACGCTTGCGGGCCTGCTCAGGGGTTTGAATATGGAGGTGCTGGACTGTGGCATTGTGCCGGATAATGCATCGGCGACGGCCCAGGCTCTTAAAGCGGCGGCTGAGCACGCTGACTGTGTTATCAGTTCTGGGGGTGTGTCGGTCGGCGAGGAAGATCACGTCAAAGGTCAGGTAGAAAAATTAGGCGAATTACAATTGTGGAAGCTAGCAATCAAGCCTGGTAAACCTTTGGCATTTGGCCGTATTGGCGATACCCCCTTTTTTGGCTTGCCCGGTAACCCTACCTCTGTTTTTGTCACGTTTTGCCTTATAGCA
>JBLHSI010000219.1:0-4680 GCA_047626655.1 Halioglobus sp.
AGTGCATCCTGAATGAGCTGGCTGAGTTGTTGTTTCATTGAAAGAGGTGTATCCGATTAACGTCGATCTGGTGTCTGAATGACAGCTGCGCATTATCCCTTTAAGGACTGGCAATATCCAGCCCGCAGGGCCAGTTAAAATGTGTCCTGTGGGTCGACGTCGATAGACCACTTCATTTGTTGGCGAGTTGGCAGGCGTTGAGCCGCCGCTACTAGCAGCGTGGCTGCGTTGTGCGCGTCTTTGCGCGAGCTCGCCATTACCATCATTTGACTGCGAAACTTCCCTGCCCGGCGCTGCATGGGGGAGGGTAGGGGGCCAATTAGCGTTGTGCCGGGCGGCATGTGCGCTTGGGCTTGCTTACGTAAGTTATGCAGAAACTGTTCGCCAGTGTTCATGTCGGAGCAATCTGTTCGTATCACGAGCATCCGCCCAATGGGCGGGAGGCCTAAACTGACCCGCTGCTTGAGAATTTCGCGAGCGTGTTTGGCATAGCTGGTGTGTAACATTGACAGTAGAGCAGGGTGGTCGGGATAGTGAGTTTGCAAGATGACCTGTCCGGGGAACTCGGCGCGTCCAGCCCGTCCTCCCACCTGCGTGAGCATTTGCGCCATTCGCTCTTCGCCCCGAAAATCACTGCTAAATAGCGCGCTATCGACATCGATAACCCCGACTAGACTCACGGAGGGGAAATGGTGCCCCTTGGTGAGCATCTGGGTGCCTAGCAAGATGCAGGGCTCGCCCTTAAGCAATTCTTCTGACAGGTCCTGCATAGCATCTCGGCCCGTCATGGAGTCACTGTCAACCCGATAAATGGTATGAGACGGAAAGCGCTGGCGCAAAAACGCCTCTGTTTGCTCGGTTCCCAAGCCGGCAGTCAATAGCGCACTGCTGCGGCAGTCGGGGCAGCTCTGTGGCAGTTGTAAACTTGCCGCACAGTGGTGACAGCGTAGCTTGTGGCGTCGCCTGTGCACGGTTAGGCGAGCATCGCAGTTGTTGCATTGTGCAATCCAGCCGCAGTCGTGGCATTGCAGGGTGGGCGCAAAACCCCGTCGATTCAAAAATAACAAGACTTGCTGGCCATCTGTTAGCGTTTTTTCTGCGGCTTCGATGAGCGCAGCAGATAATCCAGCCATTAACTGTTGTTTGCGTACATCTATGGCGAGTAGTGCGGGCATAGTGCTGCCAGCCGCACGCACAGGAAGTACATGGTGCTGATAGCGCTGCTGGCTGGCGTTGTAAATACTCTCGATGGACGGGGTGGCGCTGCCCAGTAGAACCGGACAGCCTTCCAGTTGTCCTCGCTTTACGGCGATATCGCGAGCGGAATAACGAAATCCATCCTGCTGTTTGTAGGAGTTGTCATGCTCCTCGTCCACGATGATCAAACCCAATGCTTGTGTGGGTGCAAAAACGGCCGAGCGGGTGCCCAGTATTAAATGCGCGCTGCCATCTCTGGCAGCTTCCCATGCTCGATAGCGCTGTAGATCTGTCATGCCGGAGTGAAGGCAGACGATATTGGCATCAAAGCGCTGTTCAAACCGCCCGTAGGTCTGTGGTGTTAAGCCGATTTCTGGCACGAGAATCAGTACTTGCTGACCGCGCTTAAGCACCTCGGCGACCAAGTGCAGATAAACTTCGGTTTTGCCACTGCCGGTAACCCCTTCCAGAAGGTGGCAGCTGAAGCTCCCCAGCGCAGCGGTTATGCTGGAAACAGCGGGTGACTGGTGTTCGTTTAGGCTGAGCGCTGATCCGGTACTGGGTGTGCGTGAAACTGACTTTTGCATTTGGGCTACGACCAAGCCTTTTTCACGTAAAGTTCGCATGACCCCTGAAGATACATCGTTCTCGGATAAATAAGTGCTTACAACTGAGCCCTTCTCCTGCAATATTTTAAGTGCCAGTGCCTGTTTGGGCGAGCGCTTCAAGGCGCCCTCGGGGAGCCCTTTGCCATGTGTGGTAAGCGCCCAGCCGGGTTCGCCCAGAGGTTCGTGCAGTTTGCCAGCGCGCAGTGGCGGGGCAAAGGCAGCGACAATGACCTCTCCTGGCGGGTGCTGATAGTAGGACATCGCCCATTGGCACACCTGCAGCATGACGTCGCTAATTAGTGGTTCATCGTCGAGTACCTCTATCACGCTCCTCAGCTTTTTATGGTCGATTGTGCTGCTGTGGGCTAGCGTGACTAGGTAGCCAACGATTTGGCGTCTTCCGAAGGGCACAATGACTCTAACGCCAGGGCGCAGGGCGGCAGTCTGCGCCGGCGTGAAGTCGCTCGGTGCTAGATAATCGAACAAAGTGCGCAGCGGTGAAGGTATCGCCAAGCGGAGTATGGACATCGGAGCTCTTATTTTAACGGGATATGAGAATATCCCACTAGTGTAACAATTTCAGCGGGCTATTGCGTATCGCGCTACGTCTGGTAAGATGCCCGCCTATTTTTTCGCTGGCCAATGGCCATTCTCTCCAAGCCAGGTGCGGTGCTCGACAGAGATCGAGTGGCGGTGCCCCATAGACAAGGAGCTTTATTATGAAAGCAGATATACATCCTAAGTACGAAGACGTCACCGCCACTTGCAGTTGCGGTAACAAAGTGACAACCCGCTCTACATCGTGTGAAGATTTTCACATTGATGTGTGTTCAGAGTGTCATCCTTTTTACACAGGCAAGCAGAAGATTCTAGACACCGGTGGTCGTGTTGATCGTTTCAACAAGCGTTTCGGCGGTCGCGGTACGAAAAAAGCTGAACCTGCTACGGCCGAAACTGCTGAGAGTTAGTAGTTGGAAAAAAGAGCGCTGCATCTTTCGGGCTGCGGCGTTTTTTTTGCCTGAAAATAATGCCAATCCGGCACCGCCTGCCTAGCGGGCAGCATCGGCGGGGGCTTGATTAGGCGGGGCTCACAGGCGAGTCGCTTTTATTGCTCCCCTTGTTCGCAGAGCGGCTTTTCTATATCCTCACTCTCCTTTTTCTATGCCTAAAGGCCTCTTCGCGGTAACCCCTATGTCCGATGAACTCACCAAAGCCGCCCTTGCATACCACGCCGAGCCCACTCCTGGGAAAATTAGCGTTGAGTTAAGCACTGCTGCAAACACACTGGAAGACCTGGCGCTGGCCTATAGCCCAGGAGTGGCAGCTCCCTGCAAGGCGATTGCAGAGGACCCCGCCAACGCTTACAAATACACGGTGAAAGGAAACCTGGTCGCTGTTATCAGCAATGGCACAGCGGTTTTGGGCTTGGGGAATCTCGGCGCCCTGGCGAGCAAGCCGGTGATGGAGGGCAAGGCCTTGCTGTTTAAGCGCTTTGCTGGCATCGACTCCATCGATATTGAAGTCGATACCGAAGATGCTCAGGAGTTCATTGCAACGGTAGCTAATATCGCCGGTACTTTTGGCGGTATAAATCTTGAAGATATTAAAGCGCCTGAGTGCTTTGAGATTGAGGCTGCATTGATTGAGCAGTGCGATATTCCGATATTTCACGATGATCAACACGGCACTGCAATTGTGACCGCAGCGGGATTGATCAATGCACTGGAGATACAGGGTAAATCGATTGAGAGCGCGGTTATCGTCTGTTTGGGCGCTGGCGCGGCAGCGATAGCGTGTATGCGCTTGATCGTGGCTATGGGCGCGCGCAGAGAAAACATCTACATGTTAGACCGGCGTGGTGTCATTACTGTTGGCCGCGAGGGCCTAAACGCCTATAAGGAAGAATTTGCCAATACTACCGAAAAGCGTAGCCTGACCGATGCCTTGAAAGGCGCCGATGTGTTTATCGGTTTGTCGGGTGCCAATTTACTGCGCCCTGAAATGCTGGCGTCGATGGCTGACAAGCCCGTGGTATTTGCCTGCTCTAACCCCGACCCTGAAATCAAGCCGGAGCTGGCTAAGGAAGTACGCGAAGATTTGATCATAGCCACAGGCCGCTCTGACTATCCCAACCAGGTCAACAATGTATTGGGCTTCCCGTTTATATTTCGTGGCGCCCTAGACGTGCGGGCGTCCTGTATTAACGAAGAAATGAAAGTCGCGGCAGTATTAGCATTGTGCGAATTAACCAAGGAGGCTGTATCGCAAGAGGTGCTAGACGCCATTGGTGTCGATTCACTGGAATTTGGTATGGACTATATTATCCCCAAGCCTATCGACAGTCGATTGCTGGGTCGATTGGCGCCCGCAGTTGCGAGGGCCGCAGTCGACAGCGGTGTCGCGCGTTTGCCCTATCCTGAGAACTATAGTCCCGGGATTTAAAAAATATCGCGCAGTACATCCTCGGACGTGTTGATATTATCTGTGTCTATGATTTCTTCACCATCCGCTTCTTTCGGGACTTTTGCGACTCGAAAGTACTCAAGTATCGCGTTGGACTGACCAGGGCGCGCTAATAGTCCGGTATCGGGGTCTATTTTTACGCTCACCACTCCCACTGGAATGGGCCGCTCTACATCGGGGCTGTCGCGCAGTGCCTCACGCATATAATCGATCCATACGGGCAGTGCTGCAGTGCCGCCAAACTCGCGTCGGCCCAGCGGGGTGTAGTTGTCGAATCCTACCCAAGCGGTAGTTACCACATCGGCATTGTAGCCCGAGAACCAAGCATCCACCGGACCATTTGTGGTGCCTGTTTTTCCGGCGAGATCTGCACGCCCCAGCACCAGTGCCCGACGCGCGGTACCTTTGGTGA
>JBLHSI010000220.1:0-4660 GCA_047626655.1 Halioglobus sp.
CTCTGGCCTCAATAATACTGCCAACCAGCAGGCGATCGAGTAGATATTCTTCGCTTTCTTTACGAATGAATTTTCGCAGGGCGAGTACATAGAGGTCTTTTTTGTCGGCTGCGGTTTGCAGTCCGCGACTGTGGATCCATTTGACCACTTCGCGATAGTGGGTGAGTTCCTCTATTGCCAGGTCGGTCATGGCAATGACGAGTTCAGGTCGGTCCGGGTAATGCGACACCATAGACAGCGCCATGCCCGACGCTTTTTTTTCCGCTGCAGCGTGGTCGAGCAAAAAACGGTCAAAATTATTCATTACTGCCTGTGCCCATTCGGGTGGCGTGGGGTGGCGTAGCGGGGTTTGATATCGGGGGTTAGTCATGCGCCCGTATGCTACACTGCCAACTTAATGTCAGCCAGTGCATTTAGCATCTGACACACAGTTTAACGAACGGTAGGAACGACCTTAGATGATTATCAAACCTCGGGTACGCGGCTTTCTTTGTGTGACAACTCATCCACACGGTTGTGCTGCAAATGTGCAACAGCAAATTGATACGGTTCGCGCTAAAGGCGCGATTAGTAACGGTCCAAAGCGTGTACTGGTTATTGGCGCATCTACCGGCTACGGTTTGGCCTCGCGCATCACCGCAGCGTTTGGCTGCGGCGCCTCGACACTGGGCGTGTTTTTTGAAAAAGAAGGGAGTGAGAGAAAGCCCGGTACCGCTGGTTGGTATAATTCGGCGGCTTTTCATCAGTACGCAGAGGCCGAGGGCTTATATGCCAAAAGTATCAATGGTGACGCCTTTAGCGAAGAAATTAAGGCGAAAACGATAGAGACAATCCAACAGGATATGGGTCAGATAGACCTGGTCGTTTACAGTTTGGCCTCCCCGCGGCGACAACACCCGATCACTGGCGTGGTGCACAATTCTACACTCAAGCCTATTGGCGCTGATACGATTCAAAAAGGCGTTAATACTGACAAGGAAGAAGTTCAAGATTTTCACATCGAGCAAGCCAATCAGCAAGAGATTGACAATACGGTTGCGGTCATGGGCGGTGAAGATTGGGAGATGTGGATGACCGCGCTAGATGAAGCGGGCGTATTGGCCGATGGAGCTAAAACGACTGCTTACACCTATATTGGTGACAAGCTGACTTGGGACATTTATTGGCATGGCACTATTGGTGCGGCGAAAAAAGATTTGGACAAGCGCGTGGTCGATATCCGTGCTCGCCTCGCCAAGCGGGGAGGCGACGCGCGAGTATCAGTGCTCAAGGCCGTGGTTACCCAGGCCAGCGCGGCAATTCCAGCCATGCCCATTTATTTGGCCCTGCTGTTTAAAGTGATGAAAGAGCAAGGTATTCATGAGGGTTGTATCGAGCAGGTCGATGGTCTGTTTCGGGACTCTTTGTACGCTGACGAACCCTATTACGATGAAGAGGGAAGGTTGCGTGCCGACAGCCAAGAACTCGATCCGGCCATTCAAGCCGCGGTGGCAACGCTGTGGGACCAGGTGAATACCGAAACCTTGCGCGAATTGTCTGATTTCGCTGGCTACAAGCACGAGTTCTTGCAGTTGTTTGGCTTTGAGGTACCCGGTGTCGATTATGAGGCAGATGTGAATCCGCTAGTCGAAATTTCTGGAATGGTCTAGCACGATGATGAAGCATGGAATTCCGCATCGACTCAATGCCAGAGTTAGGCGCCTGGTGGCTCCCAATCCCGGCGTTATGACCGGTAATGGTACAAATACTTATCTGATAGGCAACGAAGAAATAGCGGTGCTCGACCCCGGTCCCGCCATCGATGAGCATATAGAGGCAATACTTGCCGCAGGTGGCGGTCGTATTCGCTGGATAGTCTGCACTCATACACATGCAGACCACTCTCCCGCATGGCAGGCAGTGGCGGCGGCAACAGGTGCCCAGGTTATTGGTGCGCTACCGGCCGATGATATGTTTCAGGACGACACTTTTGCGCCCACCAACAAAGTGCAGCATAACGATGTCTTGCAGACCGACGAATTTACCCTGCGTGCAATTCACACGCCCGGCCACGTCAGTAATCACTACTGCTTTTTTCTAGAAGAAGAGAAGATGCTGTTTGCTGGGGACCATATTATGAATGGCTCGACCGTGGTGATTGTGCCGCCTAGCGGCGACATGAAAGCGTACATCGAGTCGCTACAATTATTGTTAGATTACCCCCTGGACTTTATCGCTCCGGGTCATGGCGAGGTGATGGAAGATTCTGTAGCCGTGATTGAGTGGTTGGTGAATCACCGATTAAAGAGAGAGAGCAAGGTGCTCGGCGCTCTGCAGGATATGAAAGCGGCGTCGCTTGAAGAGCTAGTGGTGAAGGTTTACGACGATGTCGATGTGTCTTTGCATAAGATGGCGATGCTTTCGTTGCAAGCCCACCTAATAAAGCTCGATACCGAGAGCATGGTTACATTTAACGATGCAGCAGGCCAATGGCAGGCGCCCACTCAATAGCGAGCTGTTCATGGCGCCTTTGGTGGCCTTCTGATGGCTGATTTTAGTGTCTATTAAAATCCCCGCTTATAATTATTTGTACTATTCGTAGAAATTATACAAATAAATTACGATATTGTATTGAGTTACGCGATACCACTGCCTAGTATGTGGGTCTTCGCCCTAACGGGCTGCGTTTTCGGGTATTCAATATGTCTTCTGATCCCAGTTCTGCAGACACCCTCCCTCAGCTTATCCAGCAGGCAGCGGCCTGCTATGGCAACAAGATTGCGATTAGCGACGGTGATTATCAGCTCAGTTACCAGCAGCTTGATACTTCTCGCATTGCCGCAGCTCGAGCATTTTTGGCGGCAGGACTCAATAAAGGCGATCGAATCGCAATTTGGGCACCCAATATCCCGCTGTGGATCATGGCCGCAATAGGCGCCCAGTCTGTGGGCGCGGTATTGGTGCCGCTTAATACGCGATTAAAAGGACCGGAGGCTGGCTATATACTGCGAACCAGCGGTGCCAAGCTGCTGTTTACCGTGAGCGATTTTCTCGATGTCTCCTACCCGGAGTTGCTTAAATCCGAAGAGCTGCCAGATCTAGAGCAGATAATTATGTTGTCCGGGGCATCAGACGGCGCGCTGCCTTGGGAAGCATTTTTGGAGGCGGGCAGCGCGGTGGACAACGTCAAGCTAGAAGCGGCCATCGCAGAGGTTATGCCCTCGGATACGCTCGATGTATTGTTTACCTCCGGCACCACCGGCAAGCCCAAAGGTGTGGTGACGTCCCACGGGCAGAACATTCGGGTGTTTGCCAATTGGAGCGCTACGGTGGGTCTTCGATCCGACGATATCTACCTAATCATTAATCCCTTCTTTCACTCCTTTGGTTACAAGGCAGGCTGGCTGGCGGCATTTATTCGGGGAGCGAAAATTATACCGGTTAAAAGCTTCGATCTAGATGCCGTGCTGGCACAAATCTCCCGTGAGCAGGTGTCGATGATTCCGGGGCCGCCCACAATTTATCAGTCACTACTGGCCCACCCCCAGCGAAAAAACCATGACCTTTCCAGTTTGCGTCTCGCAGTCACCGGCGCAGCACCCGTGCCGGTGCAGTTGGTTGAAGACATGCGCAATGAGTTGGGTTTTGAAGTAGTGGTTACCGCCTATGGCCTCACCGAGAGTTGTGGGGTGGTGTCTATTTGTCGACCCGATGATAGCGCCGAATGCATATCCCACAGTTCGGGCAGGGCGATGGAAGGTGTGGAGATGAAGTGCGTCGATGCTGTCGGTGAGGAGGTATCAGCTGGTAGCGAAGGCGAAATTTGGTGCAGGGGCTACAACGTTATGCAGGGGTACTTTAATAACCCTGAGGAAACTAGCCATGCGATCACCCCTGACGGCTGGCTAAAAACAGGGGATATTGGCGTGATGGACGCCGACGGCTATGTGCGAATTACTGATCGTATCAAAGATATGTTTATTGTAGGTGGCTTTAATTGTTATCCGGCAGAAATTGAAAATAGTCTTTGCAGTATGCCGGGAGTGGCTAGGGCGTCTGTGATAGGCGTGCCCGATGAGCGTCTTGGCGAAGTGGCCAAAGCTTATATTGTTGTCTCCCGCGATACGCAAATGAGCGAAGAAACCGTCATTGACTGGGCACGGGACAATATGGCGAATTATAAGTGCCCAAGATCGATCGTATTTGTATCCGACTTACCGATGAATGCCAGTGGCAAAGTGTTGAAAGGTGAATTGCGCCAGTTGGCTGCTCAGGAAGCTGTGTGAATACTACTACCCCTAATTCTGATGTGTCATCGTCACCTATCGTATTAGATGCGATGGACGATGCCATTATTGCGTTGCTGCGTGAAGATGGCCGCCTACCTTATCGCGCTATCGCAAGAGAGCTTGGCTTGACCGAAAGCACCGTTCGAACACGCGTAAAGCGTCTGGAAAAATCCGGCACGATGCGAGTAGTAGCCGTCACCGATATACGGGCAGCGGGCTACCAGATGCTGCTTGCGATAGGTGTTCAGGTAGAAGATAGGTCGCCTTCAGAGGTGGCCGCTGACTTGGCTAAGGTGCCCGAAATATTTTCTGTCACAGTGGTTGTTGGGGCTCACGATATCGAGCTGTTAGCGGTTGCTGAAGATCAGGATGCGCTCAATGCACTGCTGGCT
>JBLHSI010000221.1:0-4640 GCA_047626655.1 Halioglobus sp.
TTATACGTTTGACCACAACTGCTGCCCTCCAATGACATTGATGGAAGAAACATGGGCACCTTCCGGCTCAATGCTGCCAATGGCATACGCTAGGGCTATACCCAATAAAAATGTGATAGTCAGCTTCATCCTATCGTGGCTGTGAAACTGAACCTCTGGCAACAAGTCGCTCAATGCAATACAGATAAAAGCGCCTGCAGAAAACGCCAAGGCCGCACCAATCACATATTCGCGGTCAGCACTGAGTTGGTCGACGCCCAAGAAAAAGAGTAAAGCACCCGCGGGGCACATTAAGGCAAATAAAACATTGGTGAGAGTGCGCGCTGACTTGCTCCAGCCGCCGGCATCCATCACAGTGGTAATAGACATAGCATCGAGTGGCTTGTGCAACAAGATAGTCAAAAATACGCCCAGTCCCAACAGGCCAGCAGCATGCCCCTGCGCCTCGGCCTGAATCACTGCAGCCAGTGCAACGCCATCAATAATGGTGTGCAACCCCAAGCCCAGAGCAATGCCTACCCAGCTCATACGGTGTACCGAAGGGCTGTCATGATGGTGGTGTTCATGGGCGTGCTCATCACAGGTATCATGACCCTGGTTCGAGCCGCTAAAATCATGCTGATGAAAATGGAACATCCGCAACAGTAGCAACATAACGATCAGGCCAATCATCAGCCACCAGACAGCCACATCAGCGCCTGAATCACCCCCTACCCAGCTGATGCTATGGGGCAGCAAGTGGTAGAACGCCACACCCAACATTAGACCTGACACGAAGCTCATCACCAATTGCGTACGCGTATGGGTCATTCGCACCCTATCCGGCAGCAAGCCACCTATAAGGGAAAATACGGCGATTGCGGCACAGTAGGAAATTAGCAGTAAAGCGGAGGGAGTTGCCATGGAAATTTCTGTCATCCTCAAATGAGGAGGGGATTATTTCACACACTGGCTGTATTGCAATTTATTCGCCGAATTACCGCAAATCAGGCGAGCTGACAACATACGTCATCGGCGTTGACCGCAGCCGCCATTGACTTAAAAACTAATGACCATTAGTTTAGCGAAAATTGCAGGATTCTGGAGTCCTCACCTATGTCTCTATTCGAAACGATCACCTCAGACGACTCGCGTCGTCGCTTACTGTTACGCAGCCCCGTCACTCTGGAACCTACTGGCGAGATTAGCTGCGCGACAAAAGATGACGTAGCCATGGCCATCGCCACAGCGCGCGCTGCGCAACCAGCGTGGGCGGCCACCGACATGAAGTTTCGCACTGCTATCGTACAAAGGGCACTGCAGCTGGTATTGGAAAAACAGGATTTGATCATAGACACCGTCGTCGCTGAAACAGGCAAAGCCAGAACGGATGCGATGAGCATGGAAGTATTTTCAGTGGCCGACTCCCTGTGCTACTACGCCAAAAATGCAGAGAAGTTTCTCAAACCTCGCAAACGTCGGGTACACGGCATTCTTGGCATAATGAAACAATTGCGCATCGTTTATAAGCCGCTGGGCGTGGTTGGCCTTATCACCCCCTGGAACGGGCCCTTTGTACTGGTTATGAATCAGGCCGTACAGGCTATATTAGCCGGCAATACTGTGGTCGCTAAAGGATCAGAAGTCACGCCATTTTCAGCGCAGTTAACGCAAACCCTGATGGAGGAGGCGGGACTCCCGCCCGGTGTTCTGCAAGTGCTACTAGGAGATGGTGAAACAGGTGCCGCCATCGTCGAGGGTGGTGTCGATAAAATTTCTTTTACCGGCAGCGTAGCCACAGGACGAAAAGTCGCACAGGCCTGTGCGGCCCAGCTGATTCCCTGCACGATGGAACTGGGTGGCAATGACGCCATGATCGTATGCCATGATGCCGATATAGATAGAGCGGCCGATGGCGCTTGGTTAGGCTCGTGTATGAATACCGGTCACTACTGCTGCGGCACCGAACGTATTTATGTTGTCGCGGCGGTATACGACGAGTTTTTGCAACGGGTAATGGAGAAAGGCAAGAACCTTCGCCAAGGCAGTGAGCACGGCTGGAACGAGGATGTCGGTGCGGTTTTTTGGGACAAGCAAATGGCGATCATTGAAGCCCATGTTGAGGATGCGCGAGCCAAGGGCGCCGATATTCTCATGGGCGGTCGGCGCAACCCCAATTTAGCCGGACTGTATTACGAGCCAACCGTCATCACCAATCTCAACAACGACATGGACATCATGGTTCTTGAAACCTTTGGCCCTATTCTGTGTATCCAAAAAGTATCCGATGAGGCCGAGGCTATCGCTTTGGCAAATGATTCAGAATTTGGCCTAAATGGCAACGTGTGGACGACAGACAAAAGCAAGGGCCTCGAATTGGCTAGCGCCATCGATACCGGCTCGTGCAGTGTCAACGATATGGCTGTTAGCTATGGTATTCCCGCCGCGCCCTTTGGTGGTAAGAAAAGCTCAGGCGTAGGCCAGGTGAATGGCAAGAAGGGACTGCGAGGCTACTGCCACGAAATGCCCATCGTGATTGATCGATTCGGCGGCAAGATGCAAAATGCCTATCCGTATAGTGAGAAAAGCGCCCAGGGAATGAGGAAGCTAATGGACTTCCTTTGGATAAAAACTCCCCTGGGACGCTGGTTAAGCTAAGCTAATATTAGCTCGCCAGTTGCTGCTCATCATTTTCAGCATCGTGCAGATTTTGGAAATCTGCCAGCATATTTTGCTCGTAGGCCTGTGCTTCAGTGGTATCTAGCGGGCGCTCGAGCGCGCTCCAGTCGATATCGCCATCGGTAACCAGGTTTTCGTACTCCAGGATTCCCAGCTCTTCAAACAGAGGGCGCACTTTATCGGTTAACAAGCCGATGCGGGCAAGGTTTGGCACAACGCGCTGGAACAACAGATTGCGAAAGTGAGCCATCACAAAACCTTCTAACACTTGCTTGCGGGCTTCTTCCACATCCCAACCAAAGTGACGGAATACATCGGTCGCAACCAAGCGCTCCCGAGCAACCACACAGGCCTCATAGGCAAACATCGCGCGCTCATCACGCTCTTCTTCTGTCAGCGTTTTTACAAACTCTTCCAAATAGTTCACGCCGAAGGTCACGTGACGCGCCTCATCCCGGATGACCAGGTAAACAACATCTTTGAGTACGGGATCGGGCGTTGTCTCGCGTGTGGTATTGAATGCTGACAGCGCCAGACCTTCGATCACGATCTGCATACCGATAAACTTCATGTCCCACCGCTCATCGGTCAGGATCTTATCGAGCAAGCTCTTGAGATTGGTGTTAATCGGATACATGAGGCCGATACGTTTTTGCAAATACTTGTTGAATACTTCTACGTGGCGAGCTTCATCAAACGTTTGTGAAGCGGCATAAAGTTTAGCGTTATAAGTCGGCGCGCAAGACACCAACTGAGACGCGACTAACAACGCGCCCTGCTCACCGTGTAAAAACTGCGACAGGCTCCAGGCATTCATATGCAGCCAGAACTCATCCTTGGTCTTATCGTCCATGGCCAAATAAGGCTCGTAATTGTGTAGATTCATCAGTTCGGGCGAACGCTCCTCGGTGGGCCAAGGGCGATCCCAGTCGATATCCATCTCAGGGTCCCAATTGAGCTGCTTGCCCAGATCATAGAGCTTTTTAATGCGGTCATCCTGGATCGTATAATTCCAGTTGTAGGCGCCGGTCAGCGGAGTTTGGAAAATTTCGGCTACATGATCAACCTGCTCGCTTGTTAATACTTCCTCGAGGTCGGGATTTTCCTTGGGATAGTCTGCATCGGGAAAGCTTTGAATCATGCGCGGTGTTTCGGGTGTCCACTTGATCTTCATCGATAATGCTCCGTTATTTGTTAGCCGAACGTTCACTATGGTGGATTGATAGCAAGCCAACAAGGTAATGTCTTGTCAAAATGGGGTCATTTGTGGCCAAATAGAAGGATGCCTCCTAATACTAGTACGCCAGCACAATACATCCTCATCCTGATTGATCTGGTGGAAAATCAGGGTCATGACCGAGACCATTTACTGCGTGACACCAGCCTGGCGAAAACGGGGATATCAGGTATTGGTGCCCGGGTCAGTGATGTCGACTTTACCCGGATCGTAAAAAATGCCTTGGCGTTGACACAAGACCCTGCGCTGGGGTTAAAGCTGGGCCTGCGACTCAATATGGGCGCGCACGCTGTGTTGGGCCAAGCCTTTATGACCTGCAAGAATTTAGCGGAGGTGATGGAGTTGTTTCTAACCTATTACCATTTGTTGTCTCCGTCACTCGATCTGGGCTACGAGCAGCGCGACCAGCGCTGTTTTCTAACGGTGCTCAGTACGCCCGAAGACACCCCCATTGAGTTTGGCTGCGAGCTTTTATACGGCGGTATTTTGAATACACTGCGCGGCATACTCAATGTACCCGACCTTAAACTGCGTATTGAAATGCCCTATCCCGAGCCAGCCCACGGACATCTCTATTACGAAATATTTGGCGATGACGTTCATTTTAACGCCTTGCACCGCAGAGTTTCCTACGATCAATCACTCATGGACAAGCAGTTGCCCAGCTCCAACCCTGCTCTGCGGGCCCTATATGAAGATGAGTGCGCCCGTTTGTTGGCCGACCTGGAGCGAAATTCGGTCACCG
>JBLHSI010000222.1:0-4590 GCA_047626655.1 Halioglobus sp.
CCCGCCAAATAGAACCCGTCATCATCAAAGACAACGACGGTGCCACTGGGTAGTCTTCCCGCCATGATGTCATCTGGCGTGAAGGTGTGTTCCTGCGGTGGCTGCGGGTCCATAGGGCTGGTGTGGTAAACGCCGTAACCGTCGCGACGCCATGTTGACCCTGTGGCAATCGCCACATGGTCGGCGCCGACAGCCAGGATATCTTCCAGGCCCAGATTACTCTCGCGGAAAATCTCGACATTCTGCAACTTATCCAACTGACCGACCCGATAGTCGCGTACGCGTGCCCATTCTGACAGGCCAGGGAGTTTGCTTTCGGCGGATACTCGACCTCCCAGTTCACGTGTAGCTTCTGCCAACATCACCGCATATCCGCGTTGCCCCAGCGCCCTCGCTGCCTCTAACCCGGTTGGCCCAGCACCAACGACTAGCACACTATCGTTGGAACCCTTCGGGTCGATATTCTCTGGATGCCAGCCGCGGCGCCATTCCTCGCCCATTGCAGGGTTCTGCGTACACCGCAGGGGGTAATGCTTGCTGTCTCCGGTATAGCAAATATTGCAGCCAATACATTCGCGTATGTCTTCAGGTCTGCCCTGCTCGATCTTTTGCGGCAGGAACGGGTCGGCTATCGAGGGCCTTGCTGCGCCGATAAAGTCAACAATGCCACGCTTAATTTGGCTGGCCATGGTGTCCGGTGAGGTAAATCGCCCTACCGTCACCACGGGTTTACTGGTCTTTGATTTCACCGTGGACATATAGTCTTCCAGCGCACCTTCCTTGGTGAAACGTGATGAACCCATTTCCAAAGAATAGTCCCAAATATTGATATCCCAAAGATCGGGTAGCTCGGCCAATGCTTCGAAGATTTCCATCCGGTCACCGTGAACAGGTGTGCCATCGGGACCCCCACCATCATCAACGGAATAACGCACGGCAACCGCGCAGGTGTCGCCAACGGCCTCCTTAGTATCCTCGATAAGCTCGCGCAAAAGGCGCATCCTATTTTCCTGACTGCCACCGTATTCGTCCGTGCGGGTGTTGAGCTCTGGATTGAGGAAGTTATCAATCAGGTAGTGGTGCGTCGCATACACATAAATAATATCAAAGCCCGCTTCTTTGGCGCGCAGCGCCGCATCGCGGTGCCAGCGGCGCAGCTGTTGGATGTCAGATTTATCCATGGCGCGAGACTGGTAGGGGTCACCCACATAGTTTGGCATTGAGGCGACGTCCATGGGAACCTCGCGCGTGTAAAGGTTAGATGTTCGACTCCCGCCAATCCAGAGTTCAATCCCGGCCAGTGCACCGTGCTCATGACATTTGTCGGTCATTAATCTGTGGGCTTTTACATCTCCGCTGTCCCACATAGAGTGGCTGGGAGTGGGGAGATCGTCGGTGGACGGATGAATAGAACAGTATTCGGTACACACCACTCCCCAGCCTCCCTCGGCTTTGGTAGCGCGCATGTCGGCAACCATGCGGGGGCGCAGCCAGCCCATGCCAGTGCAGTGTGGAACCTGGTAAAAACGATTTTTGGCGGTTACGGGGCCAATTTTAATCGGTTCAAACAGAATATCGTAACGCGGGTCGCGGTTTGTCATTTATGGTAACTATTTGGCCTAGGAATGTTGGTAGGTGCATCTTGTTAGACAGACATTAATGCTTTTATGTTTATTATTCATCCTAGCCTATCGGCATCACATTCAGCCGCAGCCGGGCAGGTTCCGCTTGCAACCAATGAATACATGCCCCGGCCAGTGGGTGGCTCTAACGGATCTTGCTGCAGGCGCTACCCTTTATCAACGCGGGGCATTAGGAATTTAGATACCCTCGGCTAAATTACGACTTATAGCTATCATAGGACACCCAATTGGCATGAAATCCATTGGGCACTCGCACTGGCATTGCTATGCTCGCTAGAGGACCAGCTTCTATATCTTTAGCATCGATAATGAGTAGCTTACTTTCCAGCCCATTTGCGCTAGTTACAATACCAAGACAATAGCCATCATCTTCTTCGCTAGCATTTTCTCTTGGTGCAAACACAAACTCACCCACTTCCCAGCCGTCATCAAGCTCCCAAGTGTCAGAACAGCCCTTTTCAAAATCGAACTTTACCAAGGCATCAAATTCTGGTTTCGCTTGTTTTCTGAACCGGCAAGCGTAGCCATACTGATATTTTGCGCCGGTATAATCATCGTTAATCCTAGAAAATTCGACCGCTATATCTTCAACGATTTCTTCAGTGTGACCGCCCGTTGTCAAATTCAGTCGATACTCATATGGGAGGGCATGTTCCGCGTCGATATCAAAGTCATCGATAGAACCAGTGACTAAACTTGTTCGCTGCGATCGGCAAACGTGATAGACGATTTCATCGCCTTCTTCATAAGCACTAAAGACATGTTGAATGTGACCGAGGTCCACATCAAACCATTGTATCTCTGCACCATCTGCATAGCGCGGTATCACGCCTATTTTTGTACCTGATTCTGGCTCCCATGCAAATGGATACTCCCCTTGCATCGCTCGTTCTAGTGAAAATTCATAGGGTGTTATCGCAAAAACAGAATAGTTTTTAGTAATAGCTAGGTCATGAATCATAACAGGCTTTTCAAGGTCGATGCCGGTGCTGTTGACGACCTTCCCATTTTTGTCCATTACGCCATATTTCAAATGAGGTTTTGCAAGAATGGAGTAATAGAAAGTGACCATGTCACCGTTTTCGGGATCAATTTTTGGATGGGCAGTAAAAGCATGAGGCCACTTCCCATCAAAATCCATTTCACCCACAGTTTCAAGATCTGGCAATGTCATTTCATAAGGCAACCCTGCTTCCCAAAGCGCCATCAATTTTCCATTGTGAAAAACAATATTTGTATTTGCTGGATGCTTCATGGCTACGCCATGTTCATTGTCAAAGTCTGGCGGCGAGTTAAACCCTTTCCATAGACTTTTGCCTGCATCTCTTTCAATTTTAAGACACTTTGTTTCTACCCATTTATTTTTATAACTAGCTTCACCATTCAAGATTTCAATTTGATGAATCATGCCGTCACCATCAAAAAAATGATAATTTTCCAAATCACTCGGTTCAAATTCGGGATTGGGGCCATTGCGAAAAAAGCTTCCTTTAAGGTCCGCTGGAATAATGCCCGTAATCGTTAGCCGTTTTTCCACCAACTCTTTATCTACAGGCTCCCAACCACCCAACATCATAGGGTTTTCTAAATTCAAACTATTTGCTTGAGTAGTCATGGTAAATATCCATTGTTATTTTTATTTAGTTTACATCGCCCAATAATCTAATCAATGCGTTGCCGACAATACCCTTATCAAGCTCAGACAGTAAAAAGATGATTCGTTGCACCAGTACCCGCAACAAGCCGTGTATTGGTCCTATAGTTCACCCCTAAAACATTTTCTGGAGCGGACCGAAGAAGCCACTTCCAAGTATGACTAGGCGCGCGACTATTTCGCTTTCGCTAATACTGATCAGTTCGTTACAAAGTACCTTAAACTCGACCTGACGGTCGATTTTGAAGCACAACAACTGCATGGTAGCGCTACTGTAAACATAGAACGGATTACAAGCAGCGCAGGCGAACTAATCCTGGATACGCGCGACCTCACAATTGAGTCGGTTAGCATAACGGTGGCAGACAACGAGGCGACTGAGGCCAGTTTCTCACTTGACGATATTCATCTAGTTATGGGAGCGCCACTAACGATCACTCTGCTGGCAAAAGCACTGTCTGCCTCAGCATTCGCAGTCAAAATACGCCACTGAAACAGTCTCGACTCTACCGCATTGCAGTGGTTACCACCAGAATTGACCGCTGGGTAAGCACCCATTCCTATTCTCACAATCTCAATCTATTCACGCTAAAAACTGGATACCCTTGCAAGATACACCGCCTGTACGAATCACCTACAACGCACAGATTCAAACACCCAGCGAGCTACTCGCAGTAATGATTGCCAATAACGACCCGGATGCCTTGCGGGATGACGAGTACACATTTGAAATGCCGCAACCCATCCCTTCTTACCTACTGGCTATTGCCGTTGGCAACATATACTTCTCACCAATCGGAGAAGAGACTCGCGTCTACACAGAGCCTGAGATACTGGAGGCGTCGTAGCACACGAACTCGCTCACTCCTGGTCTGGCAACCTGTTGACAAACGCGACCTCGCGGGACGGCTGGCTAAACGAAAGTATGACACGTTATATCGAAAAGTGGCTCATGGAAGTGATCTACAGCAAGGAGCGCGCAGATGTCGATAACGTCATCGGATGCCACGAACTCTTGCTCGACTTCGATCAGGTCGCGCCGCAACGACGGGCTCTCGCGCCACCTTTTGAGACAGGCGATCCGGATTATTTCCAGCGCACCATTCACTACCATAAGGGCAACCTGTGTCTGCAGTACCTCGACTACCTCGACAAAACCCTTCTAAGCACTAATCCGAGCATAGTCAGTCGGCAGCAAGTAGAGCAATGGCGTTACCATCCAGGATTACCAGGCAACGCCGTTATACCTCATTCGGAGGCGCTGAACGCTGCAAATGCTTTGGCTAAAGCGTG
>JBLHSI010000223.1:0-4587 GCA_047626655.1 Halioglobus sp.
TGCAGGAGCAGATACACATTAAGGGACATGCTATAGAAGTTCGACTCTATGCCGAAGATCCACGCAAAGAATTTATGCCACAAACCGGCGTCGTTGCTAAATGGAGTGTTCCAGAGAGCGAACATATTCGGGCTGATCACGGTGTGTGTGAGGGCCAGCAAGTGTCGCCGTTTTACGATCCAATGTTGGCGAAGCTGATTGCTTGGGGCAACAACAGAGACCAGGCTGCCCGCCAATTATCCAGCGCCGTACAAGACACCGTACTGCTGGGAGTTAACAATAATAAGCAGTTTTTGCAGGGCGTTTTACGTCATCCCGTCTTTTTGTCGGGCGGTGCCACAACGGCTTTTATCGAGCAGCACTTTTCCAACGATGCAAGTATGGCTGGCGGCCCACCCGATACCGCTTCGTTGGCTTTGGCCGCACTGTTGTTTTACTCGCGCGATAAGCTGGAGATGCTTAGTGGCGGCTGGCGAAATTCCAGTGGATCACGGCACAATTTCAACTTGCGCTTTGAGGGCGAGGATTTCGCGGTAAATTTG
Organism: Halioglobus sp.; assembly: GCA_047626655.1. Classification (GTDB taxonomy): domain Bacteria; phylum Pseudomonadota; class Gammaproteobacteria; order Pseudomonadales; family Halieaceae; genus JBALVT01. Next base: position 543 of record JBLHSI010000223.1, read on the forward strand.
CGTGACCAGAACGGCGCGATAAAAATCAGTTGTCGCGAAGCGTGTTATCAGCTCGAACTCATGGCTTTGGATAGAAATTACTGCACGTTTATTCGCAACGGTATTCAAGAAAAAATTCCCTATGTGTTTTCTGGCGTCAAGTTGTATATAGATAGTGGCACAGGCCATTTTGGCTTCGAAGATGTTACTCAGGAGCCTGCTCGTACCGCGGGTGGCGTGGGTAGTGGGCAAGTCCGGGCTTCCATGGATGGCGCTATAGTCGCCGTATTGGCTCAGCCGGGAGAGCAGGTTGTTGCGGGTCAAACCTTGGTCGTGCTGGAGGCTATGAAAATGGAACATCAGTTAAAGTCGGGCATCAATGGTCGAGTAGAGAGTATTAGCGTTAGTGTCGGCGATCAGGTTAAGGAGAGACAGCAACTGCTGAGCGTTGTCGCGATTGATGAAGAACAACAGGGAGAATAAGGTATGTCAGATAAACTGCCAGCTCACAGTGCCAAGACCGTTCGCATAGGCTGTGCGTCAGGGTTTTATGGGGATAGCCAATTGTCAGCAAGGCAGTTGGTGGACAAAGGTGATATTGATTACTTGGTGTTCGATTATCTGGCTGAAATTACTATGGCTATCCTGGCCAAGGCGCGCGCGCGTAACGACCAAGCCGGTTTTGCGGTAGATTTTGTCACGGTGGCGATGAAGGATGTACTGGCAGACTGCGCCAAAAAAGGTATTAAGGTAGTGGCCAACGCCGGCGGCGTTAATGTACCCGGCTGTATCGCAGCCTTAGAACTACTGTGTGAGCAAAGTGGTTTGGACCTGAAGGTTGCCGGGGTCTATGGCGATGACCTTATGACGCGCGAAGATTTGCCGCGCGAGGCTATGGTCGAGATGCAAACAGGCGCGGCCCTGCCCGAGAAGTTGGGTAGTATGAACGCGTATTTGGGAGCGAGACCAATCGCCGACGCTTTGGCTGCGGGTGCCGATATTGTTGTGACCGGACGTGTAGTTGACAGTGCTGTGGCTCTGGGTCCGTTGATGCACGAGTTTGGCTGGTTGGCGACCGACTATGACCAACTTGCTCAGGGTTCTTTGTGCGGTCACGTGATTGAGTGCGGCGCGCAGTGTACCGGGGGTAACTATACCGATTGGCATACCGTCCCCGACTTTTCTGATATTTCCTACCCGGTGGCGCAGGTGAGTGCCGATGGTAGTTTTGTTGTGTGTATACCGCCAGATACCGGTGGTTTGGCAACGATTGGTTCGGTAGCAGAACAAATTGTGTATGAAATCGGCGATCCCGGTAATTACCTGCTGCCGGATGTGGCCTGTGATTTCAGCTATGTGTTACTGGAGCAAAAAGGTAAAGACAGGATATGCGTTAGTGGTGCTCGCGGCCGTGCACCGGGTAAATACTACAAGGTATGTGCCACTTGGCGGGACGGTTTTCAGATAAAGGGCATGGCGATTTACGGCGGTTTGCGAGCCAAAGACAAGGCCCAGACAGGCTATCAGGCGTGGATTAAACGGGTACGCAAGTACTTCGAAGAACATGGGTTGGACGATTTTCGCGCGGTGGACTTTGAATATTTGGGCACCGAGCACAGCTTTGGGCCGCACGGCACCCCGGCAGCCATGAGTGTGCGGGAAGTGGTAGCCAAGTTTGGTTTACATCACGACGATCCCGGCGCGCTTCAATTTGCTGCCAATGAAATGATGTACTTGGGTACTTCGGGAGCACCGGGTATGTATGGCCTGGGAGGCGGTAGGCCCCGTCCCTCCGGCCTCATTCAAATTCACTCCACCCTGGTTGAGAAATCGTTAGTCCCGGTTACGGTTCAGTTGGGCAACAATGTCCTGCATCATCAAACGTATGAGAATGACACTTCCAAACCTACGGCCAAGTACCATATTGAAGTGGATGACTGCGATATAGGGGCCAACTGGGTGGCAACGAGCCTGGAAGTCCTGGTCTATGCTCGCAGTGGCGACAAAGGCAATAATGCCAATATAGGAATCATTGCTCGCGATCCGAGTTATCTTCCCTATATCCACAAGCAGGTTACTGCGCAGGTTGTGGATGACTACTTCGCACATCTTGTGGCGGGCGATGTAGAGCGGTTTGAATTGCCAGGTTTTGATGCTTACAACTTCTTTTTGACTGAGGCGCTGGGCGGCGGCGGTACCGCATCACTGCGAGCCGATTCGCAGGGAAAGTCTTTGGCGCAGCAATTATTGTCGCTGGAGATTATGGTGCCCCCCGAATTACTGTAAGCTCCAGCTTTCACTCATTGATGGAAAGGCCCAGTGGCAAATAAGCCTTCAAAGATTAATCCCAGTAGCTGGTCGCGCACCGCCAGTGCATCTTTAGCGGGTATACGCGCCAGCGGTGCTTTTGCGCTGGATGGTGCTTTTCGAAAACTGCGTCCAGGTGATAAAACACAATCTACTGATTTCGCTAAGCGGGAAGCTCTGCTTTTCGTTGCCAAATTAGGTCAGCTCAAGGGCACTTACGTCAAAATCGGACAAATGTTTGCCCTGCTAGGTGAGCACTTTTTACCGGCGGTGCTCACCGAAGCGCTGCACACGCTAGAATCTCAAACTCAACCGCTACCCTGGGAAACCATAGAGCCTGTGTTGCAGGCATCGCTAGGTGATAGGTTCGCAGAGTTGCGTATCGAAAAAAAGGCGATCGCAGCAGCCTCTCTGGCTCAAGTACATCGTGCCACTATAATCGTCAGTGGCGAGGAAATCTGCCTGAAAGTTCAGTATCCGGGCTTGGCCGATGTCATCGATGCAGATTTTGATGCTGTGGTTCGCATGCTATTGCTGGCTCGATGGGTGCGGGCGGGTCGCGAATTGGATGACTGGTTGGAGGCGATGCGCGCGCAACTGCATCATGAAATAGATTACCTACGCGAAGCACAGATGACGGGCCAAATGGCAGTGCATGTGCAGGCTACTAATCAAGCGAGACGACCATCCAGTGTTCGTTATCATGTGCCCAGATGTTACCCCAAGTACTGTACCGAAGACGTCCTCGCGCTGGAGTTTATCGATGGCCATCTGGTCACCGACGCCCATGTAGTGCAATTGTCACAGGCTCGGCGCAGCGCCTTGGGTGAGGCCATGCTGGAGCTCTTTCTATTTGAGCTGTACCAGTGGGGCGTTATGCAAACCGATCCGAATTTTGGCAATTACTTGATTCGAAAGTCTTGCGATGGTGCCGGTGACGAATTGGTTCTACTCGATTTTGGTTCTGTGCTGTGTTGCGAGGAAGGTTTTCTTGTGCATCTTGGCAATGCGATTGCCGCCGGACAAGCTGAAGACCGAAGCCTATTACTGGACAGTTTAATGGGTTTGGGGTGTCTTAATTCCAGCAGTACTAACTTTGCAAAAGATAGCTTTTGCGATTTCTGTTTGCAGTTGCTGGAACCGCTCAGGACTCCACAGAATCTGCCACCTCAGTATCTCAATGCACAGGGACAGTATTGTTGGGGCCAGTCAAAACTACTGCGCAGGGTAGGTAAAAACGCCGCCAGTTCGGCAATAACCGTACACTTTTCAACGCCTACGCGAGATTTTGCCATGATCGCGCGTAAGTTAACCGGCGTGTTCACGTTTATAGCTGTCCTAAATGCTGAGTTTAACGCCCATGATTTAGTGCAGGCTCACATAAGCCGATGGCTGGAGGAAGCGTAAATGTCACGGGACTCAGACGACTCAAAAGCCGTTCCTACCGGGCGCATACGTCGATTTGCGAAAGTAGCAAAAATGGCGGGCGGCATGGCGGGTGGCATGTTGGCAGAGGGTGGGCGTCAGTGGCGGGCCGGTAATCGCCCCAGTGCAAAAGCGCTCTTACTGACGCCAGGTAACGCCAAGCGAGTGACTGAGCAGCTGGCTGATATGCGCGGTGCCGCCATGAAGATGGGGCAGATGCTGTCGATGGATACCGGGGATTTGTTACCCAAGGAACTCACAGACATTCTGGCAAGGTTGCGCTCAGATGCGCGCGGTATGCCTATTAAGCAGCTCCGGGAGTCGATGGTTGAAG
>JBLHSI010000224.1:0-4502 GCA_047626655.1 Halioglobus sp.
TCATCCCCCAAGACCCCGCCTTGGCGTTTATCGACTACCTGCTTGAAGACTTCGCAGACGAGTGGGGCACAAAATATATGTTTCACTATCGTTGGTATCCGCAGGCTGATGCTGACAACGCCGGCACAATGTTGCCATTTTGTATCGACCCAAGTATGCCAACGGAAAAACAACAGGGCGCGAAGAATTACTTTAGTAAACGCCAGATAGATCGACTCTATGTAGTGGGCTCTAACGACACCACAGCGCCCGTGATTGACGCCAGCTATCGTCGATTTCTGCAAGCCATGGATGCGCATCTCGCCAGCCAACCTTTCATGCTGGGTTCACGCCCCGGGGCAGGTGACTTTGCGATCATGGGTCAGCTATCGCAATTGGTGGGCTTTGACCCAACACCCCGAGCCATAACCCACGAATTAGCACCACGCACCGTTGCATGGAGTTTGATGACTGATGATCTCAGTGGTTTGGAGCCTGAGCTCAGTGATTGGAACAAAATTGATGAAATCCCCAATACTTTAAAAGGAATTCTCAACGAAGTCGGTCGAGTCTACGCACCAGCTATGCTAGCCAATGCCAAAGCATTGCAAACTCGAGATAAGCAATGGGAGGCCAATATTGATGGGGCTGTCTGGACCCAGCAAACATTTCCTTATCAAGGTAAATGCCTGCAGTGGATTCATCAGCAGTATCGAGCGTTGAGTGATGTTGATAAACAAAAAGTCGATATCGTTTTATCTGGCACCGGTTGCGAGACTTTACTAATAAATACTAAAGATTAAGAGAGCAAAATGAATTTTACTGAGTTTGCTAAGTCGCGCAAAAGCGCGCGTGGTTTTCTGGATAAGCCAATTACAAAAGAAGTAGTAAATGAGATTATCGATGCTGCGAAATGGGCGCCGTCTTCCTACAATACTCAAACCTGGCGTGTGCATGCAGTCGCTGGCGATGTGTTGGATAAGATTCGCCAAGGCAATACCAAGAACACCTTGGCAGGTAAGCCACATGTACGTGATTTTCCATACAAGGAAGAGTACTTAGGAGAAAATCGCCAACGCCAAATCGACGTAGCAATTCAATTATTTGAAGCGATGGGTATTGGCCGAGAAGATAAAGACAAGCGCATGGATTGGATGCTACGCGGCTTCCGTCAATTTGATGCGCCAGTGTCCCTGGTATTGACCTATGATAAATCGCTAGAACCGGCCGCTATCACGCAGTTCACCCTTGGCTCGCTTGCCTATGGCATTGTTCTGGCCGCGTGGGAGCGAGGCATTGGATGCGTGATTAATGGCCAAGGCATTATGCAGTCCGACGTGGTTCACCAACATGCCAACATTCCGGACAATGAAGCCATAATGATCTGTATAGCGATGGGCTACCCAAATAAGAGTTTCCCGGCTAATGATGTACGGTCAACACGTGTCGATAATAGCGAATTCGTAACTTACTCAGGGTTTGATTAACGGCTTGCCTGGCGCTCAATATTTTTTAGATGAATGCAGGTCATACTTCATCGGACTTGTATTGGCAAAATCGGTGACATTATAATGCCGAGCACTGAAATCCATACTGCTATGATTTCAAACCGCAATACATTAGGCAGCAAATCTCTGCCTAACTCATAGGAAAAATACACCCTCATGCCTGACTATAAAGCCCCGTTACGCGATTTACGTTTTGTTACTGACGAACTCTGGAAATTCGACGACCACTACCAGTCACTCAAGGGTACGCAAGAAATCGATGCTGAGCTACGTGACGCCATTCTTGGCGAAGCGGCCAAATTTGCTGAACAGGTTATCGCGCCCCTGCGTCGTATTGGCGATGAAGAAGGCTGTACCTGGAGCGAAGATGGGGTAACCACTCCTAGCGGTTTTAAGGAAGCGTATCAGCAGTATATTGAAGGCGGCTGGACTGGCCTGTCTGTGCCGGAAGAATTTGGCGGACAAGCTTTGCCGGCATCACTTGGGTTTATGGTCAGTGAACTTATGGGCGAAGCAAACCATGCTTGGACTATGTACCCAGGTTTGAGTTCTGGTTGTCGTGAAACCTTAATGGCGCACGGCACCGCGGACCAACAACAGAGTTATTTACCCAAGCTAGTATCCGGCGAATGGTCAGGGACTATGTGTTTAACTGAATCGCAAGGTGGTAGTGACCTCAGTTTCTTACGTACCAAAGCGGAGCCCATTGGCGACGGTGCTTATTCGATTACCGGCACCAAAATTTTCATCAGTTCTGGTGAACACGATATGACCAGTAATATTTTACATATCGTACTGGCTCGAGTACCCGATGCCCCAGTTGGCAATAAAGGTCTGTCTTTGTTTCTGGTACCAAAATTCATTCCCAACGACGAGGGCGAGGCTGGTGAGCGCAATGGGGTAAGTTGTGGCTCTTTAGAGCACAAGATGGGCATACACGGCAACGCCACCTGCGTGATGAACTTCGATGATGCAACCGGCTATTTGATAGGCAAGGAAAACCAAGGCCTGATGTGCATGTTCACCTTCATGAATGGCGCCCGTTTGGGCACTGCTGCTCAGGGTCTGAACCATGCGGAAGTCGCCCTGCAGGGCGCACTCGCTTATGCGATAGATCGAGAAGCAGGCCGTTCACTAACCGGTGTTAGATCACCTGATCGACCCGCAGATAAGTTGATTGTGCACCCAGATGTTCGAAAAATGATATTGACCATCCGCGCTTTCTCAGAAGGCCATCGCGCTTTCTTTTATCTTTTGGCACAGCAGGCCGATAAAACCAAGCATGGGGATGAACAGCAAAAACAAGAAGCCGAAGAACTGATGGCCTTGCTCACACCAATCGCCAAAGGCTTTATGACTGAAACCGGGTTTGAAGCCGCAAATATCGGTGTACAGGTCTATGGCGGGCATGGTTTTATTCGCGAATGGGGTATGGAGCAGAACCTGCGAGATGCACGCATCTCAACTCTCTATGAAGGCACCACAGGCATTCAATCTCTGGATCTGCTTGGGCGTAAAATCATAAAAGATAGAGGTGCCATGTTTGGTCGCTTTATCGCTAGGGTTGCCGCTGACACTCAGGCCATGGACTCAGTTTATGCCGTCCCCTTGCAAAAGAAGCTCAAGGAATGGGGCGAGCTTGCCACTAGTATTGGCTTGAAAGGCATGTCCAATCCAGATGAGGTGGGTGCTGCCTCGGTAGACTTCCTGATGTATTCAGGCTACATGGTAACCGCTTGGGTATGGGGCTTGATGGGCACAACGGCCAAAGCGAAATTAGTAGAAAAGGACGATGTCTTTTACCGCGCCAAAGTGGCTACGGCCGATTTCTATTTTGCAAAAATCATGCCCCGTACGCAGGCGCATAAGATCAGTATTGAGGCCGGCGCAGAATCAATGCTTAGTTTGAGTGATGCTGATTTCGAAGCGCTAGCAGCGCTCTAATTACTGAAAAGCCGCTGCATCAGCGGCTTTTCAATAATTTGGATTCAGCGAGTAGGCAGCGCCAAGGTGATGCAGCGCATGGCGCTAACTTAAAACAAAGAGTATCGCTTACCTCTTGGTTTTGGGGTCTTGTGCTCTTCAGGCAGCGCGCATAGTCTGTTCATGTGCGTGGTGCTGCCGTCAACATATTCCCAAACTAGCTGTTCGCCGTCCAGATAGCGTTTAACCACTAATGGCCCCCAACCGAAGGCATGAAACTCCAGGACCTCATTGTTCCAGATCATAGAGGCTGAAGTACGCATGCAGTACTCTGTCTCACCTGCGGTGAAAACCACCGAACCTTCGGTATCATTAGTATTGAGGCCTGCGGTGCTATTCGAGCCATAGTCATGGATGATGCCAGCCGCTGTAATCACGGTGCGGCTGCCACATTGTTCAACACGTTCCATATGCCCGGTATGACGGCCTTTAACGCCAATCCAAAGACCGCGAATGTCGGCTGCTCCAGCCGGTAGAGGCTCCGTGCAGTTAGCTAAAATTGGCAATGGGAAATGATTATAGGCACACGCTGGGGTATTGCCTTTGGCAATATCGATGGCCATTTTCCCGCTCCCATCTAGCTCAGTTAGCACACAATAATTCACTGTGCTCCCATCTCCGGCCAAAGTGCTATGGTCGGTGGTTAACGGGGGTCGCGAAGAGAAGAAGGCCAGCCAGAAGAGAAAAGCAGCTAGTGTGGCCGCTGCCCCTAGGATGACCAATAAAGTGCGTTTCATTAGAGCAATGCTAAATGTAGCAATGCGGAGGCCAACGCCAATGCCATAGGCACTAGCAGTTTAGGCCCGCCGATAATGGCCCAAGGTGCGCCGGGGTATGCAAAGGTTCTTGCAAGAGATTCCAGCTTCAGTTCATGGTGTTTACTGCCCACAGTGTCGGGCAAAACCTCTAATAAGTCGCGGCGACTGCGATAGCGCACCATGCCTGCAGCTGTCCAGTTATCAGTACCGCAGCCAATGTCTTCGATATTGCCACTCGCAGCGCGGGCGATAAAAACCGGATGCCCTGCACGTT
>JBLHSI010000225.1:0-4434 GCA_047626655.1 Halioglobus sp.
CGAGTAGAAGAAGTGATTCTACTGGGACGTACTCCCCACAGCAGCGGGCATACAGAAGACCGAGTGATCCTGCAAGAAGTGATGGAGGCGACTGACACGGCTCGGTTACAGCATCGTACCTACACCCAGCTGTCCGGCGGTGAAAAACAAAGAGTCCAATTGGCGCGCGTGTTTGCTCAAATTTGGCGAGGAGATAACGACCAGCCCAGACTACTGCTGCTCGATGAACCCACTGCCGCGCTAGACCTCGCCCACCAACAACTAATTCTAGCAGCACTTCGCAGCCTGGTGGCACGCCACTGTGCTGTAGTGATTGTCGCTCACGATTTCAACCTCGTAACGGCCATAGCGGATCAAATAACTGTCATGTGTTGCGGAGAACAAATTGCCCAAGGAAGTTGTGAGGCAGTTGTGACTCCCGATGTATTTTCACGCGTATTTGGGGTAGACGTCACCATCATGCCTCACCCTAAAAGCGGCAAACCGCTGGTATTTAGCCAGTGAAACACCTCATAGTTGGCGGTGCCAGAAGCGGTAAAAGTGGCTATGCAGAAGGACAAGCCAAAGCGCTTTCGGCTTCACCAGTCTATCTTGCCACCGGTCAGGGTCGAGACGGTGAAATGCAATCTCGCATTGCTCATCACCAGGCACAGCGAGGCAGTGAATGGCAGTTGATAGAGGAACCCATCACTTTAGCCGACGCACTCATTCCACTACAATCCCAGTGTGTTGTCATAGACTGCCTCACTCTGTGGCTAAGTAACTGCCTCGAGCACGGTTGCTGGGAGGACGAAAGAAGCCGCTTTCTCACTGCACTTGAGCAGCACGAATCCGACATTTTCATGGTGGGGAACGAACTCGGATCAGGCATTGTACCGCTGGGAGAGCTAACCCGAGAATTTGTCGATGAAAACGGCAGGCTGCATCAGGATATTGCCGCTCGGTGCAGCCACGTATCTACTGTTATAGCGGGGCTGCCCCTGTCCTTAAAAGGGAACCACAAACTATGAGTTGGTATCTACAACCCTGTACTTCCCCCTGTAACGAAAGTAGAGAAAAGTCACGACTGAGACAGCTTCAGCTCACCAAGCCACAAGGATCACTAGGACGACTCGAGCAAATCGCTATTGATTTTTCCGGCTGGCAAAGTCGCGAGCAACCCAGCATAGATAAACTCGCCATTCGTATCTTTGCCGGAGATCACGGCGTTTGTGCTCAGGGTGTGTCGGCTTTTCCCGCCGAGGTTTCGGCTCAAATGGTAGCGAACTTTCTATCTGGCGGCGCTGCTATCAGCGTATTAAGCCGACAACAAAACGCTGATTTCGCTGTGGTCAATATGGGCCTATTACAGAAATTGGACAATGCGCCAAAACTAATCAACCTAGAGCTAGCACACGGCACTGAAGATTTCACCGTAACAAAAGCCATGAGCCGACATTGCATGCAAGCTTGCCTGGAGGCGGGTAAAAAACAAGTGAACGAGTTGAATTGCCAGCTATTTATCGCTGGCGAAATGGGCATTGGCAATACCAGCTCCGCCTCCGCGATAATAGCAGCGTTGTTAAACTACAATGCAAAAGACGTTGTAGGCCGTGGAACAGGCATTGATGGCGAAACGCTAATTCGTAAACAGATCGCAGTAGGCAAGGCTCTACAACTACATTCGGATAACCTTGAAAAGCCATTGGATGTACTGCAATGTGTGGGAGGCTTGGAGATAGCCGCCATGGTAGGTGCCTATATTCGTAGCGCACAAAGAGGCATACCCATAGTACTTGATGGGTTTATTTCTTGTACTGCGGCACTAGTGGCCGTCACCATCAACCCCAGTGCTAAAGCCTGGATGATAGCTGGCCATCAATCAGCTGAGGCGGCTCATGAGCGTCTGCTCGACGCGTTAGACTTACGACCTATCATAAACCTCGAAATGTGTTTGGGCGAAGGTAGCGGAGCAGCTATAGCACTGCCTATAATACATTCGGCACTGCTCTTGCACGCGCAGATGTTTACCTTTGAGGAAGCGGGCATTGCCGGAGCAAAACCTTAAATGAACAGACTAATTTTCATTATTCTAGCTGCGACATTGACCGGAGTGTCGCAGGCGCAAATTACTGTGGTAGATGCGCTGCAACGCACTATTGTCTTGTCACAACCGGCCACACGTATTGTCGCGCTAGCACCACACATTGTGGAGAATACCTTTAGCGCTGGCGCGGGAGACAAACTCGTTGGCGTGGTGAGTTATAGCGATTATCCAACCGAAGCAAAATCCATACCTCTAGTTGGCAGCTACAAATCATTCAGCGCGGAAACTATTGTTGCGCTAAAGCCAGACCTTATAATCGCCTGGGGTTCCGGTAATGGAATGAACAAGATAGCAATACTGGAGAAATTAGGCATTCCAGTTTTCATAAGTGACCCACATGATCTGGACGACGTTGCTAGAGCCATTAGAGATATTGGCACTCTGGCGGGCAGCCAAACAATCAGCGAGCGCGAAGCAACAAGGGTGGAGTCGGCCCTGTCAGATTTGCGCGACAAGTACCAGACCAAAACGCCTCACAGCGTTTTCTACCAAGTTTGGAATGACCCGATACAAACCATCAACGGCGAACATTTGATCAGTAAGCTACTTTCGTTGTGCGGTGGCTACAATATTTTCGATGACGCTTTGTCACTCGCACCTAAAGTAAACGTAGAGTCAATATTGCAGCGCAACCCCGATGCCATTGTCGCCAGCGGAATGGGGGTAGCACGACCCGACTGGTTAGATGTCTGGAAACAGTACCCGTCTTTATCGGCGGTGAAAAATAACGCGCTGTTTTTTGTACACCCCGACCATATTCAGCGACCGACCGCTCGTATTGTATTAGGTGCACAGAGCCTCTGTGAGCAACTACACTCTATGCATTGATTGCCGCAAAGCATAGACTACTGTTTGTTAGCGACTCATCGTTTTCAGTGGATACAAGCGATGAGAATACCTCTCTTATTATTGCTTGCCAGTGCTGCGAACGCCTGCTCATCCAACTTCAATCAACCCAGATCATATTCAACGCCCTACAGCTCGAGTCTTGCTTGGTGCCAAAGGCGTGTGTGGCGATTTATCTTCCGTTCGTTAACAAACACAGAGTATCTGCGAACTTTCCTGCTATCCCCGTATCCTCAGTTCCTGATAAATCTGATTCGCGCGATCTAAAAGTTCGCAGAATCTTGCAGGTTAGCCATACTATCAATGTCGGATCCATCGGTCATTGTAATAACTCCACTGGTGTCAGGAGCTAGGTCGAGAGCGCTTGCCGCCAGATCGAAATCGTCAACCGCACCTGTATCGTCCTCCCAGCCATGTTGATTAGCAGTACCGAAGGCATCTTCGTCCATGTCCACACTTTCGGCCCAACCCATACCGGGATCATCTGTGGCTTGCGATCCCATTGAAAACATAAGTTCGTTCTCTATTGAAATCTCCTCAGGAGCTATCTCTTCTGCGACCTTCTCTTCTGCGACCTTCTCTTCTGCAACCTTCTCTTGGGTGCCGCTGGGTGAAAGATTATCGATACTATCGCTGCCGTCTATGACTTCTGACTCAACCGCTTTCACTACAGGAGCGTCATCACTACCATCGATAGTCAGATTCACCGTAGCAGTGTCACTACCGCCCTGCTCATCTGTTACCGTATAATTAAAGCTAACATCCTTGCTATCACCATCATTCATGGCATTCATAGAATCGTCGGGTGTAAACAGAATTTTTTGCACACCATCAACGTCTACGATCTCAGCCGCACCGACTACAACTCCGTCAACTACAACGGGGCTTTCCACAGCGCTTATAATCAGACTATCGCCGTCAACATCACTGTCATTAGCCAGTACGTCAATGGTGATCGAGGAGTCTTCGCTAACATTTTCCCAGTGGCCAGGCACTTCAATACTGTCAGTAGCGGTTAACGTCATATTTTGTACGACAAAAGTACCGTTACTGCCCTCAGAAGTTATTTCAAATCTATCAACAGCTACGTTGGTTTCAAAAGAATAGTTATCAGTATAGCTACCGGAATCGCGATATCCGCCTTGTGTTTCGATTAAGTCACCGTCCTGGCCATAAGCGCTAATGAGCACCTGTGTTGCCCTTGAACTAGTTTCATCAAACCAGCTACCCAAACCGCTGAGGGTAAAGTCCACCCGGTTTACATCCCCTCCATCGATGTCTATGATTAAGGTCTCGGACTTGTCCAAGCCGTTATTATCTTGATTACCAATACCAAAACCTACATGGCCCGCTTTGTTATAGGCAGCCAGGTCGCCGTCAGAGACTGAAGTGGTGATTGTGACATCGCCTTGCGTGTAGACAGCACTGCCATCAATCACTGCGCCCCAATCACTCACCTCAACAGACTCGCCGTCAAAACTACCGATTTGTAGATTATCAAC
>JBLHSI010000226.1:0-4323 GCA_047626655.1 Halioglobus sp.
CTGAGGCAGTAAAACACTCAGCGATAAACAGTGCCATAAAGAGCAACGATTTCAGCTGCGGTGGGTACACGTGGATTATTAGCCGGTGAACCCGAGGCGAGAGCCTGCTCGGACATCAATTCCACCGACTCGAGCCAAACAGATTCTTCAATGCCATATTGCTCGGGGCTTGGCACCGATAAATCGGCAGTGAGCCTGCGCAACTCAAACACCAGCTTGTCAGCTGCCGCTTCATCACTATCGCCGGCATCGGCCATACCCATGTATCGCGCGCAGTCTGCGTAGCGCTCTGTCGCATGGGAAATCGACCACGCTGTCACCGCGGGCAACAACATGGCATTACTTAAACCGTGGGGCACATGAAACAACGCACCAATAGGTCGACTCATGCCGTGAATAAGTGTCACCGAGGCATTGGCAAACGCCATACCCGCCTGAGTGGCCGCCAGCATCATTGCCTCGCGCGCTTGCCGGTTGTCGGGCTCCGCACAAGCCGTTCGAATATGCTGATTAATAGAGCGCATTGCCAGCAACGCCATACCATCGGTAAAGGGGTTGGACTTACGACTGACGTAAGCCTCCAAGGCATGGCACAAACTATCAATGCCTGTATCAGCGGTGAGCCTATAGGGCATAGTGAGAGTGAGCTCAAAATCTACCAATGCCGCGACGGGCATTAAGCCAAGTCCCATACAGAGCATTTTTTCATGGGATTGCGTATCAGTGATGACCGCCACTCGTGTCACTTCCGAACCGGTGCCTGCGGTGGTGGGTATTTCAATAATCGGCAAGCCGCTGTTAATCTGGCGGGGTACTTTGTACTCTCGTATCTCGCCTTTACGTCCCGCCATGAACGCCACCGCTTTGGCCGTATCCATAGAGCTGCCGCCGCCCAGGCCCACCACACAGTCATAATCGCCCACCCGCAATATCTTGAGCGCATCTTCTATGCTGTCGGTAGTAGGGTCGGGAACACTGTCCTGAAAAATGCCGTGTTTAAACCCGGCATCATCCAGCTGTTTTTGCAAAGTAGCGCAATAGCCTTGCTTCACCATGAACTCGTCCGTGACCAACAGTGGCCGCGATAGAGAAAGTTCCGCCAAGGTCGCCGCAAGTTCTGTACTGGCCCCTGCGCCCACTCGCAAAATTCTAGGTAGATTTACGTTGGCAGTCATAGCGAAGCCTCCCCGGCTCAGTCTCTTATATCAATCAGCTGAATTTCAAATACGAGAGACGTATTGGGAGGGATAGAATCACCTGCACCTTGCTCTCCGTAAGCCAGCTCGGGCGGACAAGCAATTCGCCACTTATCACCTACCGACATCAGTTGCAGCGCTTCGGTCCATCCAGCGATCACTTGGCCTACGCCAAACTCGGCTGGGTCGCCACGCTCTACCGAGCTGTCAAATACCGTGCCATCTACCAAGGTGCCGTGGTAGTGGGTCACCACGGTAGAACTGTGTGTGGGGCTAGTGCCGCTGCCGGATTCGAGCACTTCATACTGCAGGCCACTGGCGGTGGTGGTGACTTCTTCGCGGGCCGCATTTTTTTCCATAAACAGGCGGGCCAGTTCTTGGCGCTTGTCATCGATCTCAGCCTGTACGGCTTTCTGCTTGCTTTGAATCACTTCGAAACTGGGGTTTATCTCAGCATCGGTCAGTGCCGCCTGCTGGTCGTTAAACCAGTGCTGGATGCCAGCCAATACGGCGTCGAGTTCCATACCTTCAAATTTGTTGCGCAGCAATTGGTCGCCAAATTGCAAGCCAAAGCCGTAACTCACTTTCTGCTCATCCGAGGTCAATTCTACTTGGGGGTGTAATGTCATCGTCGTTTACCGTTATCCTTGGGTGAAAGTTCGCGCACCATACCATAAAAGTATCATATTCGGGGCCTAACACGGCGGGAGAGATTTCCTTGCGAGCCACTATTGACGAAATTCTAGCATACTGGTTTGGGCCTCTGGACAGTGAGGGCTTAAGCGCGCCCCAAGCCCACAGCCTATGGTTTACCGCCAGTACAACCACCGATGAAACCTGCCGAACACGGTTTGGGCATCTGCTTGAACAAGCGGCGGCCGGTAAACTAGACGAGTGGGCCACCAGTAACGATGGCTTGATGGCCCTGGTTTTATTACTCGACCAAATGTCTCGCAATGTCTACCGCGGCGACGCCGCTGCCTTTGGGGGCGACAGTAAAGCACTAGAACTGGCTGTACAAGCGATTAATCAAGGTCGGCATTTGACTATGCCCCTCATTCATCGGGTATTTATGTACCTGCCACTGGAGCACAGTGAAGATCTCGACTTACAAGAGAAATGCGTTTCGCTGTTTGATGAACTAGTGGCTGACACGGGCTTACCGCAAATGGCCGGGTTTCGCCGGTATGCCGCGGCACACCGTGACGTCATTGCCCAGTTTGGACGATTCCCCCACCGCAACTCACCATTAGGGCGGGAATCCACACCGGAAGAGCTGTTGCACATGTCAACTCACAAAGGGTTTTAATATCGGCGGGTTAGCACCGGCTGAAGCTGGTATCGATCCTTGGTCATTTCGGCCTGCCACACTTGAAACTCTCCATCGTCCAGGTCCTGATAGGCCTGGCGTATCGAGTCGTTCACTTGTGGGTAAGCCACTTCATCCCAGGGGCATTCGTGTCGGGCAAAAAATTGGCAATCCTGTGACTCCACTCCTGAGCTAACCGCGTCGCTATCAACTGTTGCCCTAAATGCCACGTAGATTTGATTCATAAAAGTGATCGTTCCCGTCATGTACAGTTGCATGCGATCAGCGGGAATAACCACACCCGCCTCTTCGCGCAACTCGCGTGCAGCGCCTTCCGCCAAAGTTTCTGAATTTTCCAAAAAACCTCCGGGGATGGCCCATAATCCGCGTTGAGGAGGCAGATCTCGTTGCACCCACAAAAGACGGTTTTTGTGCGCCACAAAGCAGGTGACAACCACTTGTGGACTGTCGTAAACGCACTGATTACAGCATGTGCAATAGTGGTGATTTCTCGATTCGCCTGCTACCACTCGCTCTTTTAGATGAGCGCCGCAATCGGGACAAAAGTTCAGCTCTGTCATAGACCCTAGTATACTATTCTCCTAACAACAAAATGGACTCTTTCATGCCAATTCAAGATTTTAACGTGCAGTTGCTATTGACCGGCAATGAGATCATGTCGGGCGACACTGTCGACTCGAACTCATCTCTCATCGCACAACGGTTGAGCGAGCTGGCCTTGAGTGTCTATCGCAAAGTCACTGTGGGTGACGATATCCCGCTGTTGCAGCGAGAACTCGCGGCGATGGCGGCTGATTCGGACTTGATTATTATCAACGGCGGACTGGGCCCAACCATAGACGATCTCACTGCCGAGATCGTCGCCAGCGTCGCCGCAGTCCCCCTTGCTGAACACCCCGACGCAGTAGCACACTTAAAACAGTGGTGTGGCAAACGCAACGCACCATTGAATGCGGCTAATATGAAGCAGGCTATGCTGCCCGAGGGCGCCAAGATTGTGCCCAACCCCGTTGGCAGCGCTGTGGGCTTTGAGGTTCAGTTGGGCAACTGTCGCGTCATTTGCACACCCGGAGTACCCAGTGAGCTGATTGCAATGATGGATTACATCCTCAAGGAACTGTCGCAGCAACTGCAGCGCCCTAGTGAAACTAACATTATACGCCTGCAAACCTTTGGTATTGGCGAATCTACCGCACAACAGTTAATCGCTGACAACCTGCCCAACTGGCCGTCCGAGGTAGAGCTAGGATTTCGGGCTGGCGCGCCTCAGATGGAAGTAAAACTTAGTATTAGTAGTGCTTCTGCGCTGCCCGCACAACGCGAATGCATGGCAAATGTAAGCGGGCTTCTGGGCCACCACATTATTGGTGAGGGAGAAACCTTACTGGCAGAACGCGTATTGCAACTACTGGCGCAGCAGGGCAAAACCCTGACCACTGCCGAATCCTGCACTGGCGGGCTTATCGCCAGTATGCTGACTCGTATACCGGGCGCCTCACAAAATTTTCACGCGGGATTTGTAGCCTATGCCAATGCGATTAAGCAGTCGGTATTGGGGGTCAGCGAGCAGTCTCTGGCAAACGAGGGCGCTGTTAGTGAGACCGTGGTAAAACAGATGGCGCTAGGGGCACTGGAAAAATCTGGCGCAGACTATACCATTGCTGTATCGGGCATCGCGGGTCCGGATGGCGGCACGACCGATAAACCGGTGGGTACCGTCTGGTTGGCCTGGGGTTCGAAAGAAAACTTGCGCACTCGCTGCCTCTGCTGGCCGGTGGAGCGCGGCTTATTTCAAAC
>JBLHSI010000227.1:0-4306 GCA_047626655.1 Halioglobus sp.
ATATAGGGA
Organism: Halioglobus sp.; assembly: GCA_047626655.1. Taxonomy (GTDB): domain Bacteria; phylum Pseudomonadota; class Gammaproteobacteria; order Pseudomonadales; family Halieaceae; genus JBALVT01. The sequence goes on from JBLHSI010000227.1 coordinate 10, forward strand.
GAAGCTGCGAGCACTAGCGGATCAGACTCTACAATTATCTGCAAAGCCCGCCAGTCGGTGACCCCATCACCTATCTGCTCGACAAATCCGTGTGGAACGAGTGAAAGAATTCGCCCCCGCAGTTCCCCAGCAAAGCCGTTCATTACAGACAGTACGGTAATAAGGCTGGTGACACCCAAGATCATACCCAGCATAGACACCAGCGCGACAACGGCGGTAAACCGATTGCGCTTACTACTAAAGGTGTAGCGCAGTCCTACAAATAGCGCATAGTTAGAGCTGGGGGCGCGACTTGCCAAGCTACGCTATTCCGCTTATTTATCGGCGGGGTAGTATAGCGGCGCTTGCTCTTTTCGACCCGCTACTTTGCTGACGACTTCGCGAGTTTCCTCTTCGCAAAGTTGCGGATTACCACCACAAATATCACAGGAGGTATCGATGCCCAATGCGGCCATGCCACCGCATGATCCCTTCAAGGGACCCCGGCCCATCATCACTCCAACAGCCATTCCCGCCATTACCAGCGCCATAAATAAAAAACTGACTAAAAAAGTGCCCATGCTAGTGTTCCTGTGGTGATTCTAGATAATCTGCAAATAAAGGACTGTAGCTCGCTTTATAATTGTCCTCTGTTCGCCGAATAAAATATACCGCTAAATTTTGTGCCAGAGCTACTTTCATGCCCTCCTGTGCTCCCAGCACCATCAGTGCCGTCGCCCACCCGTCAGCCATCATAGCCTGTGGATGAACCACGGTGACCGACACTAGATCATGTGCAACGGGGAAACCTGTCCGGGGGTCAATCGTGTGGGAATAGCGCTTGCCATCACGTTCGAAGTAATTGCGGTAGTCACCAGAAGTTGCGATTCCATTATCAGTTAACGTCAAAGCAGCGGCGACTGCGCCCATCATGGCATCGGGACGCTCTACGGCTATACGCCAAAGAGTCCCTCTAGCATTTTCTCCCGCGACTCTTACTTCGCCACCTACCTCGACTAAAAAATTGCTAATGCCCTGAGCGAATAGCCAATCGGCGATCAGATCAACAGCATATCCTTTGGCTATAGAAGAAAAATCCAGCGCTAATTGGTCTGTCTTCAGGAGGGATGCAGTGGCGCGATCAAGCTGCAATTTGTCTTGTCCAATATGGTCAACAAGGCGCTGTAACTCAGTTTTGTCTGGTACTTGGTTAGCGCCCAACTCTGACCCAAACCCCCACAGATTAACCACCGGTCCCACTGTGACATCGTAGGCGCCATGACTTGCGAGCCCTATGGTAAGCGCAGCATCGAGCACCGTTATAAAATCACTCGAAAGAGAAAAAGCTTCATGCGTCGGCGAGGCATTAAAACGGGAGATCTCTGAGTCGCCCTGGTAGGTCGACATGCTCTCGTTCACGCGCTGGAGTTGCCGTTCGATGCCCTGCTGAATATTGTCGATGTCGGCGGGATCACCCAAAAAACTCAGATGCCAGGTGGTACCCATAGTGGCGCCCGACAGACTGATACTGTCTAGTTGTTCAGCGCATGCAGACAAACATGCAACACAAACGACGAGCCAATAAAAAAGCCACCTTCTCAAGTGGCTTTGCCTGTTCGACGCAACGTCCATTTAGCCGCCAAAATCATCGAGCATGATATTTTCTGGCTCAACACCCAGATCGGTTAACATCTGGATAACCGCAGAGTTCATCATAGGGGGCCCACACATATAGTACTCGCAATCTTCAGGCGCAGGATGATTTTTCAAATATTGCTCAAACAGTACGTTGTGAATAAATCCGGTTAATCCATCCCAATTATCTTCGGGCTGAGGATCGGAAAGTGCCACATGCCATTCGAAGTTTTCATTCTCCCTTGCCAACATGTCGTAATCATCTTGGTAAAACATTTCCTTTGCAGACCTGGCACCGTACCAAAACGATATTTTTCGACCAGTGTGCAAGCGCTTCATTTGATCAAAAAGATGAGATCGCATGGGCGCCATACCAGCACCACCGCCAATAAACACCATTTCGGTCTTGGTTTCCTTGGCAAAAAAATCACCAAAGGGACCGTAGACCTTCACTTTATCACCGGGTTTTAAATTAAACGCCCAAGAGGACATTACACCAGGCGGTATGCCTTCACTGCCAGGCGGTGGTGTAGCGATACGAAGATTGAATTTCACAATGCCTTTTTCTTCCGGGTAGTTAGCCATTGAGTAGGCCCGAATGACGGTATCGGCGACGACAGACTCATGTTTGAAAAAGCCAAAATGTTCCCAGTCGCCGCGATACTCTTCGCCGATATCATAGTCTGAGTACTTAACGTGGTGGGGTGGGCATTCCAATTGCACATAGCCGCCCGCGCGAAAGTCGACGCTCTCACCTTCAGGCAGTTTTAGCGTCAACTCCTTAATAAAGGTTGCCACATTGTCGTTTGATTCAACCGTACACTCCCACTGCTTTACGCCGAAGACTTCTTCGGGCACCTCAATGTCCATGTCCTGTTTAACCGAGGTTTGACAGCTCAAACGCCAGCCCTCGCTCGCATCGCGTCGAGTAAAGTGCCCCTCTTCGGTGGGCAACATCGAACCGCCGCCCTCATTTACGATGCACTTGCACTGAGCACAGGTACCACCGCCACCACAGGCAGAAGCTAAAAACAGGTCTGCATCAGACAGTGTTTGCAAAAGCTTACCGCCCGCGGGCACGGTCAACTTTCGTTCACCATTGATGGTAATCGTGACGTCGCCAGTACTGACCATACGGGCCCGGGCGAAAAGGATAACGAGCACGAGCGCGAGAATCATCGCTGTGAACATTCCTACCCCGAAGACAATTGTCATATCCATATTTATCTAAATCCGCCGCTTAAATATCAATGCCGCCAAAGGACATAAAGCCCAGCGACATTAAGCCCACACTAATAAAGGTAATACCCAGACCTTGCAGTCCGTCGGGTATATCGCTGTACTTCAATTTTTCTCTAATGCCCGCCAGTGCCACTATCGCCAGCCCCCAGCCGACGCCTGAACCGGCCCCAAAAACAACACTTTCGGTAAAGTTATAGTCACGCTCTACCATAAACAAAGCGGCACCCAGTATGGCGCAGTTGACTGTTATAAGGGGCAGAAACACACCTAGCGCGCTGTATAGCGCCGGCACATACTTATCCAAAAACATTTCCATGATCTGTACGATCGCGGCAATAACACCAATATACGAAAGCAAACCCAGGAAACTCAAATCGACTTCCGGGTAACCGGCCCAGGCTAAAGCACCATCGGCTAGCAAGTAATGATAAATTAAGTTGTTTACCGGAACGGTAATCGTCAGCACAACCGTAACCGCAATACCCAGCCCCATAGCGGCCTGGATCTTTTTCGATATTGCCAAGAAAGTACACATGCCCAGGAAGAAGGCGAGCGCCATGTTCTCGATGAAAATAGAACGAACAAAAAGACTCAGATAATGTTCCATCTAGATACCCTCCTCAACCACAGTATGTCGCGCCATTTTGAAATCTGGCTCCTCTACTTGATCCACTTTCGCGCTGCGTAAGGCCCATATGAAGAGGCCTATTAGAAAAAATGCACTGGGAGGAAGTAATAGCAAGCCGTTGGGGTTATACCAACCACCATCGGTTACCAGCGGCAATATCTCGAAACCGAAGAGTTTGCCAGAACCGAACAACTCTCTAAAAAAGGCGACACTGAACAAGACAACGCTGTAACCCAACCCATTGCCTATACCATCGAGAAAGCTGGCAACAGGCGGATTTTTCATAGCGAAGGCCTCGGCCCGACCCATCACGATACAGTTGGTAATAATTAAGCCAACAAACACCGCCAATTGTTTACTGATGCCGTAAGCGACCGCTTTGAGCACCTGATCTACAACGATAACCAGGGACGCAATAATAATCATTTGAACAATGATGCGAATACTGCTCGGAACATGGTTACGAACACTGGAAATAAAGAAACTGGAACAACCGGTTACCACTGTGAGTGCAATACACATCACCATTGTTACCTGTAAAGACGAGGTAACGGCGAGAGCCGAACAAACACCCAAAACCTGCAGGGCAATCGGATTCTCTTTAAATATAGGCGTGAGTAAGGTGTCTTTTGTCGATGTGCTCATCTCAAGCCCCTCCAGTTTTCAAATTGCTTAAGAAAGGTTGAAAACCATCCTCTCCCAGCCAAAACGCTATTAGATTGGTGACACCACGAGACGTTAGCGTGGCGCCAGACAAACCGTCGATTTGCCAATCAGCGTCTTTATTTGCACTGTCTACCCGACCTTTTATAA
>JBLHSI010000228.1:0-4297 GCA_047626655.1 Halioglobus sp.
GGGGCTTTTAACGACTCGCGATAACAGTACAGGTAGAAGTAGTAAGCCAAGCACGGTGGCCCCCCAGCCAAGCTTTTCATGCCAAAGTGGAGCGAGTTCAAGGCTCACTTTTTGCTGGCCTGGTGGCAGATCGATTAAGATCAAACCGGATGGATTATGCGGAGTGAGATTTACCGTGCCAGCTGCCGTAGAGCGGGCTCGCCAGCCCGGAAAGGCGATCTGCTTAACCATCAAAATTGAAGCAACTTTCGTTGTTACTTCAAGTTCGATAGACCTCGGCTCCCAGCTTATAATTTCCACTATGCCTTGTGGGTCTTTTAGCCTAACTCTGTCACTGGGTAGCGTGGTTATGAATTTATTTCTGTCCAGCTTTACAAAATTGGGGATATGCGGACGGGCTCCTGTGCCGTATATAGCCTGCGCCTGAAGGTGCGCCTCACTGTCTGGTTTTACCCACAGTTCTCGGTGTGGTTGATAGGCCTGCCATAGGCTCCAGACTACCCAGCACACCACCGAACTTAGTATGATGCACGCGACCGCCACCATGAAGGGGCTGTCTCGGTCTTTTGCTGCGCGAGCTACCATCAAACTGATAGCTACCGCTACTGCCAGATCAAGTATTACGATTGCACGCCATGGAAATTGAACTTTTTGTAATAATGGAATCCAATCCCATACAAGCTTTGACAAAGGCGTCATTAGAAACCAGCCGCCGGCGAAGAACGTGGCCATAGCAAACCACAATCTGAATTTTCTGGCGCGACCTGGCCATAAAATCACGAGACTAGCCAGCGCAAACAACGCCGTATAAGCAGAAACTATTGGGGTTAGTAGCGCTTCCAATTCCTTGTTTGGAAATGGTTTGCCGTCGAGGAAAAGCCAGTTTTGGTAGTTGAAGTAAGGCGTCCACCAGAGCCGCGCTTGGATAAACTCCTGCAATCCCAAAGCTGGAATAATGTAACAGCACGAAATCAGCAGTCCAACAACTATGCTCACAGCAAAGTGGAGCAGGAAAGTAAGACTGTCGGTAGTTTTTTCCTGGCAAAGCACATAGAGAAGTATGAAAGGAGACGCTAGCAGGGCGGTGGGAATGTGTGTCATGACCAGCAGCGCATAACTTATCGCCAACCCCGCCGAGTATCTGCGGTTTGTTCGCATGCGGTCTATAAAAAGCAGCGTCAGTGGCAGCCAAATATAAGCTGTAGATTCAGTGAATGCCTGTCGGAACAAAATATCTATGGAAAAATGATAGGGTGCCAGGGCATAAAATAGGGCGCCTGCAATCGCTGCCACTGGCTTGCAATGGCGGGAAGCAAAGAGGTAAAAAGTCAGGGAGGAAAGAAAAACCCCTAAAAACTGGCCTGCTCCTAATTGAGCGGCAGCTAAACTTTCTGGCATGATGGCTGAGGTTAGGGCGGTCAAATGAAAAGCCACTGGTCCATAGAAGAAAAATGTCGGAGCCCCAGCGCCTGCATTCATGCCGGAAAGCCAACGCGGATAGAGCTCTCCATTTAGGAACTGCTGGGAAAAGTGATAGGACCAAGGCAACTGAAGGTGGAAGTCGGCTCCGGTTTGTGGGCCATGAATAAGAAGTGGCAGGCAGGCCAGGACAGTTATGACCAGGAGAGCGAAAAAACTCCAGCGATGCTTGATTAGAGGCATAAATATTACTCTTCAGATATCGATTTTAATCGCATCGGGAACGTCAGAGGCAGTTTTGCCTGAGTCAGGCGACACTGCCAGGCCCCGTTTTTTGATGATACAGTATTTCGAATTCAGTAGGCGAGATATTGCCAATTGGCCATCGCTTTTGGCATTAATGGCTCAAGAATAGTGGGGCATTCGCTGCTCCGGTGGAAACAACGCGGGGTCAAATAGGCGGCCATAAGCATAGGTGTTGGCGGCGGTATGGGCGCGGCGGGTTTATTCGAAGTTCTCTAGCTCGGCCGCTACCATTGCGGGCTATTTGCTATGCTATAATGATCCGGTTTTAGGGCTGCGCAAAGGAGCCTTCGGATCGGGAATGTGTAGCAGACCATGAAAAAAATAGGCGAACTGCTCGTTGAGCAGGGAAAAATCTCCGAAAGAGATGTGGAGCGAGCACTGCTCGGCCAAGCTGAAATGGGTGGCAAATTTGGCGAGGTCCTGGTGAAGCTGGGTCTGGTGTCAGATGTCGATGTTGCATCAGTCTTGAGCCGTCAGCTCAATATCGCGCTGCAACCCTCTTCCGGCTACCCCGAATCGCCCCTTTATATTGAAGGGATTGCAACCGAGTTCTTGGTCAGTAATAGCCTAGTGCCGGTCGCTGTGAGCGAGGAAGGTATTTGTTTCTCTGCCACCGTACCGCAAGACAGTTTTCTCGAAAAGGCTCTTGCGCTGGCTATCGATGAGCCAATTTCTCTGTGTTTGGGACTTGAAACGGATATAGCCAAAGCCCTGCAGCTTTACGCGCAGCATTCTGTTGAGGAAGAAAGTGAGGACGGCGATCGTTTTGGCGGGCAGAGTGACGATGAATTTATAGAACATCTAAAAGATCTGGCCAGCGAAGCGCCTGTGATACGACTGGTCAATCAAATTATTCACCGTGCAGTCGACCTGGGCGCATCCGATATTCACATTGAGCCCTTTGAAGAATCTTTGCAGCTGCGTTATCGAGTCGACGGGGTGTTGCAAGATTTTGCTGACGCCCCCTCCGCTAGTTTGGCCCCAGCACTTGCCTCGCGGGTAAAACTGCTGTCTCAAATGAATATAGCAGAGCGGCGATTGCCTCAGGATGGTCGTATTATGACTCGAGTGAAGGGGCATGAGATTGACTTACGCGTGTCGACTATTCCTACGGTTCATGGCGAAAGTATTGTGATGCGAGTTTTGGACCGCGACAGTATTCGTCTCAGTCTGACCGCCATGGGCTTTAGCGACGACACCCTCGACGGTTTTCAGAAGTTACTGGCCAGTCCTCACGGTGTGTTGTTGGTGACAGGGCCCACCGGTTCAGGAAAAACGACGACGTTGTATGCCGCATTGGCCTCGTTAGATTCAGGCACCCGAAAAATCATTACAGTGGAAGACCCGGTCGAGTATCAGTTGCACGGAGTGAATCAAATTCAGGTGCAAGCTGAGATTGAGCTGACCTTTGCCCGCGTTCTTCGCTCCATTTTACGCCAAGATCCAGACATCATCATGATAGGTGAGATGCGAGATACCGAAACCGCGCAGATTGCCGTGCAGTCTGCCCTTACCGGGCACCTGGTATTGTCTACTCTACACACCAATACAGCGGCGGGGGCTATAACCCGATTAGAAGACATGGGCATAGAGCGGTATTTGATAACCTCCTCGGTTAACGGAGTGCTGGCGCAGCGTTTGGTGAGAACACTGTGTGAAACATGCAAAGCCCCGACAGAGCTATACGACGACGATGTTGCTCAATATGGCCTGGCGCGCTTTTTGGGTAGCAGTCGAACAGTTTATAGCGCCGTGGGCTGCGAAAATTGTTCAGATACGGGTTACTCAGGTCGGGTTGCGATTCACGAGCTGTTTGCTCTTGATAGTGAAATGCATCGTGTGATTATGGGCGGAGCTGATGCCACTGTGCTGCACTCCACTGCCAGAAAACAGGGCATGGTAACCCTTTATGAAGATGGTCTGCGCAAGGTCGTGCAGGGGGTTACCTCGCTCAATGAAGTGTTGCGCGTCACTCAAGATCAGGGTGAAGCACAGGATTTAGATGATCAGCAGCCACTGCCACAGTCCTCTGTTGTCGTCTGATGCCGCAGTTTAGCTACAGCGCAATAGATCGCAATGGAAAGTCCTGCGATGGCCTCGTGGAGGCGGGCGGTTTAGACCTGGCCTCGCGAGAACTGCGGGCCCAGGGTCTCACTTTGTTAAAACTAGAGGCCGGCAGTGCCCTGGCCAGTACCGATGCACAAGTGGCTGCTGGCGCTGCGCCTTCGCGGCAAAACATATTGTCGTTTACTTCCGAATTGGCGGTTCTACTGCGTGCCGGCTTACCGCTTGATAGAGCGCTTAAAGTACTCATCGACATGGCTGCCGTGCCCTCTATGGGACAGTTACTCAGCGAACTCCTGAAGTCGGTTAAAGGGGGCAGTTCACTGAGCAATAGCTTGGCCCCGCACAAAGAAGTGTTCGGCACTTTCTATATCAACATGGTTCGCTCGGCAGAAGCGAGTGGGCAACTTCCCAACGTGCTGGCACGCTTGGTTGAATACCTCGAAAACGCCAATGCGACAAGAGAGAGTGTTATTTCCGCGCTCATTTATCCTTGTGTTTTGTTGGT
>JBLHSI010000229.1:0-4287 GCA_047626655.1 Halioglobus sp.
GACCTCGGCGGCGATAGCACACCAGATCAATCACCACGTCTTTGTGGAAGTCGTTGCGAAAATCAATGGCCATTTGAGTAACGAACAAGACCGCTTCGGGGTCATCTCCGTTGACATGAAAGATGGGTGCCTGCACCATTTTGGCGATATCGGTACAATATTCTGTGGAACGAGCATCCTCGCGCAGGTTAGTAGTAAAGCCCACTTGATTATTCAGCACGATGTGCACAGTGCCGCCCGTTTTATAGGCGCGAGTTTGCGACATTTGGAATGTTTCCATCACCACGCCCTGGCCTGCAAACGCAGCATCGCCATGAATCACAAGCGGCACTACGGTTTCACCAATGCTGTCTTCACGTCGATCTTGGCGCGCCCGCACGGATCCTTCAACTACCGGTGACACAATCTCCAGGTGAGACGGGTTAAACGCCATCGCAAGGTGCAGCTCTCCGCCCGGCGTCATAACGTTTGAGGAAAAACCCTGGTGATATTTAACATCACCTGAACTCTCATGGGTCACCTTACCCTCAAACTCGGCAAACAGTTCTGCCGGGTTTTTTCCCAAGATGTTAATCAGGACATTGAGTCGACCGCGATGCGCCATTCCCAATACAATCTCTTTAGCACCGCGTGCCCCCGAGCGCTGGACCATTTCAGATAGCATGGGAATAAGACTTTCGCTACCCTCCAGCCCAAAACGCTTAGTACCGGGGTACTTTGAGCCCAGAGACTTTTCCAGCCCATCGGCTTTAATGAGGCGACGCAGCAATTGGAGCTGTGTTTCTAGTCCAAAATCAGGCGCCGACTTCACAGATTCCATGCGCTGCATGACCCAGTGGCGTTGGTCGGTGTCGACAATATGCATAAACTCAACACCAACAGTGCGGCAATAAGTGCGCTGTAAAGCGTCCACAATCTCGCCTAATGTTGCGTCGGCCTTGCCGATATACAAACTGCCTGTTTGGAAGACAGTATCAAAGTCGGCCTCGGACAACTCGTGAAAACCCAACTCTAAATCTGCCACCCTATCGCGCTCAACTAAACGCAGGGGGTCTAGATCAGCGTGCTGATGACCGCGCTGGCGATAGGCCGATATTAGCTGAACCACTTTAACCTGCTTGCGCTCGTACTCAGTGGCCTGGGAGTCTTGCTGGACGGTAGCTTCTGTTCGTACACGCATCTTCGAGATCTGCGCAAAATGAGCTCGCACAGTCGAGTGAGGAATCTCCTGAACCTGACTAGAGCTGGATTCGACCCGGGGCAATTTATGGAAGTATTGGCGCCATTGCTCGGGCACCGAATTCGGGTCAACCAGATACGACTCGTACAGGTCCTCTACATAGCTGGCATTACCCCCCGCGATGTGAGAGCTTTGCCTGAGGGCCTCCATCGAGCTTTTTTCCATCACTAATATTCCAAAGTAATATAGTTATCTATATCAATAGCTTAAAGCTACATCTTAAAGTCTTATATACAAATCAAACTGCCCGCGAAAGCAGCATGTTTCTAATATGGCCGATGGCTCTGGTCGGGTTCAATCCTTTGGGACAAACCGCGACGCAGGCCTGGATACCGTGGCACCTAAAGACACTGAACGGATCATCCATTTTTGACAATCGCTCTTCGGTAGCGGTGTCACGACTGTCTGCCAGGAAACGATACGACTGAAGTAAGCCGGCAGGACCGATAAATCGGTCAGGGTTCCACCAAAATGAAGGGCAACTGGTTGAACAACAGGCGCAAAGTATACACTCATAAAGACCGTCGAGCTTTGCTCGCTCTTCGGGTGACTGCAAGCGCTCTATGGCAGGCGCAGGCGTATTGTTTTGCAGGTAAGGCTGTACCTTTTCGTACTGGGCATAGAACAAGCCCATATCTACCACCAGATCCCGGATAACAGGCAGGCCCGGCAGAGGCCTAACGACAAGCTTATTTTTTTTCACTGTTGCCGACAGTGGAGTCACACAGGCCAGACCGTTCTTACCGTTCATATTGAGCCCGTCAGAGCCGCAAACGCCCTCGCGACACGAACGACGAAATACCATGCTGGGATCTCTGGCTTTAATTAGCTCGAGTACATCCAGGACCATTAAGTCCTTGCCCTGCGTGTCAACTTCGACATCTTGCATGTAGGGCTCCCGATCAGTTTCGGGGTTATAACGATAGAGACTTACTTGTAACATATGGCGACTACCCCTTAGTAAACGCGTGCTTTTGGTTGGAATGTATCGACCATTGTCGGTTTAAAATTAACCCCGCGCTTACCCACACTCTTGTCCTTCGGGTAATACACTGAATGGCACAGCCAATTCTCATCGTCACGTTCTTGATAGTCATCTCTGGCGTGAGCTCCGCGGCTTTCTTTGCGGTATTCTGCTGTGATAGCAGTCGCTTCGGCGACTTCAAATAAGTTGTGCAGTTCCAGCGCTTCAATCCGCGCTGTATTGTAAGCTTGGCTCTTGTCACTAAGCTCTGCATTCTCTATGCGTCCGCGCAGTTCCGCCAGATGCTTGACACCAGCCTGCATAAATTCTTCGTTGCGGAATACACCAAAGTTGTTTTGCATGACGCCCTGCAACTCTTTGCGCAGCTCAGACACGTTCTCGCCGCCGCTTGACTGGTTGAGCTTGTCCAGGCGCGATGTTGCCTGCTCCAAGTCACTTTCGCTAGCATCACCCATTTCAATGCCGTCTCGCAGAGCACTCTCAATAAACTTACCAGAGGCGCGGCCAAATACGACCAGGTCGAGCAGTGAATTACCGCCGAGACGATTTGCCCCATGCACCGACACACAGGCGACTTCGCCGCAGGCATACAAGCCCGAGATAATATGGTCATTGCCAGCAGCGTCAACTGTCAGCGCCTGGCCGTTAACGTTAGTAGGTACACCGCCCATCATGTAGTGACAGGTTGGCACTACAGGTATCGGCTCTTTCATGGGATCTGCATGAGCAAATGTGCGCGACAATTCCACGATCCCGGGCAAGCGACTCTGCAATACTTCCTCACCCAAATGGTCTAGCTTGAGGAACACGTGGTCTCCCTCTGGACCGCAACCACGGCCCTCTAGAATCTCCTTAACCATCGACCTGGCCACAACATCGCGACCCGCCAAGTCTTTCGCGTTGGGCGCGTAGCGCTCCATAAAGCGCTCGCCGTCTTTATTGACCAGATAGCCGCCTTCACCGCGACAGCCCTCAGTCACCAATGTGCCGGCGCCATGAATACCGGTGGGGTGAAACTGCCACATCTCGATATCTTGAACGGGCAATCCCGCACGCAATGCCATACCGATGCCGTCGCCGGTATTAATATGCGCATTCGTTGTTGACGCATAGATACGACCCGCACCGCCAGTGGCTAAAACGGTCGCCTTGGACTTCATATACACGGTTTCACCGGTTTCCATGCAAATGGCAATGACTCCGACCACCGCGCCATCTTGGTTTTTCACCAGGTCAGTGGCATACCACTCATTGAAGAAAACAGTATTGTTCTTCATATTGCCTTGATACAGGGTGTGCAGTAATGCATGCCCCGTTCGGTCAGCGGCGGCACAGGTTCGAGCTGCCTGTCCTCCCTCACCATAATTTTTTGACTGCCCGCCAAAAGGCCGTTGGTAGATGCGCCCTTCCTCTGTACGAGAGAATGGCAAACCCATGTGCTCCAATTCGTACACGACCTCCGGTCCTACATTACACATGTACTCGATAGCATCTTGGTCTCCGATATAGTCAGAGCCTTTGACAGTATCGTACATATGCCAGCGCCAATCGTCATTGGGGTCGTCACTCGCAATAGCGCAAGTAATGCCGCCCTGCGCTGAGACCGTATGAGAACGGGTCGGAAAAACTTTGGAAATAACAGCGGTTTTATAACCGGACTGAGACAACTGCAGAGCGGCGCGCATACCAGCACCGCCACCACCAACAATGACACCGTCAAAAGACAGAGTTCGCATACCTGACATACTCTATAATCCCCACAAAATCTGGATTCCCCAGACAACATACGTAAACATTACTACACCGCTGATTACCTGCAGAAGGAAACGCAACACATTGCCAACCTGCCCCATTAATCGCTCGGTAAAGTAATCTGAAAAGACGCTCCACAGTCCTACCCAGGCATGTACGCCCAGAGACAGTAGCGCCATCAAACTAAAAACCCTCATCCAGGTTTGCGCATACAATGCTGTCCAAGACGCATAATCTACGCCCTTCAACAACACGAAGCCTACTAATATAAAATAGGCCAGCAAGGTGACGGCGCTAATGCGCTGAAACA
>JBLHSI010000230.1:0-4195 GCA_047626655.1 Halioglobus sp.
GTAATGACCGTAATTTGTTGATTGGATTGTGTGACGGTAGTGCCACCAGACAATTTAGGGCGGAATTAGGGGGCGTTGATGAAACAGGGCTTAGAGTAGATCACCTGGTGTTACATACGACTAATGCGGAGGCCTGCATCAATATTTTTGAAAAGCGCCTGGGGTTGCGCTTGGCCCTCGACAAAGATGTTCCGCAATGGGGCGGCCGCATGCTTTTTTTCCGCTCGGGGAAGCTTACTTTAGAAGTCATAGAGCCACGAGAGAACAAGCCCTCGCAAGACTATTTTTGGGGGATAGCCTATCAGTGTGCTGACATTGACGTGTTCACCGCTAGGCTAAAGGATCAACATGTTGCAGTGTCATCGGTGCGAGATGGTCGCAAGCCAAATACTAAAGTGGCAACCATTAAGAGTCACCACCTGGAGATTCCTACGCTACTCGTGCAGCCTGCGCCCTAATACTTTAGAGGCCCGGCGGCAAACGTAGTGCTTTCCGCCAAGGCCTACCGATAACACTATTTTTTCATTTGCATCTTGATAGTGCTGTCGGTAGTTTTGCTGTACGGCGGTAACATTCCGCTTAGCTTACTAACGTTCACTTTTGTTTGGCTAAAAATCGATTTAGCATGGCTGAAAGTTTTAAAGCCCTCGTGACCGTGTATGGCGCCCATACCACTTGGGCCTACGCCGCCAAACGGGAGCTCTTCTTGCATGATATGCATGATCACATCATTGATACACACCCCCCCTGATGTTGTGCGCTGGACAACCGCCTGCTCTTCCGCGGCATCGCTGCCAAAGTAATAGGCTGCGAGGGGTCTTGGCTTGGAATTTACATAGCCAATAGTCTCCTCGAACTCTTTGTAAGTGCGAATTGGCAACAGCGGTCCAAACAGTTCTTCTTCCATCACTTTTAAGTCATCGCTTGGCTCGGAAATGAGTGTGGGCGGTATTTTTCGAGTGCCATTTTGTTGACTGAAATCTTCGCCTGCAGGGTTGATGGCAATGACTTTTGCACCGCGTTCCTCTGCTTCCGCCAGGTACCCGTTCAATCTGTCGTAGTGACGCTGGTTGATAACCGAAGTGTATTCATCGTTGTCGAGCAGCTTAGGGTACATTTCGGCGACGGTTTTTTGTGCCGCGGCGATGACCTCATGCAACTTTTCTTCCGGTACCATCAGGTAGTCGGGAGCGAGACAAATCTGACCCGCATTGAGGGTCTTGCCCAGCATAATACGCTGCACGCTTTTCTCGATATCAGCGCTGCGTGAGATAATCACCGGAGACTTACCGCCCAGTTCCAGCGTGACAGGTACCAAATTACGCGAGGCTGCTGCCATAATATGGCGAGCGACCGAAGTAGCACCGGTAAACAAAAGGTGATCGAAGGCTAGGCTGGAAAATGCTTGCCCTACTTCCGGGCCGCCGTCGAATATTGCGACCTCGTCTTCGCTCCAGGTGTCAGCGACCATTTCTGCCATAACGGCGGAGGTGGCAGGTGTAAACTCAGAGGGCTTGAGCATGGCGCGGTTACCCGCCGCCAACACGCCGGCCAAAGGACCAAAGGTGAGATATACCGGGAAGTTCCAAGGAGCGATGACACCCACCACGCCCAGAGGTTGATATTCGATTCGCGAGCGACCGCCGAGCAGGTTCAAGGGAAACATAGTGGGGCGTTTTTCGCCTTTCATCCAACGCTTGAGGTGTTTCTTGGCGTGCTTCATTGCTGTTACCGACGCAGCGACGTCGGTGAGCATGGATACCTGCCGTGGTCGGCAGCTGAAATCTTTGTTCATAGCTTCGGCGAACTTATCGGCATATTTCAACAGACCGTCCATACCGCGCTCAAGGCGGTCGATACGGGTTTCGACTGAAACGGCACCTTCCTTGAGGTACGCTTGACGCTGGGATTCCAGTACGTCAGTCATCTTTGCTGTGATATCTTCAAGTTTTGGTATTGGCTGAGGCGCGTTCATGGCTAGGTCCTTGCTGAATAACGTTAGCCGGTCAGTATAGACCTCTGTTGATCAAAAATTAACCTTGAATTTTGGTCATATCCGGCCAGATAATTCCGGCAGTCTCTGTATACTTCTACCACCTATTTTAATCGCTGGTCGGGTGAGTCATATTTTGCGCTTTAAATTGTTCCACCTGCTGCGAACTGGAATGCTTTTTATCTTACCCTGCCTGGCCTGGCAGGTTGCTGCAACACCCAATATTCTCCTTATTTTTGCCGACGACTTAGGTGTCGAAGCATTGGGCTCTTATGGTGGCCAGTCATATGAAACGCCGGCTCTGGACCGCTTTGCGGCTCAGAGCATGCGTTTTGAAAATGCGCATGCCACTCCCTTGTGTACGCCGTCTCGGGTCATGCTGCTAACCGGCAAGGACAGCTGGCGTAATTACACCGACTTTGGCTACCTGGCACCCGGGGAGACTACGTTTGCCCATATTGTGCGCGAGCGAGGTTATCGCACGATGGCTGCCGGCAAATGGCAACTGGTCAGCAACAAATATCAGGAATTACATGGCGCAACACCGCAGATCGCAGGCTTTGACGAGTATGCGATGTGGCAAATAGCAGCGCGCGAGGGTGAAACCGATCGTTACTGGGGTTCGCAAATCGAAATAAATGGAGAGGTGGTTACCTCCGACGAAGACGACTATGCACCTAATCAGTATTTGAAGTCTCTATCGGAATTTATTCAAAGAAGTAGTGACTCTTCTCAACCGTTTCTCGCCTACTATTCAATGATCTTGCCGCACCGGCCATTTTCTGCCACCCCGGACCACGAAGACAGCGATGATCTGCAGGAGAATTTCGTTGCCATGGTGGGCTATATGGATACTGTAGTGGGTCGCTTATTGGCTGTTCTGGCGCGCAGCGGTGTAGCCGATAACACGGTTGTCATGTTCATTGGCGACAATGGCACCGACCGTAAAATATCATCGCGGCGACTTGGTCAAGTAGTTGTGGGTGGTAAAGGGCAAACCTTACAAAGTTCGACTCATGTGCCTTTTTTAGTGCGCTGGCCAGGTCATGTAGCGCCGGGGACTGCGCGCAGTGAGTTGGTGTATCTCGCCGATATACTGCCAACGTTGGCGGAAATGGTGATCTATCCCGATGCATTATTGCCGGCCGATTTACCTGACAATATCGACGGCAGCTCTCTTGTTCCACTACTCCTACCCGGCCCGCCAGTATCGTGGCGAGATTCGCTGTTTATGCACTATGACCCGCGTTGGAGTGATAACAAACCTGCCAGATACACCTTTGATGATCGCTGGAAGTTGTATGAAAATGGGAACTTTTTTAATATTAAAAAAGATGGTTTGGAACAGAACGCGATTCCAGCAGACGCGTTGTCACATGAAGGTAGCTTAGCGAGAGAACGGTTGCAGCGTCGCTTGGACGCTGCTGGGGGTGAACTCAGCGGAGTAGAGTCGCCCCAGTCGAGCAATCGGCAAAGCCGCAACACTCGCAGGACGTTCATTGTGATTGCTATCTTTGCGGCCTGGGTGGGCTGGCGTAGATTCAGGAAATCAACGATTTCCTGACGGGCGCGCCGCGGAGTTCCTGCTGCCATTTTTTCCGGCAGGGCGTTTGCGGCGGCTAGGGCGATTGTGACCCTCGCTGCCTTTCCCTTTTGCGGTATGGTTCCCGGCATGTGCTTTGTGATGACGGCCGGAGCCGGGTTTGGTTGCACGCTTGGCCGCATGGCTTTTCTTCAAAGGGCCACTGGCAGGGACTTCGTGGTCGGGTTCAAAGCCGTCAACGTATTCACGCGTGATGTGCTTCTGAATGAGTTGCTCGATACCGTTTAACTGCTTTATTTCATCAGCGCTGACCAGGGAATAGGCTTTGCCGCTGGAGCCAGCTCTACCCGTTCGGCCAATGCGGTGGACGTAGTCTTCTGCAACATTGGGCAAGTCGAAATTCACGACCTGAGGTAGTTGTTCAATATCCAGGCCTCGCGCGGCGATATCAGTGGCCACCAGCACCCGTATTTTGCCTTGTTTGAAACCAGCCAATGCGCGCGTTCTTGCGCCCTGAGTCTTGTTGCCGTGAATAGCGTCGGCATTAATGCCCGATTTCTCCAGGGTTGTCGCCAAGCGGTTCGCGCCGTGCTTTGTGCGGCTGAAAACCAAGACCTGTTGCCAGTTATTTTTGTTAACCAGCTCGCGTAGTAATGCGC
>JBLHSI010000231.1:0-4195 GCA_047626655.1 Halioglobus sp.
AAACGACGGTGAGACTCAGCCCGGAAGCCGAGCCCGCATTCGCTCTTTCACCTGTCCTTGGGTGCCGCAAAAACGCGCTTGAAGCGTTGTTTGTTTGGCCGGTTTAGATCGAATTGCACTATTCCCGCAACTGTAACAATCACGGGGATTTTGGGCAAGGCGCAAATGTGTTAAGTTTACGCCCGTCGCCGCCAACGGAGCGACTGAACCCGGTATTAAATGCTATGGCAATAGAACAAGATGAGATCGAAAAAGTGGCCGAGCTAGCTCGCATAGGAATCAACGATGAACAAATTGGCGAGGTTACTCAACGCATTGCGGAAATTCTCAACATGGTCGACCAACTGCAAGCGGTCGACACCCACAATATTGAGCCTATGGCGAACCCTCATGACGCCTGTCAGCGCCTGCGCGCCGACGAAGTCACCGAGGTGAACCAGCGAGAGGCATTTCAAGCCATTGCACCCGCCGTGGAAAACGGCCTCTATCTGGTGCCCAAAGTTATCGAATAGCGGCCACAGGCCCGTCAGGACAACCTCATGTACACAAAAACAGTTGCCCAGCTCTCGCTGGGACTGCAAAACCGAGAATATTCCAGCGTGGAGTTGACGCGCTGCTTCCTCGAGCGCATTGATGCAATCGATGAACGCTACAATGCCTTTATCACGGTAGATCACGATCATGCCTTGGCTGCAGCAAAAGAGGCAGATCAACAGCTGGCAATAGGTAATGGTAGCGCTCTCACCGGTATTCCCATTGCCCACAAGGACATTTTTTGCACCAACGGGATTCGTACCAGTTGCGGTTCGCGCATGTTGGATAACTTTGTCCCGCCCTACGACGCCACGGTCATTAGGCGCTTTGCAGATGCTGGCGCGGTTATGCTGGGCAAGACCAACATGGATGAGTTTGCGATGGGCTCATCCAATGAAAACAGTTATTACGGTGCGGTGAAAAATCCCTGGTGCGACTCTCATGTGCCGGGTGGGTCTTCCGGCGGTTCGGCGGCTGCGGTCAGTGCTATGCTCGCGCCGGCAGCTACCGGCACAGACACCGGTGGTTCTATTCGTCAGCCGGCAGCGT
The DNA here is from genome assembly GCA_047626655.1 of Halioglobus sp. GTDB lineage: Bacteria > Pseudomonadota > Gammaproteobacteria > Pseudomonadales > Halieaceae > JBALVT01. The sequence continues at coordinate 1,084 of JBLHSI010000231.1, forward strand.
TTTGCGGACTCACGGGCTTAAAGCCCACCTACGGTCGAGTATCGAGACTGGGGATGATTGCCTTTGCTTCCAGCCTGGACCAGGCTGGCCCACTGGCACACAGCGCCGAAGACTGTGCGCTTTTACTGTCGACCATGGCCGGATACGATCCGCTGGATTCAACCTCAGCAGACACACCCAGTGAAGATTTTTGTCTAACCCTGAACCAGCCCCTTACGGGACTGCGCATTGGTCTGCCCGTGGAATTTTTCGGCGAGGGCCTAGATTCTGATACCGCCCAAGCGGTTCACAATGCGCTTGCGGAGCTAGAAAAACTGGGTGCGACGCTGGTTGAAGTGTCTTTGGCTCACAGCAAACTGTGTATTCCCACTTACTACGTGATAGCGCCCGCCGAGGCGTCAACGAATCTTTCGCGCTATGACGGTGTGCGCTACGGGCATCGCTGCTCAGATCCAAAAGACCTCGCTGACCTGTACACACGAACGCGGTCCGAGGGTTTTGGCGACGAAGTAAAGCGTCGCATATTAGTAGGCACCTACGCTCTGTCAGCCGGTTATTATGATGCTTACTATAAGAAAGCGCAGCAGGTACGACGCCTTATCAAGCAAGACTACCAGGACTGCTTTACTCAGGTTGATGTCATTGCTGGTCCCACCACGCCCGGGCCCGCTTTTGCACTGGGTTCCAAAAATGATGACCCTTTGGCAATGTATATGGAAGACGTGTACACCCTGGCCGCCAACTTGGCTGGACTGCCGGGCATATCTTTACCGGCGGGGCTTGTTCGCGGTAAACCCGTTGGCTTACAGCTCATGGGGAATCACTTCGACGAGTCACGGCTGCTCAATATTGGCCATCGCTTTCAGCAAGTCACCGATTGGCATGCAGCGCGTCCAGCGCTCGCTCAGGAGAGCTAGATAATGCAATGGGAGAGTGTGATAGGCCTTGAAGTACACCTGCAACTGGCCACTCGATCGAAAATTTTCTCGGGCTCGGCAACGACCTTCGGTGCACCCGCCAATACCCAGGCCAATGCGGTCGATTTGGCTATGCCGGGTATGTTGCCCGTCCTCAACGAGCAAGCGGTGCGGTTCGCCGTTATGTTCGGGCTCGGCATAGGTGCTCAGATTGGCAAGCGCTCGGTGTTTGATCGCAAAAACTATTTTTACCCTGACTCGCCAAAAGGCTATCAGATTAGTCAGTTTTCGGACCCCATAGTCGGCCAAGGTACTTTTCCCATTCAACTTGCAGACGGCAGCTACCACTCGATTGGTATTACTAGGGCCCACCTCGAGGAAGATGCGGGTAAATCGCTGCACGAAGATTTCCACGGCCAGAGCGGCATAGATCTGAACCGCGCGGGTACACCTCTGCTCGAAATAGTGACCGACCCCGACTTTCGAAACGCTGAACAAGCCGTAACCTACCTTAAAGATTTACACTCGCTAGTCACCTATCTGGAGATATCGGACGGCAATATGGCCGAGGGCTCGATGCGCTGCGATGTCAACTTATCACTGCGACCTGTTGGATCCGATACTTTGGGAACCCGCACCGAAATTAAGAACGTGAATTCGTTCCGTTTTGTGGAAAAAGCGATTCAATGCGAATTTACTCGTCAATCAGAGATTTTGGATGAGGGTGGCACGATCATTCAAGAAACCCGCCTATACGATGCCGAGCGAGATGAAACTCGATCGATGCGCAGCAAAGAAGTGGCTAATGACTACCGGTACTTTCCGGAACCCGACCTGCTACCCGTCATTATCGACGACCAATATATCGAGCGACTCAGATTATTACTGCCCGAATTACCGCGCCAGAAACGCAGCCGCTTTGTGGAGCAGTATCAATTGAGCCCCTACGATGCTGGCGTGCTGTGTGCTTCGCGCGCAATGGCGGACTACTTCGAGGCGGTGACCAAGGGCTGCGACAATGCCAAGTTGGCGGCGAATTGGGTGCAGGGGGATTTGGCTGGCAGGCTCAACAAGTTTGAGCTGGACATCAGTGCAAGCCCGGTGGACGCACAAGCTCTAAGTGGGCTCATTGAACGCATAATTGACAACAGTATCTCCGGGAAAATCGCCAAGCAGGTGTTTGATGCTATGTGGGAAGGCCAAGGCAGCGCCGATAAAATCATCGCCGACAGGGGTCTAAAGCAAGTCAGCGACAGCGGCGAGTTAGAGACTATGGTAGACCAGATAATCGCAGCGAGCGGCGCACAGGTGGAACAGTATCTGGCAGCGGACGAAGCCAAACGAAAAAAACTGCTAGGCTATTTCGTGGGTCAAACCATGAAGCTCTCGAAAGGACAGGCCAACCCGGGCATGGTAAATAAATTGCTGGCTAAGAAGCTGGTTTAACGAGGAGTAGAGCGTGAAAAAGGATAAAGAAAAAGTTATCGATGCGGTGTGGACCGTGGAGCACGTACAAAGCTTCCTCACGGTCAGACCCCATGACAATAGCGATGAGAACTTTCATATGCTACTAAAGGCGTATCAGAGCATGCGCCCCTCAGATTTCGAGCTTTTCGTCGGCTTTTTCACCGGCGAAGATCGTGACATCAACGCCACCGGAATAGATGGCAGAGACGTTTTAAGTATTGTCAGTGAACACCGGCACGGCAAGGAATACGCCGATATTCTCATGAGTGCAGGTGCTCACTAAGATTTAAAGCGCTCTCTGTTTTGACGCTTCTTCTCCTCGCTTTTTCGCAGTAAAATATACACCGCTCCGGTGCCGCCATGGCGCACAGGAGCACTGTGAAAAGCCTGCACTATAGGCAGCTCAAGCAGCCAGTGGTTGGTGCACCCTTTTAGTATTGAACGCCCCCCTCGCTCGGTGGGTGATTCGCCCTTGCCATGAATCACCATCACCGTGCGCAGCCCCAACTGTGAGCACTGAGTTACAAAATCAAAGAGCTCGACTCTGGCTGCTTTGACAGTGAGGCGATGCAGGTCGAGGCTAGCTTCTGCTTCGTATCGACCCTGTTTCAATTTTCGAAACACACCATTTTGGATGCCAGGCCGCTTAAAGTTCAACACATACCAGGGATCCAGTGGCTCTATGCCCTCGTCTGTCAGTATATTGTTGTCCGTTTTGCTGTCGCTAA
>JBLHSI010000232.1:0-4124 GCA_047626655.1 Halioglobus sp.
CAATATTGCACCGCTGCGAGTATTGCTCGAAGCGCGTATTGGTAACTATGCTTTGCTGGAAGAAGAACTCAAAAAACTTGATGATGACTAACTAGCGGCGGTACTCAGGCGACATTATTTCATTTGACCGCGAATCTGGGCACTACTCCAACGCTGCCAGCGCCTCAGCCAGCTTGGTCACGGCAATCACCTCCATACCCTTTATGGGCGACCGCGGTGCGTTCGCCTTCGGGACTATAGCGCGCGTGAACCCGTGCTTGGCGGCCTCTGATAAACGCTCCTGACCGCTCGGTACGGGGCGAATTTCGCCCGCCAGACCCACTTCGCCAAAGATCACCATATCGCGCGGCAACTGGCGATCGCGAAAGCTAGACACAATCGCCATCAACAGCGCCAAGTCTGCACTGGTCTCTAAAACCTTGACGCCGCCTACCACATTGGCGAAGACATCCTGATCGCCCACCTGCAGACCACCGTGACGATGAAGTACCGCCAGCAGCATGGCCAATCGATTTTGATCCAGGCCCACCGCAACTCGCCGCGGATTGCCTAGCTGCGAGTCGTCTACCAGCGCTTGTATTTCCACCAACAAAGGTCGTGTGCCTTCCCACACGACCATAACCGCACTGCCCGATGCCGGCTCACTGCTGCGATCGAGGAAGATAGCCGAGGGATTTTTAACCTCTCGCATACCGCGCTCTGTCATGGCAAATACGCCCAGCTCATTGACCGCGCCAAAACGGTTTTTTTGACCGCGTAGCGTTCTAAAGCGTGAATCGTCTGTTCCCTCCAATAAAATCGAACAATCGATCATATGTTCGAGCACCTTGGGGCCCGCCAATGACCCGTCTTTTGTGACATGGCCTACCAAAAAAATGACCGTGCCTGTCTGCTTGGCAAATCGGGTTAGATAGGCCGCGCACTCGCGAACTTGAGTGACGCCCCCCGCCGCCGCGGAGAGCTCATCGGAATGCACCACCTGGATGGAGTCGACCACCAGCACTCTGGGTTTGAACTGCTGGGCAGCGGCGACAATGGTCTCAACGTTGGTCTCTGCCATCAGGCGCAATTTATCGGTGGGCAGATTCAGGCGCTGTGCCCGCATGGCAGTCTGTTGCAGCGATTCTTCACCGGTGACATACAAAGCCTCCATAGATGACGCCAAATAGCACATGGTTTGCAGCAAGAGAGTGCTCTTGCCTGCTCCTGGATTACCGCCAATTAGTATGGACGAACCAGGCACCAGTCCACCGCCCAGCACTCTGTCGAACTCCTCGGCACCGCTGGAAAACCGCGGCAGAGCCTGCAGATCTATGTCTTTTAAAATAGCTGCCTCGGCGATTGCCCCGGCAAAACCCACACCCCCGGATTTTGCCTTAGCCGCCATACCGCTGCCGACTCTACCTGAGCCGGCCGCTGGACCAAGGCGAATTTCAGCGAGTGTATTCCACGCGCTGCACTCATTACACTGGCCTTGCCACTTGCCGTAGTCGGACCCGCAATCGCTGCAAACAAAAGCTGTTTTACTCTTCGCCATCTAGTACTGTGTGCTCCCGTAAAATAGTTTAACGCTGGGCTGTATGTCGTCGATCAAGCTCGGTATCCTATCAGACTTAAGTCGAATACACCGGAACATCAATGTCAGATTCGTCCCTCATTCCCGAACGCCAGCTGCTATTTTCGCCAGCACTGGCCCAGACTATTGGTCTGGAAGAGGCCATATTGCTGCATCATCTGGGCGAATTATTTGAGCACCGAGAAGCACAGCTAGACGCAGGGTATGCCTGGCTAGCCATAGAGCGCAGCTACCTCCTAAAAAGCCTGCCCTTCTGGAGCCCAGTAGACCTGCATCGCATCACGCGCAGCTTGGTCGACAAAGGCGTATTACTGATGAGTTCACCGCCGCTGCACAGCAGCGAAAAACTGGTGTTTGCCGTCAATGAACCAGTGGTAACACCCGTAAAGCCCGTCGAGCCTGTGCCGGCCGCAGCTGCTCAAGCAACCCAAAGGCGCAGCGCCGGACTCATGCCTTCACACTGGTCTCCCAGTGAAGACTTACTGCAACTGCTCGCTCTAAATCACAGCATACCCCGACAATTTGCGCTGGACCAACTGGAAGATTTCGTCTTTTATTGGCGCGAACGCGGCGAAACAAGCCCGGCCTGGGAAAACAAATTTCGCCAGCATGTAAAAACTGCCTGGCGGCGCGAACAGCAAAACCAGGCAGAGGTGTTTAAGGTGGAGGAGTCAGACCAGCTGGATAATAGTTGGCGCCCCAGCCTGGATGCGCTGGAAATCATGGAGCGCAATGAAATAGACCGCGACTTTATCGATCAGGCCATCCCCGAGTTTATCTTGTACTGGCGTGAGCGCGGTGCCAAGCCTCGGGAACTCAATTCTAAGTTCATCACCCATATACGCATCCAATGGGCCAAGTACACATCGGCGATGAGCCACTCCACCGAACCTAAACGCATTACCGAGCAATGGTATCCTCCCGAGGACGTAATGGATATTTTAAAAATGTCCCATATAGATACCGATTTTGCTCGCTCACTTGTTCCGGAATTCATCATATACTGGCGCGACAGTAACCAGGCGCACACTTCCTGGAACACCAAATTTATACAACATGTAAAATATAACTGGGCCAAGCAACATCAGTTGGACCAAATAGGACAGGACAATGGCGGACAGCAGGGATCTAATCCAACAGGTCGGACGAGGGATCAAAGCCTCGAACAAGACCTCACCGACACCTCCTGGGCAAAGTGAGGCAGCTACGCGTGCCACTGATGAACTCATCGATGTTATCAATCAAGTGTTCGCACTGTTCAGGCTTAACTACCACAACCAATATTTTGCCGCGTATCAGGACAACAGTCAGATACAGCAAGTAAAGAAGCTGTGGCTAGATTCGCTGCGTGACTATCCGGGTGAGCAAATTCTTCGAGGCGCCAAACACGCCATCGAAAACAGCGAGTACCTTCCCACGCTCAACCGCATGCACGAATGCTGCCGCCAAGGTTTATCGGAGTTTGGCTTGCCACTAGTCCACGAGGCCTATCTAGAGGCCTGTCGTGCTGCAACACCGAAATCTGCACAAAATTGGAGTCACCCCGCCGTCTACTTAGCTGGACGCGATAGCGACTGGTTTTTCCTGGCCAATAACATCGAGCGGATGACCTGGCCGGTGTTTCGCGACCATTATCAGAAATATTGCGCACGGGTTATCTGTGGCGAGGACTTCAATGTGCCCGAACCCGCTGCATTAGAGCACCTGCATAGCCCAGTGCTGCCTACGGATGAACAACTCAATGAACTACAGAAGCTACGCGATAAGCTTAAGTTTTAGAGACCTAATAATGAAGATCAGAAGAGCACGCTGAAACGTGGCCGACCTAGTCGTAAGAGCCTCTAGCCAGGTTCTCAAAGCGGGTAAATTCACCGATAAAGGCTAGACGGCAGGTGCCGATAGGCCCGTTACGCTGCTTGCCCAAAATAATTTCTGCCACACCTTTATCTTGGGTATCTTCGTTGTACACCTCATCGCGATAAATAAACATGATGACGTCAGCATCCTGCTCGATGGCGCCCGATTCGCGTAAGTCAGAGTTAACTGGCCGCTTATTGGGCCGCCCCTCTAACGCTCGGTTTAGCTGCGAGAGCGCCACCACTGGACATTTAAACTCTTTTGCAATGGCCTTGAGGCTACGCGATATCTCGGATATTTCAGCCGTACGTCCTTCTGTAGAACCGGCAACCTGCATCAACTGCATGTAGTCGAGCATGATCATCCCTAACTCGTTTTTGTCGCCCCCGTGCTCTCTGGCAACTTTGCGTGCGCGGCTGCGTACCTCGGTGGGCGTTAAGGCTGCTGTGTCGTCAATAAATAGGGGCGCATCCTTTAGCTTGGTCATGGCCGTACTGAGTTTGGGCCAGTCTTCTTGTTCCAACTTACCGTTCCTAATGCGGGTCTGATCAATACGACCCAGCGAAGACAACATACGGATAATCAGCTGCTCTGCCGGCATTTCCATGCTGAAAACCACAATAGGCTTTTTCTGGTTGAGCACCGCAGTCTCAACCAAATTCATGGCAAAACTGGTTTTACCCATGGATGG
>JBLHSI010000233.1:0-3910 GCA_047626655.1 Halioglobus sp.
TCTTTAACAGCATTGGCGTGCAGGAACAGGTTATAAGGGACCACCGTGGTACCGATGAGGGCGATAACCGTTAAGCTTGAGCCCGCGGGGAGGGACGGGTGAATAAGAGCGTCGACTAATTCGCCCATAGCGGGTGCCACTACCACCGCGGCCAAAATAAAAACCAGGCTCATCACTAACACAAGCCCTATCAGCGCGGTCTCCAGTACCTGGTATCGACCCGACGCGAGTAAAATACTCGCCAGGAGCCCCAAGCTAATCGCCGCCGTGCTGCTATCAGTGCCCAGTAGAGTGTTGGTGGCCAAAGCCGCACCGGCGATGTTGCCAGCTTCGTATGCTGCATTGCCTATACCGACGGCAACAACAATCAAGATGACGGCCAGGCGACCAAACCATTGGTTCTGAAATGTTCCTCGCATTGCTTCGGCCAAGCCAGAGCGCGTCACTAAGCCAAGCCGGGCGGCCATTTCCTGCAGCACTATGGTCGCTATTATGGAAAAGCCCAGCGCCCATAGCAGGGCTAGTCCAAAATGTGCGCCCGCGGCACTGGCCGTTGTAATCGTGCCTGGTCCGACGAAAGCCGCAGTGACTAATATACCGGGACCGAATTTTCCAAAAATGCTCATCTGGCACATATTAGCAGTTGATCGAGAGCTTGTCGGTAGGCAAAGCAACGCAGTACTCCCGTCTCGGCCGTGCAACTGGTAACATTCCGTCATGACTTACCCCGCTACCTCTAGCAATTGTTTATCGGTATCAATTGTCCTTTATCAGAGCCCTCTTGAGCGACTTCGCTTAACGCTAGAGCGCCTGATTGGCGCCGCGCGATACGCAGTGACCCATAAGCAGCTGCAGCGCATCGAACTGACCTTGGTCGATAACAGCCGCGATCCTGTATACGCGGATGAGGTGCGCGCCCTGTTAAGCGCCTTAGTCTTGGACGATTTCGTTACCATCAAATACATTGTTGCTGATCGAAACAGGGGTTTCGGTGGCGGCCACAATTTAGTACTGCCGGTGATCGACAGCGAGTTTCACTTGGTCTTGAACCCGGATGCAGAACTCGCCGAAGACGCGCTGCAAGTAGGTTTGTTGACGTTACAGCAGGACCTGGGCATTGCCCTTGTGTCTCCGGCAGTGTTGGGAAGCTTCAACGAGCCCCAGTACCTCTGTAAAGACTATCCCTCCGTTTTAATACTATCCCTTCGCGCATTCGCACCGGCTTGGCTGCGAAATAGGTTTCGAGCCCGACTCGAACATTACGAGCTTCGTGCGGCTTGCTCCACCGGGAACCAGGCCAACGTGCTGCTTGCCAGCGGCTGTTGTATGTTGCTGCGCAGTGCTGCTCTTAGATCCATAAGCGGTTTTGACGAACGTTACTTTCTGTACTTTGAAGATTTTGACCTGTCGTTGCGATTACGCCAGAGCGGGCGCCTGGTGTTTGAGCCCGCAATGCAGATTCAACACCACGGCGGTTATGCTGCTTCTAAAGGTGTCGGACATGTCGGAATGTTTATTAAGTCGGGGATTCGTTTCTTTAACGACCACGGCTGGAAATGGATATAGTGCGACGCGTATTTCTGCTAACATGAACGATCACGTTCGCGGGCCTTTCACCGGTCGATAATCCCAGGCAATACAGTGAAACAAGTCACTTATGCATGAGTTGAAACGCAGGTCCTACTTACAGCAGCTGGGTATTGATTCCTATAGCTCCAGAAACCCGTTGGCCGGAGCGGCCCGCACTCGGCGGCTGGTTATCAAGCGGCAGCCACGGACGGCACTGGAGCCCGCTGAAATCAGCGCTGGCAAACCTAACCTTCAAGCGGCGCCTGTGGCAAGCCCCTCGTCTATTGCAGAGCTCGCCTCAAGTTTTAGTGCCATCCCCAAAGAATCACAAATACCTTCGATGACTCATCAGTCGCCCTCTGCCGCGGTGGCAAAGGCGAGGCAAGTACAGGCCTTTAATGTTGCTGCTATTGTGAGCGGAAAGTGGTTGTGGATTGAGGTACTAACCCACGGTGTGCTATCGCGTGATCAAGTCCATTTGGTTCAAGCGATGACCAGGGCGCTGGGTGTAAGTGAGCCCAAAAGTCATAGCAGCCAGTTTGATTGGCCAATACACAACAACGCGCAGTTAGATTTGGGTGTAGATGCTGCCCGAGCTGGACTGGCAGGGTTCGTGCAGCGTAAGGTCGAGCAATTTGAGTGTCAGGGGTTGATCGTCTTGGGGCGCGCCTGTGAGCAACGCTTGGCAATACAGCAGCTTCGCGTTCAGCGCTGTGTCAGTACCGTGAGTACTGCAGAAATGCTGGCTAATCCTCAGCTTAAAAAGCAAGCATGGGAAGCCATTTTGCCACTCATAAGCCCGTTGTGAGGCTACTTTTACGTGAAGCGATTACTTCTGACGCTATGGTATTGGCTGAGTTAAATGCGGCTGCTTCGGCTCACCCCTGGTCTGCGTCGCAGTTTGATTTTGACGCCGAGCGTATATTGTTGATTGAACACGATGCAGAGCCGCGAGGCTTCATTGTCTTTTCGTATGTCTTGGACGTGGGTAGTATTCTCAACATTGCTGTGCGCCCCGATTGTCAACGGCGAGGTATGGCAGCCCAACTGCTGACGGGGGCACTTCGCGCTATGGGTGAGTTGGGCGTCGATCGGTGCCTATTGGAGGTACGGTCTTCGAATGGGGGAGCTGCTGCGTTATATGAGAGTTTTGGCTTTCAGGTCGACGCGACACGTAAAAATTATTATCCGGCCAAAACTGGCCGAGAGGACGCTATATTGATGTCAAAGAATTTGCTTATCCCTGTCCCTGTAGGCTCAAACAATTGAACGTGCTCGAGACCGAATGGTGGACCATGGCGCTGCCTCCAGAATGGTGGGCAGAGTCTGAAGATGACAGTATTTTGGTGGGTGACCGAGACGATGTAGGCTGCCTTGAGCTGTCTGATCTACACAAGGAAGACGGGGACTTTGAACTAGATGAACTGCGATCCATAGCGCAGGACGAGTCTGCGACGACCTTAGTTTGGAAGACGGTTACTCTGGGAGACTTTGAGGGAGTGGTGAGTGACTTTATCGAAGAGGGCGCCGCTGTACGTGAATGGTATATCGCGCACAAAACGCTATTACTGTATGTCACCTACAGTTGCGAAGAAGAAAATCGCGGCATGGATGACTCCGCGGTTGATCAGCTGCTAGACACGCTACTGATAGTAGAAAAGTAAGAACCGCCCGGCGCGGTTCATGATTTTGGAGCGCGTTTTACAAGGTGATAAAGCGTAAAGGTGTAGGGAAAACCTAGACACTTTAGGGCGCGTAATTGCAGGGACCCGTTAGCCCCGGATAGGACCGGTTAGGAAATATGGCCGGTGACTCGGACACGTTTTGACCCTTTGAGCGGTTTAGCTTTGAGTGCGTCCTGATGCTTTTTAACTTCGGCGTCAATGAGGTTTTTACCCGCGATAATTAAGCCGGTAAAGATAAATGCACCCGGTGGGAGAATAGCAAGAAGGAACGACTGGTAGTCATTGATCACCACTATTTTCCAACTTGCAGCGCTGGCACCAAATAATAAATGCATGTCGGCAAATATAGCGCCTGTGCCGATTAGTTCACGCAGCGCGCCTAACAAGACCAGAATAATGCCGAAACCAACCCCCATAATAAACCCGTCGTAGGCGGCGGGCCCGATTTTGTTTTTACTGGCGAAGGCATCTGCACGACCAAGGATGACGCAATTGGTGGTGATGAGTGGTAAAAATATACCCAGTATTTGGTATAGCTCATAGGCGAAAGCTTGCATTAAAAGTTCGATACACGTCACGGCTGCGGCGATAATCATGACAAAGGCAGGCAGTCTAATGGCGTCGGATACGATGTTGCGAATGAGTGATACGCAAGT
>JBLHSI010000234.1:0-3884 GCA_047626655.1 Halioglobus sp.
CGCAGAGTTTCCTACGATCAATCACTCATGGACAAGCAGTTGCCCAGCTCCAACCCTGCTCTGCGGGCCCTATATGAAGATGAGTGCGCCCGTTTGTTGGCCGACCTGGAGCGAAATTCGGTCACCGAACAAACCCTGCAACTTCTGCGCAAACTGGAAGGACAGTATCCACAGATGCCACAGTTGGCGAACATGCTGAATTACAGTGCACGCACCTATAGGCGCAGACTAGAGCAAGAACAGGAGTCTTACCAAACACTACTGGACCAAGTGAGGGCCGAGCACGCAACACGCTACCTCACCAACACGCGCCTACCGCTCAGTACTATTGCCTACATTATAGGATTTAACGACGCCTCAAACTTCAGACGCGCCTACATTCGGTGGACAGGACAAGCGCCCAGAGAGGTTCGCCTGGCCAACCGGCCAGCTTAGGAGATATGTTCGTCGAGGTAACGCTGCATTTCGCTTTTCAACACACCCTGAAAAGCAGAGGCGAGTAGGCCCAATTTTACCGACACATCTACCAGGCCGTTGTCGAATGACAGCCTGCCATTCACCCCGGCGCCTTTAATTTTAACGGTATCGCCCTCCCACACCGAACGCACGCCATGCGCGCTCTCAAGGTTCTTAGCAAGACCCACTGCCGCTTCGCGAATATCTTCTTTGGACATGGTGTAGGATTTGGTCAATCGAAATCCTGCCATAGGGACAACCTCTGTTATGGACACGCACGATTCTACGCGCTAGTTACAGGGAAGACGAATGAGGCGCTCTTATACATCGACCGGACAGCTAGAAGAACGACCTGCAAAGCTGAGCAGCGTCTATAAAAACTGGCCATCAGCAAGCGTAAATGACTTGCCGCACTGCTCATCAGTCATGAGACGATCAATGAGCACTGGGTCCTCGGTATAGGCCGCTGTACGCTTCCCACCGGGTAAATCGAATACTGCCACACCGCGCCACGGTGCATCGCCCTTATACAGCACGGTATAGCCGGCCACGGCAGCCTTACCGTTGTATTGTTCTATCAGCTCACACAGTTCTGTGTTTTGTCGCACCCGATCCGTCACGTCTGCAAAAGCCCAGCCGCTCTCGCCAGGGGACCCCGACCACAAAGCGCAAGCCTGCTTGGTCAGCATGCCGCTGACACTGGTCACCAAACCGACCTCAGTGGGGGCAGCGCGCAACAACTGCGCCATCTTCACGGTCGCCTGCAAAACAAAATTATTGAGCGGACCGCCACCAAAGGTCATACCGCCAGTAACGGTAAGGCCACCTTCATCGCTCATGCCAAACTCTTCCAGTTGCGAGCGCACTGCAGCTGGAAAGCAAGAGTAGAGCTCGCGCAGCCGCAAATCCGCAAAGTCCACACCCGCCAGCTCAGCCGCGGTACGCCCTGCAAATCGAAAACCAAGACACCCGCCCAAATCCTTACGACTACTCACGGTAGACATAAAGTTGGATTCGGTCGATGCCCGCGGAAATACCCATTGGCTGGGCGCTATACCGAGCTCCCGCGCCACTGCCGCCGAACACAGTATTAATCCAGCCCCTTGATCTACATTCCATTGGCTGTTATGCAGCTTAGTGTAGGGGAAAGCCAGCATACGATTGGTGCCAGATGGCACGCGAATATGCTCTTCAGCGACAACTTCAGTCGACCAGGCGTCGGTATTGGCGGCCGCCACCGCGCTAAATTTGGCGTACATGCGCGCCATCTGATCGCGCTGCTGCGCCACAGTTTCATCGCGCTTATAACGCAGAGCACTGTCAATGATAGCGTAGAAACCCACCGGCATCCCAAGGCCTGCTGCCGACTCGATGGGCGACCAAATCTCATCTTCGGGGTGCAGCATGACATCGGGGGCAACCCCTGCCTGAACCGTTTCACTGGCCACCTGACCGGCCTTCTGGGCCAGTAAGGATCGATGTTTAGCTTCGGCACCCACTACAAATACAACATCGGCCTGCCCATCCCTAATACGCTGACAAGCTCGTGTCATTAATGTTTGCTGTAAAATACCAATCTCAGCCAACACCGTACGGGCCGGACCTACTTTAGTTCGTTCACCGGCCAACGCCTGTGCTATTAGGCGCCCCGGATCCGAGTACTCCCAGATTCCCTTTGGCACCATTATTTCGTCGACCATACCGAGTAAATTAGGCGCTCCGGCGTCCGCTGCGGCCCGTCGCAGCGCCTCCAACATCAGTTCTATCGCCTCTAAGCCTTCGGTGTGGCGCTCAAACTTTTGCTGGATGGCCGCCACACCCACCAATACCGGGGTATTTGCCGGGATTTGCGCGTGATCAGAGACACCGTTACTTGGCATCTATGAATTCCGAGGCATACCAGTTCAGCATGCCTATTTTCTCATCCAGCGGCTTGTCCTCTTCCATCGCGTAGACATTGCGAAAGCCAATGATCACATCGGTGACCCCGATTGCCTCGAGTTTTTGCAACCCCTCTTTACTAAACGCATCAATTCCAGTGGTATACACTCTAAACGGTCGCTGTGAGGTACCCAACTCCTGGCGAAGCTCCTCAATGCGGCGAATATGCACATCCAGTTGCTCCAGATTAAGACCTGCGCACATCCAGCCGTCAGCTCTCGCAGCCCGCTTCAATGCGGGCTCGGTATGCCCGCCAATTAAGATGGGCGTAGGGACGGTGGGCGCGGGGGTCATTTTATTCGCCGGCATCTGGTGGATATCACCCTCATAGCCAAAAAACTCACCCGTTTCCAGTCCGCGCAAAATATCAATTTGCTCATCCAACCGCTTGCCCCGCTTTGCCCAGGGGACTTGGCAGATAGCAAAATCTTCTTCCCAGGGACTGATTCCCACGCCGAAATCAAAGCGGTTACCCGACAGCTGCTGGATACTTTGCACCTGCTTTGCGACGATGGCTGCCTGGCGAACCGCCAATTTATAGACAAAGGTGGCAAAGCGAATTTTTTCAGTCACAGCGGCCATCGCGCTAACGGCAATTAAACTTTCCAGAAACGGAATACTTTCCAAAAACTCCCGACTACCGTCCGCGTTATAGGGGTATTTCGAGCTGGCCTCCTGCGGATAACAGATACTGTCGGGAATCGTAATGCCATCATAGCCGGCAGCCTCTGCCGCCTTGGCCAAGGGCAAATAATGATCTGCCTCGCTCATTCCTACCTGATAACTAAATCGCACTATCGCTCTCCCTGGGTGACTTTCCCACACTGTACCCATAAATTTGGCAAACGTCCTTGACGACTTGAAATTTCAACGGCTTGGCCTCACATACTAAACCCGCAGGCCCAACTGAATCTAATACAGTACAATGAACTCCATGCATCCAACATCAGATCACGATATGACAGCAAGCTCAGACATCTCTCGACGATTCTTATTTCAGGACGCCGATATCCGGGGGGAAACAGTACACCTGGAAAAGACCCTCACCGACATCCTGGACATCCACCAATATCCGCCCGCGGTCGCTGAACTGTTAGGAGAATTCCTCGCCGCGGCCGTGTTACTTAGCACGACCTTGAAGTTCGATGGAAAACTCATCTTGCAGGTACGCAGCGATGGGCAAATTCCGCTATTAATGGTTGAGTGCACCAACTTGCTGCACATTAGAGCCATCGCCAGGGGTGCTGAGAAAGCCACTGCCAGTGATTTTGATCAGTTGCTCACCAACGGGCAACTAGCGATTACCGTCGATCCAAAACATGGTCAGCGCTACCAGAGTATTGTGCCCCTTGCGGGCGGTTCCTTGGCGCAATCGCTAGATGCTTATTTCGAACAATCTGAACAGCTGTCGACCAGGTTCTGGCTGACGTCAGATCAAGGCCGGGCGGCGGGCATGCTGTTGCAACAGTTGCCCTCCCGCGACGAGC
>JBLHSI010000235.1:0-3823 GCA_047626655.1 Halioglobus sp.
TGATCACTAAATAAATCTACCGCCTCGAGCAGTGCTGACCTGTTTGCCAGCGCGATATCTCGCCACATCACCGGGTCAGAGGAGGCTATTCGGGTAAAATCTCGAAACCCGCCAGCGGCGAAGCGAAATATATCTTCGCTCGCGTTACTTTGAGCCAAAGCATCAACCAAAGCGTAGGCCAACATGTGCGGCAAGTGACTGGTGGCAGCCAACACTGCGTCGTGTTCTGGTACCCCCATACTCACCACTTCTGCCTTAGTGCTTAGCCACATATCTCTCACCAAGGCGATCGCGTCATTGTCGTTACCTTCAACCGGAGTGAGAATGACACGGTGATTAACAAACAAGTCCTCATCCGCCGCCTCCACGCCGCTGCGCTCCGAACCAGCAATAGGATGTGCCAGTATGAGCTTGGCAGGCATGCTACCGAC
Source organism: Halioglobus sp. (assembly GCA_047626655.1). Lineage (GTDB taxonomy): Bacteria > Pseudomonadota > Gammaproteobacteria > Pseudomonadales > Halieaceae > JBALVT01. The sequence continues at coordinate 432 of JBLHSI010000235.1, forward strand.
AGTGGCAACTGCAGCTGCTTGCAAATTGCCTTTAACGCTGGCCACATCGGTAATCACCGGTCCGTCGCTGCGACCCTCGAGCTTAGGTAATATTATACGAAGCATATCTGAGGCAATTAAGGTGGGGGTCGCAATAACAATGATGTCGGCGCTGTTGATGGCCTCATCTAAATCCAGGGTGTAGCTGTCGATAACAGACAACTCCACACCGCGCTTTAACGACGGCTCGCGGTGCCCATAGGCTATTAATCGGCGAGCAAAACCACTCTTTTTCAAAGCCTTGGCAAGCGAACCACCAATCAGACCTAAGCCGAGAATAGCAACTGTATCAACCTTAAAGCTGGCGGACATCGAGCGTTACAAAACCGCTCTGGGATAAGACCCCAGAGGTTTCATGAGAATCGATTGTTCCTCTAGCTCTGCAACAATAGCCGCTATTTTTTCGTCTTGTAAGTGCCCTTCAAACTCGATAAAAAACACATAGGCCCACTTCTCTGTACGCGAGGGTCTGGTATCGATACGAGTGAGACTGATACCGCCGCGCCGGAACGGATCCAACAGGGCAAACAGAGCGCCTGGTTTGTTCCGACTAGACACAATAACCGAGGTTTTATCGCGACCACTGGGAGGGACCTCTTCGCGCCCTATGATGAGAAAACGGGTGGTGTTATCACTATAGTCTTCGATGTGCTGGGCCAATTTTTCTAAGCCGTACAGCTCCGCCGCCATATCTCCGGCAACGGCGGCCACACCCGGTGTCTCGGCCGCCAAGCGCGCCGCTTCGCCATTACTGCTAACAGCTACTCGCTCAACACTAGGCCAATGTTTGTCTAGCCAGTTGCGACATTGCGCCAACGCTTGTTCATGCGCACAAATACGAGTCACTTGTTTCGCGGATACATTGGGCGCCACCATAAGATGGTGCCCTATACGCAGCTCTAACTCGCCAGATATCTTTAGTGGCGAATCCATAAAATTATCCAGCGTATGGCTTACCATGCCCTCGGTTGAATTTTCGACCGGTACAACGCCGTAATTGCACTCCCCCGCTTCCACTTGAGAGAAAACTGTATCTATAGTCGCTTGCGGCAAGCAGATAGCTGCATGACCAAAATGCTTAATGGCCGCCGCTTGAGTAAATGTGCCTTCAGGTCCTAAATAGGCTACCTGCAAAGGTTTCTCTAACGCCAAACACGCGGACATAATCTCGCGAAAGACATGGGCAATCGTCTCACCCTCTAGCGGCCCTTCATTGCGATCCATAATGCGCGTTAATACCTGCGCCTCGCGTTCGGGCCGATAAAACACAACCTCGGCGGCGTCATCACCGGCCTCACGTGCTGCCTGTACCTCTGCCATCTTAATCTCGGCTACGCGCTGAGCACACCTAGCCCGGCGACTAATTAGAGTCTGCAACTCCTGGTCAATAGCGTCTATATCTACTCTAACTTGATCCAGGTCTCGTGCGTCCGTCATTCTATGCTCCGCACTAGCCTTGTCGGCGCTCAAAATCTTGCATGAATGCGATTAAAGCATCGACGGCATCCATTCCCACCGCATTGTAAAGACTTGCGCGCATGCCACCCACAGAGCGGTGCCCCTTGAGATTGAGCAAGCCGGCGACTTCGGATTCTTGCAAGAATGACTTATCTAACTCAGCATCCTTGAGCGTAAAGGGTATATTCATAAGCGAACGACTGGCCAACTCCACCGGGTTGGCATAAAAATCGCTGCCATCAATAGCAGCATACAATTTCGCGGCCTTGGCTCGGTTAATCGTCTCCATTGCAGGCAAACCGCCCTGAGCCAACAACCACTCAAACACCAGACCCGCCAAGTAAAGCGCATAGGTGGGCGGCGTGTTATACATAGAATCATTGTCTGCTGCGACCTTCCAGTCGAGCATAGCAGGGCAATACTCTCCCGCTTTACCGAGCAGATCGCGTTTTACGATCACCAGCGTCAAGCCTGCTGGGCCAATATTTTTCTGGGCGCCGGCATAAATAACCGAAAAATCAGTCACATCAATAGGGCGAGACAGGATAGTGGAAGACATGTCTGCCACCAGGGGGACGTCAACCTTCGGCGTCCACAAAAACTCCACACCGCCAATAGTTTCATTGGGCGTATAATGGAAATAGGCCGCTTCAGGATCCAATGTCCAAGACTCTTGGGCCGGAATAGTTGAAAAATTACTCTGTTCGGCCGACGCGACTACGTTGACCTCCATGTAGCGTTTTGCCTCGGCAATCGCCTTCTTAGACCACTGCCCGGTATTGATGTAGTCGGCACCGCGCTTGCCATCCAATAGGTTCAACGGCACGGCAGAGAACTGAGTACTGGCACCGCCTTGTAAAAACAAAACCGCGTAATCGTCCGGAATCGAGAGCAGCTCGCGCACATTACTTTGCGCTCGCTCGGCAACGCCCATGACTTCGGGACTGCGATGGCTCATCTCCATAAGAGACAAACCCTTGCCGTGCCAGTCCAACATTTCTTGCGCGGCGGTGGCCAGTACAGATTCGGGAATGGCCGCGGGACCGGCGCAAAAATTGTAAACTCGTGACATTATTCTTCGCCTGTTGTTGGATCTGAATTGTCTTGTGAATCGGCACTATCGGCTTCTTGCACATTGCCATCTTCATCAAAGATAACTTCGGGCGCCGGCTCATCGATACGCTCCACACCCACCAGCCTTTCACCCTCTTTGGTGCGAATAATACGCACACCTTGAGTGTTGCGACCCAGCACTGATACTTCGTCCGCCCGGGTTCTAACCATGGTTCCCTGATTGGAAATCAGCATGAGTTCATCACCTTCAAACACCTGCACAGCGCCTACCAAATCACCGTTGCGCTCGCTGGTGACCATCGCGATGACACCTTTATTACCTCGACCCTTACTCGGAAATTCTGTCACCAGCGTACGCTTACCGTAGCCGTTGGCACTGGCCGTTAGCACACGTCCGTCTTCGGCTGGAATAATCAGGGAGATCATGCTGTGGCCATCGCCCAAGCTAATACCTCGAACACCTCTGGCCGTTCGACCCATTGCCCGCACTTTGTCTTCGTGGAAGCGCGCCACTTTGCCTTCGCTGCTAAACAGCATGACATCGCAGTCGCCGGTAGTGATTGCGGTGCTGACTAATACGTCGTCATCGTCCAGCGCTAAAGCTCTCAGGCCAACGCTGCGCTGGCGCGCGAAGTTAGTGAGCTCTGTTTTCTTTACCGTGCCATTAGCGGTGGCCATAAAGATGTAATGACCCTCGGTGTACTCTTCGACTGGCAAGATAGACGTGACTCGCTCGCCCTCTTCCAGTGGTAGTAAATTGACCATAGGACGGCCTCGAGCGCCACGACCGGCAAGCGGTATTTGATAGACTTTTAACCAAT
>JBLHSI010000236.1:0-3660 GCA_047626655.1 Halioglobus sp.
TTTCTGTTTAGATTGTTCTAATTTTTAGAACAATCGGAAAGCACTAGAATGGCAAGAAATCCTATAACAATTGAGGTCTTGGAGACGCTGGATGCAATCGATCGGCGTGGAAGCTTCGCAAAAGCCGCTGATGAATTGAACAAAGCAACCTCGGCCATTTCCTACGCGGTACAAAAGCTGGAGGAGCAGCTAGACATTGCCTTGTTCCAGCGGCAGGGCCGACGCTCGGTGTTGACGCCCGCAGGGCAGTTAATATTGGCGGAGGGTAGAGACATACTGCAAATCACCGCGCGGCTCGCGAATAAGGCGAAAGAGGTTGCCACCGGCTGGGAGCCGCGTATCAGTATTGCGGTCGAGTCACTGCAATCCTACCCTGCTTTTTTTCGCCTCTTGCATGACTTCCTTGCTGAACATCCATCTATTGAAATCGATATCCGCGAATCGGTGCTTAACGGCGGCTGGGAGGCGCTTGAGCAAGACCGAGTTGACTTGATTGTAGGGTCGCCCGGACCCGTCCCGCTGCAAAAAGGCTATCGCGCGATACCTTTGCCCAGTGCCGACCTAGTGCCAGTGATTGCGGGCCACCACCCACAGGCCAGCCTAGCGGACAATCCCGAGTCCTTGAAAACCGCCCTTCCCAAACTCCGGCGTGTTATCAGCCATGACACATCCTTAGTTGACGTGCCGCGCAGTAAAGGCTTAAGCGATGATGGCAGAGTGCTCTATGTTCAAACTATCGATCAAAAGGTCGAAGCGATACTGGCGGGAATAGGCATAGGCCACCTGCCACGACATCGTATCCAGCAGCAGCTCGACAAGGGTGAATTGCTAGCATTAGACATAGCACAAGACCCTCGTCACGAAAACTTTATTGCCTGGAAAATCAGCAACAAAGGAAAAGGGCTGCGAGCACTAACTCAAAAGCTTCAGCATTGAGGGAACTGTGAGGCCGAAGCAGACTAGTGTTATTAGCTTCGTCTGCCAGATTACAACGCTACTTGAGGCTTTGGGCTAATTTTTCATCACGCCTATGGAGCAAGCTATAGAGCGCTGGCAAAACAATGAGCGTTAGCAGTGTGGAGGACACGATACCGCCGATAACGACAGTCGCTAACGGTCGTTGCACCTCCGAACCAATCCCGGTATTGAAAGCCATGGGCACAAAACCCAGAGACGCTACGAGGGCGGTCATCAAAACAGGTCGAAGCCGGGTGAGTGCGCCTTCGATAATTCCCTCTTCGAGAGACAGGCCATTGGCACGCAAATCCCTTATAAATGAGACCATAACCAGTCCATTCAATACCGCAATTCCGGACAGGGCTATAAACCCCACGGCAGCCGATATTGAGAATGGAATATCTCTTAACAGCAATGCGACGATACCACCCGTCAAGGCCAGCGGCACCCCTGAGAAAATGATGGCTGCATCCCGAATAGAACCGAGAGCCATAACCAGTAGGCCCAAGACGAGTACAAGCGTCAACGGAACGACAATACCCAGCCGAGTCGCTGCCGATTGTAGGTTCTGATAGGTTCCCCCGTACTCTACCCAGTAGCCCGCCGGCACCTCAACCTGATTTTCGATGGCCCGCTGCACATCCTGCACAAAAGAGCCGAGATCTCGGCCACGGACATTGGCGGTAACTACCACGCGGCGCTTGCCGTTTTCTCGGTTGACCTGGTTGTAGCCATTCACAAGTTCTGCGGTCGCAAGTTCTCCAAGTGGCACAAAATCGCCATCACGCAGGGGTACAGGCAGACTTCGTAGGTTATCGGGGTTCGAGCGCAAACGCTCAGGCAGCCGAACGACAATGTCCACACGTTGGTCACCATTATAAAGCTGACCTGCTACGGTCCCGCCAAAGGCAGTGCCAACAAAGTCCTGAAGACTCTCCATGCTGATTCCATAGCGGGCCAGCGCCTCGCGATCTGGAACAATGGTCAGAACCGGCAAGCCTGTTGCCTGCTCAACAGCAACGTCTGCCGCCCCCGAGACTTGACCGAGGACCTTCTGGATATCGTCACCCAGCTGTATCAGTTGATCGAAGTCGTCACCGAAAACTTTTATTGCCAGCTCCGCCCGGACACCGGCTATGAGCTCGTTGAAACGCATTTGTATGGGTTGTAAGAACTCATATCGGTTGCCGGGTATTGGAGTCACAAGTGCTTCGAGCTCCTCAACTACCTGCGCCTTTGGCTTCCGGGGATCAGGCCATTCATGACGTGGTTTGAGAATAATAAAATTGTCCGCAACACTGGGAGGTACCGCATCTGTCGCCACTTCGGCTGTGCCTATTTTGGCAAACACGTGCTCGACTTCGGGGAGTTTCCTGATTTCTGCTTCGAGCCCTTCCTGCATCTTCACCGCCTGCTCTAGTGAGGTCCCGGGAATACGCAGTGCATGCATTGCGATATCGCCTTCATCGAGGTTGGGAACAAACTCAGTTCCCAGCCGGGTTACCATTAAGCTACACACTACGATAAATAAAAGAGCTACTCCCACCACTGGCCAGCGCAGACGCAGTGATGCCATTAATACTGGACGATACAGAGAGTGCAGCCCCCGTATAACGACACCTTCCTTCTCCTCCATGGGTTTACGAAAGAACAAAGCAACACCGGCGGGGACAAAGGTCACAGACAGAATCATCGAACTTACTAGCGCGATCACAACTGTAATAGCCATGGGGTGAAACATCTTCCCTTCGATACCGGTGAGGGCAAATATTGGAATATAGACCGCCGTTATAATGAATACACCAAACAGGGCTGGACGAATCACTTCGTGAGTTGCCGAGAAGACAACGCTGAGTCGTTCAGCCAATGGTAGAGTAGTCCTGCCCTGCTGGCTCAAACGCCGCATACAGTTCTCGACAATAATCACGGCGCCATCCACGATCAATCCAAAATCCAGCGCACCAAGACTCATCAGGTTCGCGCTGACCTTGGTCTGCACCATCCCCGTGATGGTCATCAGCATGGCTATCGGGATGACCGCTGCGGTCAGTAGTGCCGCGCGGATATTGCCCAGAAATACAAAGAGCACCACGATGACCAACAAAGCACCCTCCAACAGGTTCGTTTTCACTGTGGCCAGCGTTTTATCAACCAGACCCGTCCGATCATAGACCGCCATTACGGTAATGCCAGGTGGTAAACTGGCTTGGATATCCCTGATTTTTTCCCCGACGGCGTTGGCAACTGCTCGGCTGTTTTCGCCAATCAACATAAACACCGTGCTCATGACTACTTCGCGTCCGTCCTGCGTGGCCGCTCCGGAGCGAAGCTCGCGACCCAGGCCTACTTGAGCCACGTCGCGCACTCGAATCGGCACACCCTCCGATTCGCGAACAACAATGGCTCCAATCTCATCAATGGTGTTGGCTTGTCCCGGCACACGCATAAGCCATTGCTGGCCATTTTGCTCAATAAAGCCCGCACCACGGTTGCTATTGTTCCCTTCTAGTGCCGACACTATGTCCACATGGGAGAGCCCAAATGCGAGCAACTTCTCTGGTTCAGTCGCAACCAGAATTTCCTTCTTGAAGCCGCCGATGGGATTGACTTCGACTACCCCGGGAACACGCAGCAACTGGGGGCGAATAATCCAATCGTGTACGGAGCGTAAGTCGGTTGGACTCACCAGCGTCCCATCGGGGT
>JBLHSI010000237.1:0-3639 GCA_047626655.1 Halioglobus sp.
CATGTCAGTAGTCTAGGTGAGGTTGGCCATGCTGATGCTATGGCGATGCAAGTAAAGGAACTAACGGGAAAACTCTATCCTCATGGACTCTCAGGGTTGTCCCAAGACGATATCGGATTATTGCGTGCAGAATTTTTGGAAAAAATTCCGCTAAGGCATTCAGGCTTCCAGGTACTAATCGACAAAACACCCATGAACTTTCAGTACTTGGGTTTGCTCGCCGAAGTCTTTCCAAACGCAAAATTTATTCATTGCTGCAGAAATCCCATGGATAATTGTTTTTCCATTTTTAAATTGTCCTTCGCTGACGATCAAGACTACGCGCATGAGTTGACAGCATTGGGGCGGCATTACAGGCTGTATGAAGGCATGATGGATAAATGGAAGGAAATGTATCCACACCGAATTCTGGATGTTCACTATGAGGATACGGTCGCCGACATTGAGGCGCAGTGCGTTCGCTTAGTTGATTTTCTGGGGTTGGTCTTTGAGCCTGAGATGCTGCAGTTCTATTCATCAGAGCGCTTGGTTAGAACCCCTAGTGCCAGTCAAGTACGCCAGCCTATTTACAAGTCTTCAGTGCAAGCTTGGAAAAAATACGAGCAGCACTTGCAACCGCTGGCTGCGGCTCTTGGGGCAGAAAAATAAAGCCATTCACAATTAGACTAAATGGCTGTCCAGCCACCGTCTACTTTTAGGCTGTCACCTGTGACCATGCTCGACGCAGAACTGGCCAGGTAGAGAACCGCCGCGGCCACGTCTTCAACTTTTCCTATGCGATTGAGCGGAATTTTTCCTAAAACTTCTTGTTTAAAATTTTCATCTTCAAACATGGGTTTGGTGAGCGGTGTTTCTATAAACGTGGGCGCCACACAGTTAACCCGCACATTTTGCGCTGCCAGTTCTACCGCCATGGCCTTACTCAAACCTTCTATCGCATGTTTGGTCATGCAATAAACAGTGCGATTAGCCGCGCCTATGTGCCCCATTTGTGAGGTCATATGAATAATCGACCCCGAGCCCTGCTCAGTCATGATTCGTGCCGCTGCCTGTGCAGCCAGGAAGGCAGCGCGAACGTTTACAGATAGCACTAGGTCTAACGTATCCTGTTCGACATCAATCATAGGTTGTGGCTTGTTGGTGCCCACATTGTTGACCAGCACATCCAGTTGATTTAGAGCAGAGATACGTTGTAAGAAATTGTCGGTAGTAACATCTTCTTCCCAACATTCAATTTGTTTAGGGTACTGTGTTTGCAGAGACTCTAAATCAGACTTGGTTCTGGCAACGGCAATTACCGTGGCTCCGGCTTCAGCCAATAGTGCTGCGCTGGCCCGACCTATGCCTTTTCCGGCACCTGTCACCAACGCTACTTTGCCCGTTAGGGAAAATGTTGAGGATATAGTGGAAGTGGGCGCAAATTCATTCATCGGTACACCTAGTTGGGTGGTGGTTTATTGTGGGGTCGCTTTAGGGAAAACTAAGGCTTGTGGTTCTTCCCCTGAAAACAATAGCAGATCGCGTTGTCGTGCATAAAGGTGGCCCGCTTTTGTATCAGCGGGTGAAAACCATAGATGCTTACTCTGTTTCAGAGAGTGGGTATTACCCGTATATGTGAAAGTAGTGGCACTACCGCCATTGGCGTTGATACGTTTGGCGAGGTCGATATTCCAGGCTGGCAGCGAGTAGTAGTCTCGATCAGAGGTATGTAAGGCCAAAGGCTCGGTCAACCATTGGCTGGCGTGGAAGCCGCCAATGGAGAGTAGTTTCTGTTTTATGAGGTTGGGGTGGCTAACGGATAGTTTTCCGCGTTCATCATGGCTGACGGTGAAATCTGCAGAGCTGATATTTTCGACTTGCTGATTGAGAGTTGTATACATCTCCCGATATTTTTTCGTCAAAGCCACTTCGACCGTAGGCGCGGACCAGGTTTCTTCCTGCCAACTCCAAAGCGGCGATGTGCGATCTACCGTGGCTATCCATTCACTGGGCCAAGGGAAGACAAAATTTGGATTTAGCTCTCCCTTATTACCAACAGCGCTCCCAGTCCAGCTGCCGTCACCCGACATAAAGGCTTGCAGTGATGATCCCATCGGACCAAAGGTTTCTGCCTGAGTAAAGCGGTCAGGAATATTGCCCGACCAGATAGACGCCGAATGAATGGAGATGGGACTGCTTGAGCCTTCGCCAGAGGCAGCGAGAACGGTTAGCGCCACGTCCCCCCCTTGTGAGTGGGCCAAAAGATGAACACGCTTTAAATCCAAGACCGGCTTGTTGTTTGCCTTAAATCCCCAATCTTGCCATGGCTGTAAATTGACGCTGGATAAGCCCGCCATTAAGTTGAGCACGTCAATGCTGTAAAAGCTCGGCATTAGGTAACTGCCGTTGTCCCAGCTGTGCATGAACTCAATGCCATCAGCGGGCTTGCCATCAACGGTGCCATGACCTCGGTAGCCCGGCGCAAATACCACGAAGCCAGAGTCGACGAAAAAGTCGATTATCTCGCCATAGTTAGAACTTGTGTCATAGCCGAGGTTGTAGCCGGGAGCATCGTCTTTGCCAACCCAGCCATGAGCAAAAATAAGGACCGGATAACCATCGCTGGGCATGGGAGTAACGGGAATATCAACTCGGGTGTAAAGGCGCAATCCATCTGATTGATAGCTGGCGACAAAGGTGGAGTAGGGCGCGCTGCCATCACGGGAATAGTGTTGGGAGTAATCACTGCTTTCATTGCCCAGTTGATCGATAATGCGAGGTGAAGACTGATAGGGGCGAGCTCTTAGCGCCGAGATGCTTAGCTGATCCAGTGATTCAATACAGGTGGTGCAGCGATCGCTGGCAGATGTATTGTGCGCCGTGAGGGACATTAGTAGGCAGGCAAATAGCAGTGTTTTTGTCAGCATATTGTAATCACCGTAAGCTGTTGGTTGGCACAGTATAAAGACTATTGATGAGATAATGAATTCGGAGTCAATAATTAGTTTGCAACGTATGTGAGGCTCATCAGCTTGTATCGAATTGGCCATCTCCTGTTGGGCTAAAGAAATTGCATTCGAAGTCAATAATAACTAGGATATGACTTCATTGTTTACTGTCAGGAGACCTCAATCATGGCAACTTATCTCAAAAACGGTATTTCTGTTGAAATCGCCGAAAAACAGGACGCTCAAGTTCGCTCCGTTGTAGAGGACGTACTGGGGCAAATCGAAGAGCGTGGCGACGCCGCTGTGCGAGAGTATTCCGAAAAATTCGATAAGTGGTCACCCGATACCTTTCGTCTTAGCCGCGAGCAGATCGACGCCTGCTATACGGCTCTGGATGAGCAGGTCATAAAAGATATTGAATTTGCCCAGCAGCAGGTGGGTAACTTTGCTCGCATTCAGCGCGCCTCAATGAAAGATGTGGAAGAAGAGACCTTGCCGGGAGTGGTGCTTGGCCATAAGCACATCCCCATGAATAGCGTAGGTTGTTATGTGCCAGGAGGAAAGTACCCCCTCGTTGCATCCGCGCATATGAGCGTGGTCACCGCTAAAGTTGCTGGTGTGAAGCGAGTGATTGCCTGTGCACCACCCTTCAAGGGAGAGCCGCACCCAGCGATTGTCGTGGCAATGGATATGGCCGGCGCCGATGAAATTT
>JBLHSI010000238.1:0-3625 GCA_047626655.1 Halioglobus sp.
TGATTCTCGATATCCAGATGCCAGGCGTAAGCGGTTTCGATGTCATCAAGGAATTACAGGCCGACGTGGTACCCATGGTCATCTTCTGCACGGCTTACCAGCGCTATGCCCTGGATGCGTTCGACCTCCATGCAGTTGACTATCTACTCAAGCCTATCGATGACAAGCGTCTGCAGCGAGCCGTGGCGCGAGCGATGGAGCGCTTACATGATGCCGGAGACTCCACCGAGTACAAATCTCCGCTGATGGGCGCTATCGACGAGATCGCAAAAAAAGTCGCTGGAAGATCCAATACCAGACACCCGGATCAATCGAGCGAGGAGGCCCTGACAGCCGATCGAAAAATCGTCATAAAAGACCATGAGAGCACGGTATTGGTCAATATCGATGATATCGACTGGGTGGATGCCGCGGGCGATTATATGTGCGTGCATGTCAAAGGAGAGACACTGATCTTGCGCAGTACTTTGAAAAATCTGGTGTCTAAATTGGACCCAGAAATGTTCGTACGCATTCACCGCTCTACCGTAGTCAACCTCAAACGTATCGTGAAAGCCACGCCGTTACACAAGGGTGAGTATATCTTGGATCTCGATTGCGACGAGCAGCTCAAAGTGAGTCGCAACTATCGCCAAGCGATAAAAGCATTCCTGAATGCGAGTAGTGTTTGAGCATCGTGTTCATCAGCATCGCGTAATACCGCCACGCATTGGGCACGAGTAGGACCGACCGCGCGGCGTGATTGTAGCCCTCTCCTAAATTGTGTCACGAAACTTTACACCGAGCGTGTAATGGCTGGCAGCCTGATAAATACCATCCGCACTCCTCTAATACTTGTAATAACGGGCCATATACGATAAAGCGGACCATCGTTGCGACAAGGGCGCTGACTCGGCGAGACGTGGGGCCTATTTAAGTTTAAACTTTCTGTCTGGTTGCTTTACGGTTAAATTTTAACCTAAAACCGTCTAATAAGAGGCTCCAGAAAGCACTTTTGTAGTCAGGAAAATTTACAGATTTTAATTATCACATAAACGATATTAAAATTAAAAACGTTGTTTATCAACGGGTTATAAATCTTGGCACAGAGTATGCAAAGTTTTAAACTGCACTAAGAAAAACAAGCGCCATGTTCGAGCTACACAGATTCAATATTGAATCTATTGCAGTTTACAACGGGAGCGCACTAAATTTTCGCTGTATAGCGGGATGTAACCAAAAGACAGGTCAATAAAATGTTAGAGACAACAGTGATTAAAAAAACACTACTGGCTGCTGCCGTGACGTCAGCGGTAGTATTCTCGTCAGTGGGTAATGCAGCAACTAGCTGGAGCACCGATTTTGAAAGTTATACTACTGGAGACGTAGAAGACTTCGTCATCGGTAACATTGTAAATGCTGGAGCCGGATGGTTCCCAGGCACCTATGGTGCGCCCGGTGACTATAATACTGGCTACTCTGCTATTGTTGATGAAGGCTCCCCCGCTCAAGGCAACAATCAGTTGTCTGTATTCAGTGACTACAACGGCTGGGGTCCCTTCACCGCGGGGCCTGGAACTACAGTTCAGGCTTTCGTATACCGCGATGTAGGTTTAATTGACCTGAGCGATGTCGGCACAACGTTAACCTTTAGCTTCGACGCTAAGCTGGGTAACATTGCAGCGCCTGCGCAAGCAGACGCCTTTATGAAGGTACTGGATTCGGTAGGCGGCACTTACAATGAGTTTGTCAATGTTTCGTTTGACAGCGATGCCGGCCTAGGCACTGAATGGTCCACTCAATCTGTCAGCTTTCTTGTTGATGCTAGCCTGGTTGGCCAGTTACTTCAGATCGGCTTTACCAATACGGCAACTGACTGGGGTCCATCAGGCGTAGTCTATGATAACCTGAGCGTCGGTGAAGTCTCTGCTGTTCCGGTCCCCGCAGCCGCTTGGTTGTTTGGTTCGGCGCTGATGGGCCTGATGGGTATTTCTCGCCGCCGCAAGAGCTAAGCCGCGGGACATAATATTCCGCAAGGAATCCCTAAAGCCAGCATTTTACTCCAAAGGTAAATGCTGGTTTTTTTTCGTTTCCACATTAGTCCTTCATCCCTACTTCTGTTGAGCCAAAATAATGCAGGCACCTTTCACTCACCTGCCAAGATGGCTTATACCGCGAAGAAGCCTTAGCGGGATAACACTACTCAAGTGTTATTCAATCCCACTGGCTTCGCCTAACGCCTGGCAGCTCTGTCGCCTAATTACGTCCGGTCATAGAGGCCGATATCTGCGTGTCCCCACGAGGGCTCGGTAAATTGTGAGGCCCGTCGTGACTACGAGAAGGGGCGATAAAGGGGCCAGTCGACTAAGCGTGCACTGGGACTTCGCAAGAATAAAACGATACGCTGCGCAGATTGATATTGCGCTATAACAATGCTGCTTGGCAATCGCCAACCATGTAAATTGAGACCGGTGATATCCCCCAACTGCAGAAAACCGCCAACTCATCTCAAGCAACAAATACAAGGTCTAGTAATAATGTGCAAAAAAAAGGCGACCCGAAGGCCGCCTTTTCTGTGCGTATAAAGTACTTACGCGGCTTTCTTCCTCTTGGCTAGTCCGGTCAGACCCAGAAGCGCCGAACCAAACAGCCAAGCTGCGGCGGGCACGGGTACGGCGGCAACATCAGCCTGAAATGAGACATTGTCAAAGTCAACGTCTGCCGTGCAGCCCGCAACTCCACCACAGGCAACCTTAAACGCGAGGGTGATGCCACCCGCAACGTCACCACCGGCAAATGTGTTGTACTCGTATGATGTCCAGGTGTCTGCGTCAGCATTGAGGAAAAAGTCGAAGAAAGTGGGCGTGGCACCGCCGCCGGCGAATTCACTGAACATTATGATCTGCGTAACGGCGCTAACACCAGCAAAGCCACGCGCATCAAATGTCACTTTGATAGCATCACCGGGCTGAACTAACCCGACTGCGCGGTTGGACTGCTTAATCAGGTTGTCAGCAGGGCCACTGGGCAAAGTAGACGTGCCCGCGAAGCCGCCGCCGTTACCGGCAGTGATCACATTGGTGCCAGTTTGAGGGAATACTTCCCAGCCTGTGAAATCACCTGTTTCGAAGTCACCGTTGACCGCCAGTTCTACAAATGCAGCCTGTGCCGCGCCTGCGCTGAGCATTAAAGCAGTGGCTGCTGCGATAGCTGTTTTCTTTAAAAAAATGTTTTTCATGATATTACTTCCCTTTAGTTATTTTCATTGGCGGACTCGCCCGAGCGGCAAGGAGTGAAGAAGATTTTTCGCCTCAACTTAAGGGCTCTACACTCATGATCCAGCTTATTTTATACCACTGTCATTTGCTGATTACTGCTGGGATGCGACAAAACGGACTGCGCAAGCGACCAGTAAGCTCAGGTACAATTACAGCTGTAATTACTCTAGATCTATCGCCGATGGATGCAAAATGTGATGACTAAATATGCCTTATGCATAAACAAAAAATGCGCCAGAACGGCGCATTTTTTATACGTTTCGAGCGCTAGGTATCCTTTCGGGCTCGCAGCTTTTTGCCACCGGCATACGCTATCAGGGCCGCCATAAACAGGACCGCCCAAGCGGGAATTGGAACTTTATTTGGAT
>JBLHSI010000239.1:0-3592 GCA_047626655.1 Halioglobus sp.
AACTGCTTGGCAGCATGGCCAAAATATTTGGCGGCCTGCGCGGCGGGCTGGGCATCTCGGTGGTGGTCGTGGGAATGTTACTGGCTGCAAGCACCGGTATTGTAGGGGCCACCGTGGTGACCATGGGCTTGCTGTCACTACCGAGCATGTTGCGCAGCGGCTACAGCCCATCGCTCGCCGCAGGTACCATTTGCGCTACCGGCACCCTAGGACAAATTATTCCGCCGTCTATCGCTCTGGTGCTGCTTGGCGATGTGCTGTCCAACGCCTATCAGCAAGCCCAGTTAAAGATGAATATATTCACCCCCGACACGGTGTCTGTTGGCGATCTGTTTATCGGGGCGTTGCTGCCGGGTTTACTGCTCGTTGCGCTTTACATAGCCTATCTACTAATTTACGCCTATTTTAGACCCGAAGCAGCGCCCGCAGCAGAAACCGAGAAGATCACTGCAGCAGAAATTTGCGGTAGTTTGCTGCCTCCACTGGCACTTATCGCTGTGGTGCTGGGTTCCATTTTGATGGGAGCAGCTACACCCACCGAAGCGGCGGGTGTAGGTGCCACCGGAGCCTTGATACTTGCACTTCTAAAGCGTCAGATGAACTGGTCGTTACTGTCGGTGGCCCTTACCGATACTTTAAAAGTAACATCCATGGTGTTTATGATTCTAATTGGTGCCGCTGTTTTTTCCTTGGTGTTTCGAGGTTTTGGCGGAGAAGAACTCATTCACAGTTTTTTTGTTGGCTTACCCGGCGGTGTTATGGGCGCCACCTTAGTGGTCATGGTGGCCATTTTTTTCCTCGGGTTTATTCTTGATTTCATTGAAATTACCTTTGTTGTAGTGCCCATTGTCGGACCCATTTTACTGGCCATGGGGCTGGACCCCATCTGGCTGGGGATCATGATTGCGCTCAACCTGCAAACCTCATTTCTCACGCCACCGTTTGGATTTGCGCTATTTTATTTGCGGGGCGTTGCTCCATCGTCGCTGCCCACCAGCGCTATCTACCGCGGTGTAATACCCTTTATAATGATTCAGCTTCTGGTTTTGACTGCCCTATGGATATGGCCCGCTATGGCCACATGGTTACCCTCAGTGGTCAATAAGTAGAGAAGCAAACGTTCACAAGCATTAAGGTAAATAACAATGCAAGACATCGATTCCTACCCCACTCCGCAGGGAGAGCTGGCTCTGCAAACCCTGGCGATGCCCAAGGATACCAATGCTAACGGCGACATCTTTGGCGGTTGGTTATTGTCCCAAATGGACATCGCTGGGTCGATTACCGCGGGAAAAGTAGCCTCCGGCAGAACGGCGACCGTGGCGATCAACGGCATGGTATTTCTAACCCCGGTGCACATGGGAGCCGTAGTGAGTTGCTATGCCGACATTCTGGATGTTGGGCGAAGCTCTGTGCGCATTATGGTGGAGGTGTGGATAAACTCGCAGCACGACGGAGAACCAATTAAGGTCACCGAAGGTGAATTTGTCTTCGTCGCAATAGATGAGGCCGGCAGAACACGATCAATAAAGTCTTAGCCAAAGAAATGAAAACCACACCCGACAAGCGCAACGAAGATAGGGTGGCTCAGAGCCGCTTCCGATCCGACAGGATGTTCCAAGACGGCGATAGCTGGTTTTTCTTTACTCGCGAATGCACCATTGAAGGCCCATTCCCCGGTCGTATCGAAGCCACTAATCAGCTCGACCTGTATCTCAAAGCAATGAACTCAGGCTTGATAGACCCGGAAAGCGACTTGAGCCTAAAGCCGCAATAAACGTTCGCAGAACGACTTTACTCTTCATCAAACGCCAAATCACGCGCGTTAATATAGGCCTGTTCAGAAATATGGTGATAGGCCCGAACGTCATCATAAAAGGCCTTAAAAGAAGCATATATTTTTGCCGACATGGGATCTCTGGCAACCAGGTTTTGCATAACCCGGTCACTGCTGCGTGCCAAGGCGATAATGACGTCATCGGGTAGACGTCTGAGCTTGACCCCGTGCTCATCTACCAACTGACGCAGAGCTGCATTATTCCTGGCCGTGTACTCATCCAACATCATCTGATTAGCCGCTCTGGAGGCCACCGTCACTACCGCCTGTAAATCTGCGGGCAGGGCATCGTAAGCGTCTTTATTGACGATAAACTCAAGCATTGCGCCGGGTTCATGCCATCCAGGATAGTAATAGTACTCAGCCACCTCATGCAAACCCAACGCCAGATCGTTATAGGGACCCACCCACTCCCCGGCATCGATCACCCCAGTTTGCAACGACGTATACAGCTCACCCCCCGGGATACGCACCGCGGTTCCACCGGCCTCAGCAAACACTTCCCCTGCCAATCCGGGAATACGCATTTTCAGGCCTTTGAGGTCATCGATTGAGTTGATCTCTTTATTAAACCAGCCGGCCATTTGCACGCCGGTACTGCCACCCGTCATAGGCAGGAGATTAAAAGGCGCATAGGCCTCTTGCCATAATTCCAGCCCACCGCCCTGGTGCAGCCAACCGTTCATTTCCTGGGCGGTCATACCAAAGGGCACAGCAGTGAAAAATACAGAAGACGGCACTTTTCCTTTCCAGTAATAAGCCGCGCCATGGCCCGCATCGGCGACACCCTGGGACACCGCGTCAAAGACTTCAAACGCCGGCACTATCTCTCCCGCGCCGTAGACTCGGGCGGTGAGGCGACCGTTGCTGAGCTGATCCACCATCTGCGAAAAATTTTCTGCCGCTGTACCTAATCCAGGCAGGTTTTTTGGCCAGGTTGTCACGATCTTCCAGTGGTATTGACGGCCGCTATCTGCCGCCCCGGCGCTTTGATGGCTCACGTCGACTTCAATCGCTGCGCGATCTACCGACCACAAAAAAATAACGCCAACCAAGGCGGCGACCAGGGCCAAAATAATGAGAGGCAAATAGCGTCCCCGGTCTGCCTGTAATGTCATATCGTTTATCCCCTGCTCGCTAAATGAGTTGCAACTTGGCGTATTGAACAACCAGCCACTTACTACCCTCGTCATCAAAGTTCACTTCAACTCGGGCATTCCCGCCCCTACCTTCGAAGTTAAGCACCACACCTTCGCCAAAAATTTGGTGATATACGCGCTGTCCGAGACTCAGCCCTGTATCTGGCACCTCCACTTGTGCCAATGAGCTCACTGGCCTGGAAATCGCACTGTGTAAGCGCACTTCACGCAGCAGCTCGGCGGGAATTTCGCGAATAAAACGCGAGGGGGAGTTAAAGTTCTCGCTGCCATGCATGCGCCTAGTTTCGGCATAAGTGATAACCAGCTTGACCATCGCCCGAGTAATGCCCACATAGCAAAGACGGCGCTCTTCTTCGAGGCGCCCCGATTCTTCCAGCGACATCCGATGCGGGAATAGATTTTCCTCCATTCCCGCCAGGAAAACCAACGGAAACTCCAAACCCTTAGCGGAGTGCAAGGTCATCATTTGCACGCTATCTTCATGCTCGTCGGCCTGCGCATCGCCCGCATCCAGTGCCGCTTTATCCAAAAACTGCTGCAGCGGGCTCAACTCGCCATCTTCCGTTTGAAATTGCTTGCCGGCGACCACTAATTC
>JBLHSI010000240.1:0-3396 GCA_047626655.1 Halioglobus sp.
GTTGATGTGCAAGTCCGGTGTTGCCGGAAAGCCTAATTCAGTGCAGCGACCCCCGCCCTGAACCGTCGGGTTCAAGGGCTACTCTGTCAGCGGTATACCGGGTATCCTTTTCCTTGCTTCGCGCCATCTGCAGGAGCGAATAACCATGTCTTTGCTATCCAAAAAGCAGTTGCGAGCCCAGCTGCGTCAGCGCCGTCGATCTATCTCCCCAAATGATCAAACACTCGCATCACGCACTGTCGCAACACTCGCCCTGTCGCTGCCACAATGGGAGTCGGCGCAAATGATTGCCTTGTACGCGGCCAGCGATGGAGAAATCGATACGTCTGCAATCGCTCAGCACTGCTTTACTGCTGGCGTGCAAGTATTTCTGCCCGTTGTAGGAAATGACAAGCAAATGGTTTTTGCGCAGTGGCAACACAGCGATCCACTGAGCAAAAATCGCTATGGTATTGCAGAGCCCACATCGCATTCGGCACAACAGCCGCTGTCCAGCATGGACATAATATTCATGCCATTGGTGGCTTGGGATAAAACGGGTAGTCGACTAGGCATGGGGGGAGGCTACTACGACAGAGCCCTGGCCAATCAAGCGGGCCGCACATTAATAGGTCTTGCCCATCAAATGCAGGAGGTCGCAACGCTGCCACAACAAGATTGGGATGTCTCACTAGACATCGTTATTACTGATCGGGAGATTTATTACTGCAAAGAAACTTCAGCTCGGGGAGAGCCTATTAATCGCTGACAATAACACCGGCTTGCAGTTCTGACGCCGGAGCGGCAACTGAGTCATTAGACGTCATTGGGGCCAGCAGGGATACAATCACTCCCAGCCCAAATACAGCTATAAGGACTAACAACAAATCTGGTTTGCGCTTCAACGTCTTTCTCTCACTTCTAGCAGGTGGGCTTCTCGCTTGAAAAAACCCCGCCCATTCACCAATTGATACCAGCACAACTTGCCATGCAGCTATCGTTATTTTTCGCGTTTGAGGGAAGTCTATACCAGTAAAAACCAAAAGAAAAGCCCTCGCAGCCTTTGATTTCGCAGCCTGCGGGGTGAATGCCTACTGCGGATCGCGCCTTCCCAGATACAATTGATAAGCCTGATTATCGGTTTCGTCCCAGTAGCGATAGCTTATTTCGTCCAGCGCTTTCAGCAGCTCTCCACGCTCACCTTTTGGCACTTGTAGCCCAATTAATATGCGTCCGTAGGCTGCACCGTGGTTACGATAGTGAAACATCGATATGTTCCAGCGCTCGCCCACTCCGGTCAAAAACTTCAACAGAGCACCGGGACGCTCAGGAAATTCAAAGCGAAAAACGCGCTCATTAACGGCCATTGCCGGAGCGTGCCCCCCCACCATATGCCTAATATGTAGCTTGGCAACCTCATTGCTCGTCATGTCTTGCGTATCGTAACCGCGCTTTTCCAACCGGGCCAAGAGGCCTCGCAGGTCATCTCCGCCCGGAGCAACGACCAGACCGACAAACACCTGTGCGGAGCCCTCTCCGGCGTAGCGATAGTTAAACTCGGTGATGCTACGCCGCCCGATGGCACTGCAAAAAGCTCTAAAACTACCCGGCTTCTCTGCGACCGTAACGCTTATGACCGCCTCGCGCTGCTCGCCAATCTCGGTGCGCTCGGAAATATATCTGAGGCGATCAAAATTGGTATTGGCGCCACTCACTATCGCCATCAACTGCTGCTCTTTGACGCCCGTGCGCTCAATATATTTTTTCATCCCTGCCAGCGCCAAAGCACCCGCCGGCTCTGCAATACCGCGCGTGTCTTCAAAAATATCTTTTATTGCAGCACACATTTCATCGGTAGAGGCGGTTATGACCTCATCAACCGTTGCCCGAATGATGCGAAAAGGCTCTTTTCCGATCTGAGCCACGGCCACGCCCTCTGCGAATAAGCCCACTTCAGTCAATTTGTCACGCCGCCCGCGCTCCAGTGCCAGCTTTAAACAGGCAGCATCCTCGGGCTCAACACCAATAATTCTGGTGTTTGGCCACACATATTTCACGTATGCGGCCACACCGGCGATCAACCCACCGCCGCCCACAGGCACAAAAAGAGCATCTAATGGCGTTGAATGCTGACGCACAATCTCCATACCAATAGTGCCCTGGCCGGCAATAACGTCAGGGTCGTCAAACGGGTGAACGTAGACCAGGCCCAGCTTGGCGACCAGTTCTTTAGCGCAACTATCGGCCTCCTCAAAAGTATCGCCTTGCAGCACGACCTTGGCACCATGATTACGCACAGCATCCACCTTGATTAGCGGCGTGGTTCGCGGCATGACAATAGTGGCCTTAACCCCCATTTTGGCCGCGGCCATAGCCAGGCCCTGTGCATGGTTACCCGCCGACGCAGCTACCACGCCTTGCGCCCGCTGCGCATCGCTTAAATTCACCATTTTGTTATAAGCACCACGCAACTTAAACGAAAAGACCGGCTGCAGATCTTCTCGCTTGAGCCAAATTTGGTTGCCAAATCGCTTTGACAACAACGCTGCTTTATCGATAGGTGTTTCCCGGGCAACGTCATAAACCCGTGCGTCGAGAATTCGTTTGATGTATGACTGCGGCATATCGGTGTTATTCTTAGGGCTCAAATAGAGGGGACAGATTAGCATGACGCAAGACGAGCTAAAACAAGCGGTTGCCAACGCCGCACTGGACTACATAAAACCAAAACTGGAGTCCGATTCAATCATCGGCATTGGCACCGGTTCAACAGCCAATTGCTTTATTGATGCTCTGGCCAGTATCAAAGGCCAAATCAATGCGACCGTAGCCAGCTCAGAGGCCTCAGCCCAGCGCTTAAAGCGTCACGGAATCGTAGTTTACGATCTCAACTCCGTTGATCGAGTTGACTTCTATATCGACGGTGCCGATGAAGCCAACAGTGCCTTGCAGCTCATCAAGGGCGGCGGAGCGGCGCTCACGCGCGAAAAAATCGTCACCGCAGTGGCCGATGAATTTATCTGCATCGCCGATGAAAGCAAATTGGTGCACACTTTAGGTGCGTTTCCACTGCCTATAGAAGTCATTCCCATGGCGCGCAGTCACGTGGCACGAGAGCTGGTGAAGCTTGGCGGTGATCCGGTGTACCGCGAGGGCGTGGTAACCGACAACGGCAATGTCATCCTGGATATGTACAATTTTTCTATCGAACAGCCGCTGGCCATAGAACAAAAAATCAACGGTATCACTGGCGTCGTCACCAACGGCCTCTTTGCCATAAAGCCTGCAGATGTATTACTGCTAGGAACTGCGAATGGCGTACGCACTCTCACGGCAACCTAGTCCGCCCTAAAACTTCACGACCGCGAAGATCTTGAAGCAAGAGCCGCTTGTTCCGCTCCCTCTTGTCCAGAGAAG
>JBLHSI010000241.1:0-3252 GCA_047626655.1 Halioglobus sp.
CAAAGGAACACAGTAGCCCAATATCACCGCTGACAAAGTCGCTGCGGTGTTTGTGGAACGCAATAACAGAACCAGCCGAACTGGTATTGGCATACTCGTCCAAAATTGTGGGAGCGTCGTCTTCGGTAGGTGTCCGTCCCAACACACGTTTTGCTATCAGCTGGTTCATGTTGAGGTTCGCCTGGTGCAGCCACATACGTTTTAGCTGGTCCGAACCTATGTTAAGACTTTGCAGTTGCGATGATATCTGGGTGGCGACGGCGGGACAGACTTCTTTGAAAACTTTACGTCCCTCTTGCACAAACAACTTGTCGGGCTTGCCAATGCCTAAATCGTCTCCACGATTGAGAAAACCGAAGTTATTGCGGATATTATTCGAGTAAATAGTCTGTAAACGCGTATCGACGATAGCATACTGCTCGGCGCTGGTAGCCGACTCAGCTTTTTCTACGATAACTGCAGTGCAGACGTCGCCAAATATAAAATGTGCATCGCGATCACGAAAATTGAGATGGCCACTGCATATTTCTGGATTTAACATCAGCACGCAACGAGCACTGCCGCTGACAAGAGAGTCTCTTGCCTGTTGGATGCCGAACGTCGCCGAAGAACACGCCACGTTCATGTCAAAACCAAAACCAGTGATACCCAGCGCTGACTGAATTTCAACCGCCATAGCAGGATACGCACGCTGCATATTGGAGGCCGCAACGATGACCATATCGATATCTTCAGCGGTTTTTCCAGCGTTTTCCATCGCCTGTTTTGCTGCCATTACAGCCATTTCGCACTGAATCGAGGGTTCGTCATCAGGACGATCTGCCAACAGCGGCGCCATTCTTTGCGGGTCTAGTATGCCGCTCTTGTTCATGACATAGCGCGACTTAATGCCCGATGCTTTTTCGATAAATTCTACTGACGAATGTTGCAGCGCTTCGAGTTCCCCCGATGCTATCTCCTTGGCATTGTCTGAGTTGAATTGATCAACGTAGGTGTTCATTGAATCAACCAGCTCTGTATTACTGATTGATTCGCTCGGGGTGTATAACCCAGTGCCGCTAATGACCACGTTTGTCATAGCGGTTATCGCTTGTCCATTGGCGTGTAGTCACGCTGATCATAGCCGGTGTACAGCTGCCTAGGTCGACCAATTCTATAGCTACCACTAATCATCTCGTGCCAGTGGGCAATCCAGCCTACGGTGCGTCCAACGGCAAAAATGACCGTGAACATACTGCTGGGAATACCAATGGCTTTAAGAATAATACCTGAGTAGAAGTCAACGTTGGGGTACAGCTTTCTCTCAATGAAGTATTCATCTTCCAGCGCAATCTGCTCCAGCCTTTTGGCAATGGCCAGCAGCGGGTCGTTTTCTATACCCAGTTCAGCCAGAACTTCATCGGCGGCCTCTTTCATCACTTTGGCTCGTGGATCAAAGTTCTTGTAAACCCTGTGGCCAAAGCCCATCAGGCGAAACGGGTCTTCCTTGTCTTTAGCGCGGGCTACAAATTCGTCAATATGGTACACATCGCCAATTTCTTCGAGCATTTCTAGCACCGCTTCGTTGGCACCGCCGTGCGACGGGCCCCAAAGTGCCGCAATACCGGCTGCTATACAGGCGAAGGGGTTGGCGCCAGAGGAGCCGGCTAGTCTAACCGTTGACGTTGAAGCGTTTTGTTCGTGATCGGCATGCAATAAGAAAATTCGGTCCATCGCCTTGGCCAGAACCGGGCTCACATTGCTCGGCTCACAAGGATTGCCAAACATCATATGAAGAAAGTTTTCTGCGTAACCCATGGAGTTGTCGGGATACATAAAAGGCTGACCTATCGAGAACTTGTAACTCATAGCAGCGAGGGTTGGCATCTTTGCAATGAGACGAAAGGCGGCTATTTGACGATGGCTCTCATCGCTGATATCCAGCGAGTCGTGGTAGAAAGCAGATAGGGCGCCCACCACTCCACACATAATCGCCATGGGGTGTGCATCGCGCCTGAAACCACTGAAAAACGTAACCAACTGCTCGTGTACCATTGTGTGTTTGGTGACAGTAGAGACGAATTGCTCTTTTTCTTCGGCACTGGGCAGTTCTCCGTAGAGAAGCAAGTAGCAGGTCTCCATATAATCGGAGTGCTCTGCCAGTTGATCGATAGGATAACCACGGTGGAGCAATATTCCCTTGCCACCATCTATGTAAGTAATCTGTGACTCACAGGCTGCGGTCGAGACAAAGCCTGGGTCGTAAGTGAACATACCCTGGCCAGTTAGGGCACCCACATCGACGACGTCGGGACCCAAAGTACCGCTGTAAATTGGTAGCTTTATAGCCTGTTCAATACCAT
Source organism: Halioglobus sp. (assembly GCA_047626655.1). GTDB lineage: Bacteria > Pseudomonadota > Gammaproteobacteria > Pseudomonadales > Halieaceae > JBALVT01. Next base: position 2,343 of record JBLHSI010000241.1, read on the forward strand.
CGACGGTAAGGGTAGCGTGCTTGTCACTCATATGGGGTCCTGCGAAGTGTGTCTTTCGGGTGGACAACTATAAAGTCTCGGCAGCTTTTGTCAATTGATCTGGCTTCTGCGTCGGCAACTGACTGCGTTCTTCGCCGAAAAATGCTCTACATGTTTGTGGGAGATCTCAGATTATGCCACCATCGAACTGCGCTGGGATATTGTTTCCCGTCAAGTTTGTATTTGTGATCGTAAGTGCCTATAATTTCGCGCGTTTTAGTTTTCGTGGCCGGTCTTTTCGAAGGCGTCACGGGTTAGCTGCGAAACCGTATAGATCGATCCGATTAACCGCCTTTTTCAGGCGCAAAAGACATGGGTGTTTACACAGTGAAAGACAATCGTCCCGTCAATTTGGATATTAGCTCCATCCGGTTACCTATTACCGCGTGGGCTTCCATCACCCACCGTGCCTCAGGCGTGTTTATCTTCGCCGGCATGGCTGTGCTTATTTGGGCGCTAGACGCCAGCTTGAAGAGCCCTGAGAGTTTCGCGGCACTGCAGCAGGATTTAGCATCGCCCATGGTTAAATTTGTTCTTTGGGCCGTTCTGTCCGCGCTTATTTACCATTCGATCGCCGGCGTTAAGCATCTCGTCATGGATCTAGGTATCGGTGAGTCACTGGAAGGTGGCATATTGGGAGCCAAAGTGGTGATAGTGACCTCGGCCGTACTCATTTTATTAGCGGGGCTATGGATATGGTAACTGCCGTAACTACTATGGGGCGTTCAGGCCTCTACGACTGGTTGTTTCAGCGCATTAGCGCCGTCACCTTGCTGGCCTATTTTATATTAGTAGGCTTCGTGTTGTTGAAGGGCGTAGATTATGCGTCTTGGACAGCATTGTATGCGCAAACCTGGATGAGGGTTTTTAG
>JBLHSI010000242.1:0-3154 GCA_047626655.1 Halioglobus sp.
AGGACGTCGGCACCTGCCGGTGCCAGTTCAATATTGGACAAGTCTACCGTTGGTGCGGGGGGTGGTGGTGGACTGCAGTCAGAAAGGTCTGTGCCTTCTGGCGATAAGCTTATGCCGCTAGTATCGGGCTGACTGGCAACCATATCCGCGGCTAAATGAGGAGCATTCTCCCCCGCGTCGGCGAGCGAAAGGTGAGATGTATCCGGGGCTGCGCTTGTTTCAGTTCGCGCCTTTCCCAGAGTAGAACCCACCACGGCAATATCGAGTGAGGAAGTGTCAATGTCAGCGTATATTGGTGCTGTGCGCTCCTCTGGTCGAAGCACATCGCTGCCCGGCGGTGCAAGTACCAATCCAATGGTTTCACTGGGTTTGGTGTCCTCGGGTATCGCCGTTGACGTAGGTGTAGCTGCAGGTCTAACGAGGGCCTTGGCGCCGGCCTTGGCCATAGCCTGGCGATACTTCAATGCTGTGGATTCATTACAGCCGCGCTTCAGTATTTGTGGCTTGCCGCTAAACAACTTACTCAGCGTTTCAGGAGTGGCGTTAAAGAGTTTTTGCAATTTTAGTCGAACAGATTGCAGATCTTGACCTTCCAGTAGTTCCCCAGCGTAGCAAATGTCAAACAGCGGCTCCATTGGTACCACCTCGGTAGTTTCAATAATGCCATATTATAGGCCGCCAATGGTAAGCGGCCAAGCACAAATACCTAAGTTTGGGCGGTATCTGGTAAACTCAGTGTATGCCTGAGAATCGTTGCTAAATGGGAGATCAAGTTCCCACTCGTTTTGTAAAAACCCTGTTGAAAATGGCGGGGGACAAGGGCTATGACTTTTCCAGCATCTTGGCGGACTCCGGCGTTGAGTTCAATCCATTAGATCAGGAGAGCACTGGCTATCAGCGCGAAGTGAGTGCCATGCAATACTCGCGAATCTATCAACACGTATTGCACTTACTGCAAGATGAGACTTTTGGTGCCAACGACAGCAGCATGGTGACCCCCGGTGGTTTCCGAATGATGTGTTACTGTATTATCTCCTGCGATAATCTCGGGCAGGCCATCAAGCGCGCATCGGAGTTTTACAAAACATTTTTTGACGAAAGAGGGCAGCTCTATGCCAATTTCACCGAGCAGTACGCTCGAGTCGGCTACTGCGTATTACAGACATCCGGTACCCGAGTAGCGGCGGCAGACGCTTACGGACTTTCGATGTGGCATCGGTTTTTCGGTTGGTTATGTGGCAGAGCAATTGAGCTGAAAAGAGTCGATTTCTCGGGTGAAGCCCCGTTGAGACTGGAGCGTTATGAAAGCTTGTTTGGCTGTCCGCTCAATTTTAGCCAGCCCTATGACTTGCTGTATTTCAACAGCGAATGTTTGGCTTGGCCGGTGGTTCACACCGAACACTCACTCCGCGAATTTTTACGTACCGCGCCCTACCAGTTATTGATCATGGAAGAAGATCCAGCCGGTAATAATTTGTCAGCCCAGGTGAAGGCGATGATCGGGCATGATTTCAAGGACGGCTTTCCTGATTTTGAGACCATAAGTGCCGCTCTGAATATGTCGGCCCCGACATTGCGCAGGCGTCTCAAGCGCGAAGGTACGACGTTTCAGCAAATCAAGGACGGCAGTAGGTGTAATGCGGCTAAACTCCATCTAAATCGACCGGAATTATCGATTAATGAGGTGGCGATGCAGTTGGGTTTTACCGACCCCAGTGCTTTTCACCGTTCGTTTAAAAAGTGGACCGGCCAGACACCGGGCCAATTTCGTACGCGCGCTGCAGATCAGCGGTCTTGACTGCAGGCTCGCGCTTGCAGTGGTACCTTGCTCGGTTATAATTCGCGCCCTGCTAGAGGAGGTTAAATGTTAATACAACAAGAGATTGAGCAACGGCTAGCGACACAATACTCGCCGGTTTTACTTGACGTGGTGAATGAAAGTAATCAGCACAATGTGCCCGCTAACTCTGAAACTCATTTTAAGGTAGTGATTGTCAGTGATAACTTTGCCGGTGTGCGTAAGGTTGCTCGTCATCAGATGATTTATACGGTACTGGCCGAGCAGCTAAAGGGTCCGGTACATGCTCTGGCGATACATTGCTATAGCGTGGAAGAGTGGCAGCAAGACGGTCGCAATGTTCCTCTGTCACCTAAATGTTTGGGTGGGAGTAAAGGGGAGAGTTTGTGACAGAACCTTCCTCATCAAGCACTGTTGTTGCTGCTCTATACCAATTTGTGCTATTGCCGGATTTTGGTGAGATGCGAGAAGCTTTGCTAGACCGCTGCCTGTTAGCGGGTACCAAAGGAACACTGTTGCTGGCGCATGAGGGCATCAACGGCACTATTGCAGGGACCAGAGAGGCGGTGGATGAGGTGCTGGCTTATCTCCGAAGCGACCCGCGCATGGTCGATTTACCGCATAAAGAGTCGTTCGACGATCATATGCCGTTTCACCGAATGAAAGTGAAGCTGAAAAAAGAGATTGTTACCATGGGAATAGGGGGAGTAGACCCCAATGAAATGGTGGGTCAATATGTTAAGCCGCAGGACTGGAACGCTTTGGTAAGCGATCCTGATGTTGTCTTAATTGACACTCGCAACAACTACGAAGTAGGAATAGGAACTTTTGAGGGGGCCGTAGATCCCAATACCACAACATTTCGAGAGTTTCCCGCCCACGTTCGCAAGCACTATGACCCCTCAAAGCATAAGAAAGTAGCGATGTTTTGCACCGGGGGGATTCGCTGTGAAAAGGCCTCCGCCTTTATGCTAAAGGAGGGATTTGAAGAGGTCTATCACTTGCAGGGTGGGATTTTGAAATATCTTGAAGAAGTGCCGGAGAAAGATAGCATCTGGCAGGGCGAGTGCTTTGTGTTTGATAGCAGGGTGGCGGTCAACCATCAGTTGGAAAAGGGCGTGTATGATCAGTGTTTTGGTTGTCGCCATCCCATTACAGAAACCGATAAATCGTCGCCCCATTATCTAAAAGGTATTTGTTGCCCAGGGTGCTTCGATACACTCACCGACGATCAAAGAGCGCGTTTTGGCGAGCGCCAAAAACAGATTGAACTTTCCGCGAGCAGAAATGAAGCGCATATTGGAGCGTCGCCTCCAGAGCGGCAAACACCTAATCCAGAGCGCGGTACATAGGTCG
>JBLHSI010000243.1:0-3126 GCA_047626655.1 Halioglobus sp.
ATTGCTCGCCCCAAATGTTTCAACATGCGCTTTATCTCTCGCTATTAAATAGTGACTGAAACCAATCGCTTAAGCCACCAGAACTTCGCGCTGAACAGCCGGTACTTTGCCTGGGCTCGGTGCCCGTTATAAATGGCAGAAGACGGGCGTCGGGGCAGCCCTCGCCTGTCAATTTTCCCGAGACACTATTGACCCAATACGTTTGCACGCCATCTGGCATGCGGTAGTTTAAGGAACGCTTACTCGCGCCAGCCATAAAGTGTGCCCATACTTTAAGCGCGCCGCTTCCCCCGGTGAGGCCGGTTTCACGATTATCGTCATGGCCTATCCAGGAAACGGCGAGTAAGTCACCGCTGAATCCGGCAAACCAGGAATCGCGGCCGCTGTTGGTAGTACCCGTTTTACCGGCGACTTCAAAGTTCTGATCGAGATATTGATAAACGCCACGCCCCGTGCCCTCCCGCACCACTTCGCGCATGGCGTAATGTAGTAAGTGTACCGCCTGTAGACTAATCGTCCTATCGTATTCCAAGGGGTAACGTTTCAAGGGGTTTCCCTGAGCATCAACAATCCCTCTGATACTCCGCAGCGGTATACGAAAGCCGCCAGCCGCAATTGTTTGATACATGGCGGCCATATCAAGCGGAGAATACTCGCCCGCACCAAGGGTCAATGAAGGCACTTCGGGGATGAACCCCTCAATTCCCAAGCGACGCATAACATCTGCGACGCGGTCCAGCCCAAGCTCCATGCCCAACCTTGCAGTGGCTAGATTGTAAGATTTCGCCAGTGCGCGGTGTAACAACACCGAGCCGTGGAAGCGGCGGTCAAAATTTCGCGGTTGCCATAACTGATCGTTGGGACCCGCCACACTAACGGCGCTGTCGTCTAGCGGCGTCGCCAGCGTGTAGCTACTTTCCTGTTCCAGAGCAGCGAGGTAGACAGCAGGTTTTAGCAGCGAGCCGGCTGGTCGCCGAGCATCTAGGGCGCGATTAAAACCCGCATAACGCGAATTTTTGCCGCCCACTAACGCCGCAATTTCCCCGGTATCAAAACGAGTCACTACCGTAGCCGACTCCAATTTTCCAGTAGGGTCCAGTGATGTCATGACCGACTTGGTACTCGCCTCGAGTTGCCGCTGCAGCAGCGGGTCGAAACTGGTGAAAATACTCAAGCCCAAACTGGTTAAATCTTCATCGCGATATTCCAGTCGCAACTGGCGCCTCACCAAATCGAGATAGGCCGGAAAGGAGCCCATAATATTGGCCCGTGTATTGACACCCAGAGGCATCCCGTTGGCAATCGTCGCATGCTCCCGGGATATGATGCCCTGCTCTACCATAACGCCTAATACCACTGCACGACGCTCACGAGCCCGCTCCGGGTTGCGCCGGGGATTAAACAAAGACGGACCTTTCACCATGCCAACAAGGAGAGCCTGCTGGTGCAATCCGAGCTGATTCAGCGGTGTATCAAAATAGTGCCTCGAGGCAAGCGCAAAGCCGTGAATAGCTCGGGGCCCCTCTTGGCCCAAATAAATCTCATTGATATAACTTTCCAGAATTTGGTCTTTGTCGTAGTGAACTTCTAGCAGCACTGCCATCGCTACTTCTTTGAGCTTGCGAACAATCGTTCTATCAGGAGTGAGGTAATAATTTTTGACCAGTTGCTGGGTGATAGTACTACCACCGGCTACCACGCTTCCCGAACGAACATTACTCAGCGCCGCTCGCGCAATACCGGAGAAGGAAAAACCACGGTGCTGATAAAAATCCCGGTCCTCTATTGCCAGTAGAGCCTGCTGCAACGTGGGCGGCACATCATCTAGCTTGACCAGCACTCGGTCCTGACCATGTGAGGGATAAATTCCGCCGATTTGAACGGGATCCAACCGCATTAGGTCAATATTCGCGTCGCTAGCGCGCATAGAACTCACCTTCCCATCGGCCATGCCGATAGAAACTCGCCTAGCGGGTTCGCGTTCGTTTGGGAAATCAAAGCCGCGAGTATAAATATCAACCCGATTGCTGCCTACCGACATATCCCCGGGACTGCGCAACTGCAATTTGCGGCGATACCCCAACAACTCTAACTCATAGCTTAGATCGTCCACATCCACATCGGCACCCACATAGAGTTCCAGTGGTCGAGCATAAACACGGGCGGGAAGCTCCCACATTTTTCCAGTAAAGGTGGCGGTGATTTGCGCATCGAGATAAACCATCACCAAAAGACCGGCAAACAACACCGAAATAGAAAACTTCAGCAGCAGGTGATTGCTCGATGATTTGGATTTTAAGCGCTTCTTTGCCATAGCGACGCAGTGTACAGCATCATCGCTTTCTTTTGCCCGAGAGATAAGGATAATAGCGCTAGACAACTCAGGAGATAAAAGTCAATGAACAGTTATAAAGTGTATGGAATTGGTGCAGCCTTAGTCGACACCGAAATCCAGGTAGAGGATTCAGATTTAGCTGCGATGGGCGTCGAGAAAGGTTTAATGACGCTTGTAGATCCCACCCGGCAAGCCGAACTGATCGAGCATCTGCAAGGCCACCTGGTAAAGGCCAGTCACGCCAGTGGCGGCAGCGCCGGTAACTCGATGATCGCCACCGCACAGTTTGGCGGACCCACCTTTATGTCCTGTAAAGTTGCCGACGACACCGATGGCAACATCTATCTGTCCGACCTCAAAGCAGCAGGTGTCGACCACTGCCTGGGCGCAGAGCGAGAGGATGGGACTACTGGCAAGTGCCTGGTATTAATTACTCCCGATGCAGAGAGAAGCATGAATACTAATCTGGGTATCAGCGAGACTCTTTCGGTGGAGCAGTTGGACCCCGGCGCGATCGCTCGCTCACAATACCTCTATGTAGAAGGTTATCTAGTGACATCGCCTACCGGCTTAGCAGCTGCAGTTGAAGCACGAGTAACGGCACAAGCCAACGGCGTGAAAACTGCTCTGAGTTTTTCTGATCCCGGCATGGTCCAATTTTTCCGCGAGGGAATGGAGGCGATAGTCGGCGACAAACTAGACCTCATTTTTTGCAACGAAGCCGAAGCAAAGGCCTGGGCTGGCAGTGAAGACATTGATGAGGCTATAGAAGCTTTAAAGCAGGTAGCGAG